>PMYD01000150.1 GCA_003171335.1 Phycisphaerales bacterium
CCATTCGTGGGGAAGCCCAATCCGGCCATTGCGCGACACCCTCACCCGGCTTCGCTGAAGCTACGCCGGGCAGGCCGGGCCTGAAGGCCCACCTCTCCCATCAAGGGAGAGGGGTCATTCCCTCCGGCCGTTCAATTTGCAATTTGCCCTTCGACAGGCTCAGGGTGCTGAGCGAAGTCGAAGCACAATTCAGCAATTTGCAATTCCCTCCGACCCCGACCGGAGTTGCGTCCGGCCGGCGAGCGTAACTTGAAAAGTGAATAGCGACGAAGGCGTGGCGGCGGCGGCAGGGGGCCTTAGCCGTAGTAGGCGTAGCCGGCGTAGTAGTTTTTGGCATCGTGGGCCTGCGCATCCACGGCGATCAGGCCGGCCACGTTCACGCCGGCGCTGGTCAGGACGTGGGCGGCCTTGTCGATGAGGGCGCGCGGCGTCTTGTTGATGCGCACGGCCAGCAGGGCCACATCCACCCAGGAGCCCAGCATGCCCGTGTCGGCCAGGCCCAGCACCGGGGGCGTGTCGAGCAGCACGTAATCGTACTGCCCGATCAGCTCGCGCATGGCCGTCTGGGCGGCGGTCGAGCCGAAAAGCTGGCCGATCGCGTCCAGGTCGGCCCGGCCGGCGGTGATGACGTGCAGCGACGGCCGGCCGACGGGCCGGCAGGCGTCGTCGGCGGTGCAGCGGCCGCTGAGCAACTCGCCCAGGCCCACCTCGTTGGGCAGGCCCAGCAGGTCGGCCAGGCGGCCGCGACGCAGGTCGCAGTCGATCAGCAACGTTCGCTTCTGGGCCAGTTCGCTGAAGGAGTACGCCAGGTTGGCCGACATGACCGTCTTGCCCTCGCGCGGCTGGGCGGAGGTGATCATGCAGCGCACCGGTCCGCGGTCGGCCAGGCGGATCAGCGTGGTGCGGAGCTGGCGGAACTGCTCGGAGGCCTGGCTGCGCGGCTTGTGGCAGGTCACGACCATCGCATTGATCGTGCCGTGGTCCAGCCGCACCGGCGTGGGAATCTCCCACGGCTGGCCGAACTGGCTTTCCTGGCCCGCGCTGGCCCCTTCGGCGGCGGGAATGTCCAGCGGACTAGCCGCGGCGGCGGCATTTTGGGCAATCTGGCCGGGCGCATCGGCCGGTGCGGCCGCAGGACGGGCCGGCGCGGCGGTTCCGCGCGGCGCCTGGGCAGCCGCCGAGGGCGACGGTGGGGCGGCCGGCGAAGCGGGCGACTGTGCGGCGGCGGAAGTCGACGGCTGGGCGCTAGCGTGCGGCGGCTTGGTGGCGGTCTTTGGGCGCGGCTTGGCATCCGCCATGGCGGCGGCGGCCAGCGAAACCACCTGCACCGTGGGCGGGCTTTCGCTGGACGTCGGACGGCCGGATTTATTCAGATCTTGCGACACGTTTTTCTCAGCAGCCGCCGGGGCGGCTCATCACCAATGGACAACGGCGGTGCGGCCATAATCTCGACGCACCAGCGACTTCATTCTCTTCGGCATAAACGCTCTGGCTTCCGCAATGTTTGGCTGGCATTGGAGAATATACCTTAGAGCAACTCACTCTTGATCTGTCACATTCAGGCTGGCTGCGACGGCGGCTGGCGGCGTCAGAAAAACCTCAGCATATGAGGAATACGCCATCGGTTTTCTTCCTGGCCATCCTGGTCTCGCCGACGCCTGAATATGACATCTCAATCGTTCGGTGCTCTAGCCCGCGCCCAGCATCTGCCGCAGTCCGGACCACGCGGTCGGGATGAACTGCTGGCGGAGCTGCACGTATTGGCCGGGGTAATGCGTGGCCAGCACAATGCTGGCCGCGGAAACAGTCATCACCAGCAGCACCAGCGTAACGGTCGCCGGCACCAGCACGTATCGCCGCAGGCTGGCCAGGCGCCGGCTGGCGGGCGAGAGAATCGGCCCGATCACGCCCAAGAGCGGCAGCGCCAAGGCCGTGGCGGCCTCGGCCGGCGTGCTGAACGAGCGGCTCAGACGGCTCAGCGCGATGGCCGCCGCCACGCCCACGCACGCCCCGCCCACCAAGGCGATGAAGAACACATGCCACAACGCCGGCCAGGTGGGTTTGAAGACCGCCGCGGCCGGGTGAATCAGCTTAAAGTGGGTGCGCGTGCCGTTGCGCTCGGCCTCCAGGGCCATCTGCACGGTGGCCCGCCCGCGCTGCCACAGGGCGATTTCGTTTTCCGTTTCCTGGATCTGGCCGTTGATGCGTTCGTACTCGTTGATGGCCGGCAGGGCGTTATCCTGGGCCTTGGCTAACTCCTCGCGCTGCTGGCGTTTGCGGGAGGCCAGCGTATCCACGCGGCGCAGCGAGGCCTGCACATCCTCCAGGGCCGCCGCGGCGGCGGGCGAGGGGGCGGCGGCGCTGTGCGAGGCGTCCAGGTCGGCCAATTGCTTGCGGGCCTGCTCGATGGACTGCTGAAGTTTGAGCACCCGCGGGTGGCGCTCGGTCATGCCGTGCACGTTCTGGGCATCGGCCAGGGCCTCCTGGTATTGGCTGAGGCGCTTGGCGATTTCCTGGTACTCCGGCGAGGTGTGGCTGTCGGCGCCCTGGGCCTGCTCGGCCAGCAGGTTCAGCCGCAACTCCCAGTCGGCGCGCTGCTGCTGGAGGTCGTCCAGTTGCACGTCCAGCTCCCGCATCTGGTCGGAGAGCTTCTGCGGGTTGGCCGGCGTCATGTTGGGATGGGCGGCGGAAAAGTCGCGCAGCTTGGCGCGGACCTCGCCCAGGCGGTCCTGCGCCGTGGCGAGCCGCTCATCCAGAAACACGGTGCTTTCGGTGAGCTGGTTGAGCAGCGTGGAGCGCGTCCTGGCGATGTAGTTGTTGACCAACTGGTTGGCGAGCGAGCCGGTGAGCACCGGGTCGCCGCTGGTGAGGCTGACGGAGATGGTGTCCAGGTTGGCCGAGTTGACCAGCCACTTGAGGTGCAGGTCGGCGCTGATTTTCTCGGCGGTGCGGGTGAGGGCGGCCTCGGCGTCGGTGGTGAGATGGCCGCCGGCATCACGCGGCATGCGCTCGGCGCAGCCCACCTGTTCCAGAGCGGTGAGCACGGCCTGGGTGCCGATCAACTCGAAGCTGAGCATGGGCTTGAGCGTGCTGAAACTGGCCGGCAGGTACTGCTCGGTCTGGGCGGACACCACATCGCCGTGGCGCTCGAAGATGGCGGTGGAGGTGTATTGCCGCGGCAGGCAGTTGAACGCGATGAACACGATGCAGGCGAACAGCCCGGCCGCCAGCAGGGCGGTTCGCCGCCGCTGCCAGACGATGCCGGCATAATCCGCGAAGCTCAGTTGCGTTTTCACGTGTGTCATGGGCGGCTCATGCCTCAAGGGTCCTTCCGGGCCGGTGCTGGGCGCCGGACCCGACCTCGGTCATCTCACGGGCGCGGGGGTGGCGCCGTTGTTGTACAAGTACGTGCCATTGGCGCTGTCCTTCATCTGGTACGGCAAGCCCACCGCCGACACCGCCGGTGTGGCCGGCAGCAGCAGGTTCTGGATGGCCAGGCCCACCTTGGCGAACGGGTTGGCCGGCACGTAAATGACGTCGTCCTGGGCCAGCGCCAGGTTGGCCGACAGATGTCCGTCGGCCGCCATCTCCATCAGGTTGACGCGGATGCGCTGCGGCTTGCCGTCCAGGTGGCCCTGGGCATCGACCTCGATGCCGTTCTCGCCGGGCACCGGGTGGAGGCCGCGGACCACGTAGATCCGCTCGGGCCAGGCCAGCCGCGTGGGCACGGCGTTGGCCACCGCGCCGAGCAGGTTGTCGTTGCCCGTGTAGGGGTACACGCCGGGCCGAGTGACTTCGCCCAGGATGTAGTACTTCTGGCTGCGGTATTCGGCTATGGAGACGGTCACCTGCACGTCCTGGTAGTAATCGCGGAGGTTTTCCGTCAGCTCGGCGGCGATCTGGGTGGAGGTCTTGCCGGCCAGTTGGAACGAGCCGACCAGCGGCAGGAAGGCCTTGCCATCGGGGCCGACGCACACGGCGCGGTTGACGTACTCCTCGGTGGGCATCGCGTTAATCACCACCACGTCGGGCGGCATGATGCGATACTCGCTGGAGGGCTTGGACGCCTTCTGGGCCGAGACCAGGAATTTGATCAGCGACTCCTGGTTGGTGGCGCAGCCGGCCAGCGGGGCCGCCAGGGCCATCGCCAGCAGGATCACCCAGCCCGGATGGGCCAGGCTACCCCGTGCGACATCATCGGATTGCGTTTTCGTTTGCATCATCGTGTACCCCGCCCTAGCGTGCCGACGGATCGTAAAACTTCGTCAGGGTTCTCAGCAGAATGCCCACTTCCAGCAGCCAACTGCGTCGGCGGATGTATTCCAGGTCGTATTGCAGCTTGTGGCGGATGGCGTCCATGCAGGTGTCGTACCCGTTGCGCACCTGGGCCAGGCCGGTGATGCCGGGTCGAACCTGCAGGCGGCGGCGGAACTCCGGCAGCCGCTGATAAATCTCCTGGGCGATTTCCGGTCGCTCCGGCCGCGGGCCCACCAGCGACATCTTGCCGGCCAGCACATTGATGAGCTGGGGGATCTCGTCCAGGTGGCTGCGGCGCATCCACCGGCAGGCCGGCAGCACCCGCTGGTCGCAGTGGCTGGCCCGCACCGGGCCGCTGTTGGCCTCGGCGTCGACGTACATGGTTCGAAGCTTCAGCATGGCAAAGGGCTTGCCGTTTTTGCCCAGGCGGGTCTGGCGCAACAGCACCGGCCCGCGGCTGGATAGGCGAATAATGGCAGCGCACAGCAGCATGAGGGGCAGGAACACCACCGCCAGGACGCACGTCAGCAGGCAGTCGAGGGCGCGCTTGATGGTTAGGCGGCCGCGCGACCAGTCCAAGTCAAACAGGTCGCTCATGCCGCTGACATACACCAGACTGCTTGGCGATACTGCCATTCCCCGGCTCCACTGTGGCCCGGGTCATCCGGGCCCTGCCCACAAATGGGCATTACCAGGCGGCTAAGGACTGCACGGCCGTCCTGCAGTCGTTCGACCTGCTTAGGGTCCGACTTCACTAAGAATGTGGTTTGTGGCAGATTTACGGGCGATTCGGGCGGTAGCGAGAATGCGGCCTGCGTCAGGCATCGAGGGTTAAGTGGCTAATAATACAGAATTTAAATCGATTGAATCGACCGTGTCTCGCCGCCGCGGCCCTGGCGCAGGCGGCAAAGGCGGCACAGGGCAAACCCTTCTAAAGCCCGTACAGCAGGCAGGCCGATGTCATAAGAGGACGTGGCGCTGGCGCTGCGCACGGAGTGTGCGGTAAGCGCGCCAGACAGGATGTCCCAAGGAGCTGGCGATGACGGGCATAACCAGCAGTGTAGGGTTGGTCAGCGGCATCAATACGGGCCAGATCGTTGACCAGTTGATGGCCATTGAGCAGCAGCCGGTCACCGATCTCCAGAACCGCGTCGCCGGCCTGGACACGCAGCGCACGGCGTGGATGACCCTGTCGGCCAGCCTGCTGGGGCTCCAGTCCACGGCCACGACGCTCAAAGACGCCAAGACGTTCAACGCCCGCACCGTCAACTCCAGCGACCAGACCACGATGACCGCCACGGCCGACTCGACGGCTGCTTTGGGCACGTACCAGTTCACCGTCCGGAGGCTGGCCCAGACGCAGCAGCTCATCTCGGGCGGCATGACCGACAGCGACCAGAGCGCCGTCGGCGCCGGCACGCTGCATTTCGACACCGGCTACGGCCAAGTCGCCCCGTCCACCTCCCTGAGTTTTCTCAACGGCCAGGCGGGGGTCAGCCGCGGGACCATTCGCATCACCGACCGCAGCGGCAACACCGCCACCGTGGACCTGAGCAGCGCCGCCACGGTGGATGATGTCCTGTCGGCGATCAACAGCCAGACCGACGCCGCCGTGGGGGCGCAGGTGTCCAACGGGGTCATCGTGCTGCACGATACCTCCGGCGGCTCGGGCGCTCTGACCGTGGCGGATCAGGGCCAGGGCCAGGCCGCCGCCAACCTGGGCATCGCCGGCAGCATCGCCGGCGACACGCTGACCGGCAGCAACGTCAACTACATCTCGAACAGCACCTCGCTGAATGCGCTGAATGACGGCCTGGGTGTCCGCCGCGCGGCCGGCGGCGGCGATCTGAAATTCACGCTGAGCGACGGCACCGCCTTTACCGTGAACCTGTACGGCACGGTGACCAGCAACAGCGACACCGTGGACTATACCGCCCACACCATCGGCGACGTGATCAAGGCCATCAACACGGCTTCCACCGCCAATGGTGGCAAGCTGACGGCGGCGATCAGCGCCGATGGGCAGGGTCTCACGCTGACCGACACCAGCGGCGGAGGCGGCCACCTGGGCGTGGAGAACGTGGGCACCAGCCAGGCTGCCACCGACCTGGGCATCGAGGGCGTCTTCACCGGCACGGCCGTCGGCAAGGATTTGATCCCCAAGCTCGACAGCGTGCTGACCCGCGACCTGGGCGGCACAGCCGGCATGACCATGGGCACGGTGAGCCTGCAGGACCGCGCTGGCAACAGCATTCAACTGGACCTGTCGGGGGCCCAGAGCCTGTCGGACGTCATCGAGGCCATCAACAACAACGGCACCGTCCACGTGCAGGCCAGCCTGAATTCCGCCGGCACGGGCATCCAGATCGCCGACACCAGCGGCTCGACCGCCGGCAACCTGAGCATCTCCGATGTCACCGGCAATGTGGCCACTACCTTGTGCATCGCCGTCGATCCCACCGCCAATCCCGGCATCACCCAGATCAATGGTGGCGACGCCAAGCTCCAGTACATCTCCACCGCCACGGCCCTGGACAAACTGCCGGGTCAGCAGACGTTTCCGTACGGCAGCTTCAAGATCACCAGCGCCAGCGGCGCCACCGAGACGGTCACGTTGAACAGCGAGCAGACCGTCGGCGACGTCATTAATACCATCAATAACGATGCCTCGGACATCAAGGTCAGCGCCCGCATCGACGACAGCGGCACGGGCATCATCCTGGAAGATGCCTCCGGCGGCGCCGGCCAGTTGACCGTCACCGAGAACGGCGGCCACACCGCCGCGGCCCTGGGGCTGCTGGGCAAGGCCACGCAGGGCCAGGCCTACCTGGACGGCTCGTTTCACCGCGGCGTGGACATCAGCGCCACCGACACGCTCCAGACGGTGGCCCAGAAGATCAACGACGCCAATTTGAATGTCGCCGCCAGCGTCATCAACGACGGCTCGGCCACCAACCCCTACCGGATGGTCCTGAGCAGCAAGATCAGCGGCACCGCCGGACGCGTGCTCTTTGACGGCGGCACGAGCTCGCTGAACTTCACCAGCATCAGCGATCCGCAGGATGCGCTGGTGTACATGGGCTCGCCCGGCGCCGCCAGCCCCGTCGTGCTGACCAGCAGCACCAATCAGCTCAACAACGCCATCAAGGGCATGACGTTCAACCTGGTCGGCACCAGCGCCCAGCCGGTCACGGTGACCGTCGGCACCGATGTCGACAGCATCGTCAGCCAGCTCAAGAGCTTCACCACCAACTTCAACAGCATCGTCGGCAACATCAATACGCTGACCTCTTACGATCCGACCACGCAGAAGGCCGGCGTGCTGTTCGGCGATTCCTCGATCGACCTCGTCAGTTCGCGGCTATTCAACATGGTCATGCAGAAAGTGAACGTCAGCGGCAGCTACACGCACCTGACGGATGTCGGTTTCAGCTTCACCGGCGGCAATCAGATCAGTTTCGACGAGACCGCGTTCCGCAATGCCTATGCCAGCGATCCGAACGATGTCAGCAACCTGTTCACCCAGGCCCCCGATACCATCAAAGTGGATGCCAATGGCGCGACCATCGCCGATCCGACCACGTACAAGGGGACCATGACCGACCAGCCGGTCACCGGCACCGGCGGCATCGGCGCGGTGTACGAGTCGATGCTGAGCAGCCTGACCGACAGCTACACCGGTCTGATCGCCCGCATCACCGGCTCGCTGGACGACCAGAAGACGGATCTCAATAGCCGGATTACCGACTTGAACACGCTGCTGGCCTCCAAGCGCCAGCAACTGGTGAACGAGTTCGCCAACATGGAGACGGCCCTGGCCCAACTGGAAAGCCAGAGCAGCGCCTTAAGCGCACTGAGTGGCACGGCCTCCTCGCTGTCCACCACGTCGTCCTCTTCGTCGACCGGCTCGACCTCGTCGTCGACCGGCTCGACCTCTACTTCCACCACGGGCTAACGCATGAGCGACCGACCGCAAAACGAATACCTGCGGGCCAAGATCATGACGGCCAGCCCCGAGCAGCTCCAGACCATGCTGTACGATGGGGCCATCCGCTTTGGCGAGCAGGCCCGCGCCGCCATGGAGGCCCGCGACATCGCCGCCACCCACGACCGGCTGCTCCGCGCCCAGCAAATCGTGCTGGAACTGTCCACCAGCCTGAAAGCGGATGTGGCCCCCGAGTTGTGCGGCAAGTTGGCCAGCCTGTACAACTACGTGTACCGGCTGCTGATTGATGCGAATGTCACGAAGGATCTGGCCAAGCTGGATGAGGCGCTGGGCCTGTTGCGCTTCCAGCGCGAGACCTGGCTGCTGGCCCTGGAGTCCCTGCGCCATCCGGCCGGCTCCGCGCCGGCCGGTTCTGTCCCGGCCGGCAGGGCCGCGCCGTCGGCTCCGGTCCCAGCCGCCGGGCCCGCCAAAGCGCCCCCCATGCCCGCCCCTAAAGCGCCACCGGCAGCCGCGGCGCCGGCCGCGGGCAAGCTTGCCGCGGGGCGCATCCTGTCCGTTGAGGGCTAGGCCGCGTTTTATAACGCGCGCGGCCGCTCGGCGCGCAATCTCAGCAAGACCTGATCAGTCCGTCTCAGACGGAACAACAGATGTGCGTTAATCCATTACGCCTGAACCGCCCGCGCCGCTGGCGCAGGGCCTGCTCGCGGTCGGTCCAGTCGACCTGTCACGCCGGGCCTGGCGCAGGGGCCGCTGCCGGCGTGACGTTCTCGGCCTTGAGCCCCTTTGGGCCCTCGACCAGGTCGAACGAGACACTGTCACCTTCGGCCAGCGTGCGAAAACCATCGGCCACAATGTTGCTGTAATGGACAAAAATATCCTTCTCGTACCCATCACAGCGGATGAACCCGAAGCCCTTGGCGTTGTCGAACCACTTCACTTTGCCCGTCGGCATGGTTGCGCCTCCACGACTCAACATTACACCCATTGACGCAAGATGTGTGGGGTCAGAGCGACCGGATTGTGCGCATGTAGCCGGAGGTTTCGCTTGCTCCGGTATCCAATTTCTGGGCCGATCTGCCCGCCTCTACGAAAGTGCTACATCCCTGCACAACCCCAGGGCCCATCCGCTTCCGTGAATGCGCCCACAACAATCTATAGAGAAATGACCTTTGAAAGGGTCGACTGTGGCTATCTTACATGCGGCCTAAGAACTTGCCAACAAATAAACAACCCGAAAAAAAGGGTCCGCTCAAAGAAAATAAATCGGTCTTGCGGATCGTCAATGTTGCAATGCGCCGCCCCATGCGATGCCCGGCGGCGGCCGGCACAGGAGATCCATCTTAACTTTTGAATTTACAACCACTTGTGTTTTTATGTCTTCCCGCATGGCTTTTTCTTCATGGAAGAATTGACAATCACCGGTCAAATCACCTTGACAGAATCCGATTTGCTCTTACAATTGTGGCCGTCAAAGAATAGAGGACATATCACGGCGATGCAGTGCCCTCGGGCTGCGTGGCTGACGACCGCAGGTGCGGGGTCGAGGCCCGGGGGTGGGCGATCAGGCAGCGGTTGGGGCGGTCGCCCATGCGCGGTTGAGATCGGCGAAGGCCAGCAGCATTCATCACCTCCCTGCCCGGGGTTGAGACGGCTGGTTTGCGGATGTTGTGCGAGTGACTGTCTAGGCGGCGGCGCGCCTACGCGCTGCAAGAGTGCACATCCACGAGGAGACCGTACATGGCAGTGGGGCATTTCCTTGGCGCCGCCGGCTGGGCGGGGCCGGCACTGAAATCTCTGTGGGCGTGGTCTATTCGGTGGGCGTCGTCCATTCGCGTGCCTGCGTGCATCCCGCAAGGCGAGCTGGAACTGCTGGAGCAGCGGCTGCTGTTGACGACGGCGCCGCTGGCCGTGGATGACACCGCCGCCACGAATGAGAATACCCCGGTGGCTATTGACGTGCTGGCCAACGACCGGCCGGGCAATCCGACAGCGCCGCTGAGCGTGCAGTCGGCCACCAACGGCCGCTACGGCACCGTCATGATCGCATCGGGTTTGGTGACCTACAGTCCCATGGCCGATTTCCACGGCACCGACAGTTTTACCTATGTGGCCTGGGATGGCGCCCAAGCGTCCAATGTCGCCACGGTCACCGTGACCGTGGCCCACGTGGCACAGCCGCCCACGGCCGGGGAAGTGACATATACCATGCCGCAAGGCGCGGTTCTTCAGCCGGCCAGCGTGGAGCAGGGCGTGCTGTCGCACGACTACGACGCCGACGGCCATCCCCTGACCGCGCGGCTGGTTGCCGGCTCATCTGCCGCTCACGGCACGCTCAGCTTCAATGGCGATGGCACCTTTTGCTACACGCCGGCGGCGGGGTTTGCCGGCGAAGACAGCTTCCAGTATCTGGTCAACGACACCCAGGCAGACTCCAACGTGGCCGCGGTGACCATCAATGTGCGGCCGGCGGGCCAGGAGCACGCCCCCGCGGCGCAGGATATGACCTTCGATATCAACTGCGGCCAGAATCTGCAGGTGGATTTCGCCAACGGGCTGGTCCAATCCAATTCAGATCCGGATGGCGACCTGCTGCGCGCCAGCCTGTCTGGAACAGCGCCTCAAAAGGCGGCCGTGAACATCTCGCCCGATGGCTCGTTCAGTGTCATGCCCGCCGGGTTGAGCGAGCAGGATTTTTCCGCCGACGATGTGGCCACCCTGAGCTTCCAGTATCAACTCAGCGACGGTCTGCTGAGCGGCGTGGGCGCCGTTACGGTCTGCGTTCACCGGGAAGGTCCAACGGCCAGCGACCAGGCCTATTCGGTCGTGCACGACCGGCCCCTGGCGGTGACGGCGGACCTGGGGCTGCTTTCAGGCAGCACGCCCGGCAGCGCCACCAGTGCGCAGGTCGTGAACCTCTCGGCCTGTGCGGCCGGGGGGCGGGTGGTGAGTTTCAATCCGCAGACGGGGGCGTTCACGTACCAGCCGGCCGCCGGCTTTGTCGGCCGCGACAGTTTTAGCTACTGTCTGGCCAACGGCGTCAAGACCTGCGCACCAGCCACGGTCTCGATCGATGTGACCAACCAGCCGCCGATCGGCCTGGAAAGCACCTACCGATTCGATCGCCAGTCGAGCGGCGATGCTTTGACGATTGCCTCGGCCGACCAGGGGCTGCTGGCCAGCGTGACCGATGGCGATGGTGATGCGCTGAAGGTGGTGGCCGTCAGCCCATGCGCCAGCGGGGCGGTTGTCACCTTCGCGCCGGATGGCACATTCACATATCGGGGCGTTGCCGGCGGCACGGGGAGCGACACTTTCAAATACCGCGTGAGCGATGGTGTGGCCGTCAGCGACTGGATCCCCGTCACGATCGTTATCACGCACGATGGCCCGGTGGCCCAGGATGACAGCTACGAGCTGGCGCACGACCGCACGTTGACGATCGACCAGCCAGGCCAGGGTTTGCTGGCCAACGATCAGAACGTCAGTGCCGGTTCCACGATCCAGATCTTCACGTACCCGTCCTTCGGCACGCTGCACCTGCTGGACAGCGCGGCGGGGACCTTTACGTATACGCCCAACCCTTCCTTTGTCGGCCAGGACCTCTTCTCGTACTGTGTGGTTGATGACTTCGGCGCCAGCAACCTGGCCAGCGTGATGCTCCAGGTGAACAATTCCGCGCCAGTGGCGGGGGATCTGGCATTTTCCGTTAACGAAGATGGAGTTCTTTCCGCCCCCGCCGGCGCGCTGATGGCCGGCGCCACCGATGCCGATGGCGACTCGTTGTCCGCCTCGCTGACCGGTGCGGCCGGCCACGGCAACATCGCGGTCAATGCCGATGGCTCCTTCCAGTACACCCCGCAGGCGTATTTCAATGGGACCGACACGTTCACCTACGCCCTGAGCGATGGCCTGCTCCAGGCCCAGGCCAGCGTGACCGTGACGGTGAACCCCGTCAACCACGCCCCGACTGTTGCGGCGTCCAGCTACAGCGTTCACGCCGGGGAATTGTTGAAGGTCCTAGCGCCCGGCGTCTTGCTGAATGCCTCGGACGTCGATGGCGACTCATTGTCGGCGGTCTTGGTCAGCGGGCCCACGCACGGCACGCTGATTCTTCAGCCGGATGGTTCGTTCACGTACCAGCCGGCCGGCGGCGCCGTGGGCATCCAGGATGCCTTCACGTTCAGGGTCAGCGATGGGCAGGCCTCCACCACCGCCACGGCCACGATTGCGATCACGAACACGCCCCCCGTTGCGGCCAACATGACCTACTACGTTGTGCCCGGAACATCGCTCAATATGGCCGCCGCTGCCGGGCTGACCGCCGAGAGTTTCGATGCCGACGGCGACAGCCTGACCGAGATTTCGTCCACGCCCTCGCTGGCCCGCCAACACGGCGGGGCCGACTCGCTCCGGGCCGATGGCTCGTTCACGTACACGCCCGGCTCGTTCACCGGCACCGACATCATCACCTATACCATCAGTGATGGCTGGACGACCAGCCAGGGCACGCTCACGCTGATCGTCGGCGCCAGGCCGATTATTGCGTATCCGGATTCCTACAGCGTGCTGCACGACCGCACGCTGACCGTGCCGGCGATACAGGGCGTGCTGAATAACGACTGGTCCACCTCCAACCTCTCGCTCACCGCTCAGCGCATCGCGGATCCCGCCGGCGGCACGCTGGCCCTGGGCAGCGATGGCTCGTTCACCTTCAGCCCCCCGGCCGGCGCTGTGGGTACGTTCAGCTTCACGTACGAGGCGGTCGACACGCAGGGCCACGCCAGCGATCCCGTGATGGTGACCATCAACGTGACCGACAACCTGCCGGTGGCCCAGGATGATTCTTACCGGCTGCTGCACGATCAGGGGCTCGCCATCACGCCGGATCGCGGCGTCATGGTGAACGATTACGATCTCGACAGCGACACGCTGACCGCCCAACTGGTCCAGCCGGCGCAGCACGGGCTGGTGACGTTGGCGGCGGATGGCTCATTCGGCTACGTGCCCGCCGCCCACTACGTGGGCGCGGACAGCTTCACGTACCAACTGAGTGATGGCGCCGGCCTCTCCGCGCCGGCCACGGTGAACCTGGAGGTGGACAATACCGCTCCCGTCGCCGCCCGCCATGATTTCAGCGTTCGGCACGATCGGACGCTGTCAGGCAGCCTCTCGGCCGGCTGCTACGATGTCGACCGCGACAACTTGACCTACCGCCTCACGGCCACCGCCGCCCACGGCAGCGTGACCGTGCAGTCCAGCGGGGCCTACACCTATATTCCCGCCGCCGGCTACGTGGGCCAGGACAGCTTCTGCTACGTCGTCAATGACGGCGTGGCCGATAGCGTGGCGGCGATCGTGAACCTGAGCATCACCAATTCTCCGCCGCGGGTCTGTCCCGATGACTACCACCTGCCGCACGGGCAGGTATTGACGGGCAATCTGCTTACCAACGTTTCCGATGCCGACGGGGATACGCTGAGCGTGCAGGTTTATAACACCCACAACGTCCACGGCGACGGCGTGGCCCTGGTCTGGCAGTCCGATGGCAGCTTCTCGCTGACGCCGCCCGCTTCCTTCGTGGGCGTGCTGAGTTTCGCGTACTCGGTGTTCGACGGCGCACAATGGTCAGCGCCCGCGCCGGTGAACGTGGAGTACACCGACACGCCGCCGGTCGGCCTGCCGGATTACGCCACCACGCCGCACGATCACCCCGTAACGCTCAACGTGCTGGCCAACGACTACGACAGCGACAGCGGCGACACGGTCTCGCTGGCTTGGTGGACCGCGCCTTCCGCGGGCAGCGTGAGCCGTCAGGCGATGGTTCGCTGCTGTACGTGCCGCCGGCCGGGTTTGTGGGCGAGGCGACGTTCAATTATTACATCACCTCCGGCCCGGCCAGCGTTGGACCCATTCCGGTCGTTATCGATGTGACCAACACGCCGCCGCACGCGGTGGCGGACTACTACAGCACGCCAGTCGGCCAGTCCATCAGCGGCAACGTGCTCGCCAACGACCTGAACAGCGACAACGATCCGTTGACGCTTTCGCTGGTGACGAATCCATCCCATGGCCAACTGACTTTCAGCGGCGGCAGCTTTACGTACGCGCCCGAAGACGGTTTTGTGGGGCTGGACAGCTTCACCTATTCCGAAAGTGACGGCGTGGCCACAAGCACGGCGCAGGCCAGCATTGCCGTGCTGCCGGTGGTTCTCCAGGCGATCGACGATTCCTTTGACGTGCCGGCGGGCGCGGCTTTTACGGGCGCGCTGGAAACGAACGATGTCCTGGGCGCGCCCACCTCCACCATCACGGCCGGCCTGGACTCCTACGCCGGCAGCGGCCACGTGACCGTCAACGCCGATGGCACGTTCAGCTACACCCCGCCGGCGGGATTTCTCGGCGCCGACAGCTTTACCTATCGCCTGAGCCGGGGCGCAACCAATTCCACGGCCCAGGTCCGGCTGAACGTGTACGCGCCGTTGCCGCAAGCCACGGCGATGCAGGCCCAGGTGAACGAGAACGATGGGGTGGTGATCGACCTGGCCGCCGCGCTGGCCGCCGGCTGCGCCATTGCCCCCGATTCGCTGTCGACGCCCTGGCACGGCACGGCGGAGATTCTTTCGCCCACGCAGATCCGCTACCGGCCCAGCGCCAATTACTTCGGCAATGATTCGTTCAAATATGCCGTCGCCGACGCCTACGGCCAGCGCTCGACGCGGGCGGCCATCAGTATCGCCGTGATAGCCCAGGAACAACCCACGACCGCCGTGGATGATGCGGCCGTGGTGCTCGAGGACCAGTCGGTCACCATCGACGTGCTGGCCAACGACCTGAACGTCAATGGCACGCCGGCGGGCGTCGTGACAATCGCCGCGCCGCCCCAGCATGGCAGCGTTTCGGTCAGCGGGCACAACGTGACCTATCAGCCGGCTCTGCATTATTCCGGCGCCGACAGCTTCCTCTACACCGTGACCGACGGCAGCCTGCCGCCCTCCACCGCCGGCGTGAGCATTACCGTCTGCCCGGTCAACCATCTGCCGACCGCGCCGGCCTCACCGCCGGTCATTCAGGTGAACGAGGGTGCCAGCGTTACCATTTCGCCCGAGCAGGCGGGGCTGTTCAGCGATGTGGAGGATGGCTCCTCGCCGCGGTACATCGAGATCAGCACAGCCCCGGCGCACGGGCAGGCCAACATCTCCACCGCGGCGGGGAAATACAGCCTCACGTACGCGCCGGCGCCGTTCTTCCACGGCACCGACTCCATCGGCTACACGGCATACGACAGCGACTGGGCCGCCGTCTCCGGCACGATTGTGCTGCAAGTAAACGCGGTCGTTCATGCACCGGTGGTACAGAGCGAGGTGCTCCCGATTTCCATGAGCAGCCTCAACGTGCCGAACTCCGTGGTCGTTTCGGCCGACAGCCTTCTGGCCAACGCCCAGGATCCCGACGGCGGCAGTCTCCACATTTCATCCGTCCAGGAGGGCGGCGAGGGCGCCAGCGCCTATCTCAGGGATGGCGAGATCTACATCTCGCCGGTCGGCGGCCCCACGGCGTATTCCGCCAGCGTGGGCTACACCGTGACCAACGCGGAGGGGCAAAGTGCGACCGGCTGGATTAACTTATGGGCCGCGCAGCAGCCGCCCGCCACGACGTATACGCTGGCGGCGGGCCAGAGTGTTACTTACGCGCCCTCGCTGCTGACCGTGACCAACGGGATGCTCGACGGCGCCATCCAGGTCAGTTTCAGCGGCCGCACCGTCAACGTCAGCAGCGCTGGAAGCGGCTCCTTCGCCTTCAGCACATCGGCCGGCTGCACGTATGCGCTGCCGTACGACGTGAGCTGGTCGGGCCAGCAGGCCAGCGGGCTGGAACTCACGACGGATAGCTGGGGCAGCGTGACCAGCGCCCAGGTCAGCGGCGATCTTACACTCACCGCGGGCGGCAATGTCGCCGCGGCCGCCGGGAACAACGTGACGCTGACGGTCGGCGGGAACCTCGGCTCGGTTGTGGCTGCGGCCGATATGGACTGGTTGGATGTCGGCGGCAACGTGACCGGCGCGGTCAACGTGACCGGCAATATCGGCTATGTGACCCTCGTGGGCGACCTGGCCGGCAGCATCCATGCCGGCCGGAACATCTGGGGTCCGGTCACGCTGAACCAGGCGACCAGCGGTTCGTCCATTCAGGCCGCGGGAGACATCTACCAGATCCAAGCCGCCGGCGACCTGGCGGCGAACATCTCGGCGGGCGGGACGATCACGTATCTCGATTCGACCGGCGGCTCCGTGGGCGGCTCCATCAGCGCCGCCGGCTTTAGCCATCCCATAACGGCGATGTGGGATGTGACCGCCAACATCACGGCCGTCGGGCCCGTGCCGCGCATCACGGCCGGGCGAAAGATTTCCGGGTCCATTCAGTCCCTGACCGCCGGGGTGGATAGCCTGTGGGCGGACCAGGATATTACCGCCAGCATCACGGCCGCGACGGATATCGGGCCGGTCCAGGCCCGGCGGGATATGACCGGCGGGTCTCTCAACGCCGGGGGAACGATCGCCCAAGTGACGGTCGGCCGCACGCTCTCTTCGTCGATCACTGCCGGGGCAGGCGTAGGGCCCGTCACGGTGGGGCCGGCCGGCGGCGAAAACACGATGGCCGGCGCGATCACCGGCACGACGATCCGGGCCACGGGCGGCGACATCGCGGCGGTCAAGGTGTATGGCCCCAAGCGCCCCGCGGGCCAGGGCATGGGCAGCATCTCCGGCGACACCATTGCCGCCGATGCGGGCAATGTGGACCTGGTGTGGTCGATGGGGGCGATCAATGCACAGATTACAGCCGGCGACGATGTGACGGCCGTTACCGCCGGCGAATCGATTGACGGGTCTATTGCCGGCGCCGCGGGTGTCGGCGAGGTCACATCCGGGGCGGCCGCTGACATTCTGGCCGCGATCAGCAGCCATTCGGGCAGCGTGGGCGGCGTATGGGCCGGCCGCGACTTGAAGGGCGCGGTCAGCGCCCCGGCAGGCAACATCGGTCTTGCCGGCGGCATACACGCCGGGCGCGACATTCTGGGCCAGATCACCGCCGGCGCCGCTGTCGGAGATGTAACGGCCGTCACCGGCTCGATTGGTAGCGCCATTATCGGCCCCGGCGGCATCGGCAACGTATCGGCCGGGTCGGATATCACCGGCGCCCTGACCGCCGCAAACGGTTCCATCGCGTCGATCACCGCCGGTGCGGCCGGCAGCGGCAACCTGGTCGGCGCTGTGAACGCGGGCGGCAACATTGGAAGCATCCGGGTCTTGTCATCCGCCAGCGCAAACCCTTCGGAGGTGCCCTCCGCCGGGCTGCCGCCGATCTACAACGTGACCAACCTGGCGCGCAACGCCCTGCCGCCCAAACCGCAGGCCGAACCCATGGACTCACCGGCCCGGCCGACCGGCGCCGGGAACATCACCGCGGCCATCCAGGCCGGCGGGAGCATCGCCGACATCACCGCGTACGGCAGCATCGAGCAGACTGTTCAGGTCGGTTCAACGCTGGCAGCGGTGTGGGCGCTGGGTGATATCTCCGGCAACATCTTCAACACCGCCGGCCCACTGACCATCAATTGCTGGGGCGCGGCCAGCGGCCAGTTCGGGGCGGCCGCCGGACATATCACCGTCAACTCCTACGGCGACCTGACTTCCCAAATCACGGCCGCCGCGGGCGACGCCAGCGTGGTGTGCTGGGGCGATCTGTCTGGAAACATCCTCGCGCAAAGCGATCTGGATATCTGGTCCGCCCATGATGTGAGCTCCCGCCAGTTGACCAGTCAGCTCGGCGCTGTGGGAATCGAGGCTTACGGCACGCTGAGTTCGCAGGTGCAGTCGGCCAAGCCGGCCACGGTGTTCTGTCCCACGGTTCAAGGCATGACGCTGGTGGCGCAGAAATCCGTGTCTGTCGTGGCCTGGAGCCTGCAAGCGGTCACGGCCAATGTCTGGAGCGGCACGGCGACCATCGTGTGCCTGGGGCCGGCGCGGCTGTCGGTAACGAATCTGACGGGCGGGGCCCAGATCTATGCCACGGAATTCGGCGGCGTGGTCGATGCGCACGGCCCGGTGAGCCTGGACGTGCTGGGCGCTATCCACTCCGACACGAATGTGCGGACGCATGGCAACAGTCTCAGCGTGACCGGCGGGGCGGTCGATGGCCAGTATGACGGTGATTATGTGCTCGTCCAGGCGTTTGGGCCGCTGGCCGGGGTGGTCAAGGCGGGTCAGGGGGCCGACATCAGCGCCCTGGGCGATATCTCCGCCAGCATCATCAGTGCCAACTCCGGCCACGTCTTTACATCGGGCAAAATGAGCGGCTACATCGAGTGCGGCAAGAATGTGGATGTCGCCGCCCTGGGGGACATCAACGGCCCGGTCGTTTCCACCGGGGGCGATCTGGCCATAAGGACCTTCGGAAAGTTGAATGGTTCCGTCCAGTCCGCCGGCGCGGTGGACGTGACGGCCTGGGCAGGCGTCAGCGTGCCTATCCACGGCACGACGGTTCAGGTTTTCTCGGGCGCTACGATCTCCGCTCCCATAACCGCCGCCGGCCAGGCCACCGTGCAGATGTTGGGGGATTTGACCGCCGCCGTGACTGCCGGGCAGGACCCCCAAACTGCCGGTGCGGCCGCGGTGACCGCCTACGGCAGTGTCCGCGGCGCGGTGACCGCGGCGGGCACCGTAAATGTCAGCGCGGGCCAGGATATCAGCGGGCAAATTACATCCCAGACCGGGCCTATCCAACTGGATGCCGAAGGCGACATCTCCTGCACGGCCGGCGCCTCCGGCGACGTGGCGGCAGTGGCGGCCAGCCTGACCGGCGCGACCTTCAACTCGACCGCCGGCAGCATCAGCGTATCCACTGGCGGCGATGCCACGCTGACCCTTACGGCCGCCCGGGGGGTCAGTATGCTGGCGGGGGGCAAGGCGACCGTGACGGTGACGGTGCCGGCGCTGGCTCAGGGCGCCGCCAACATCACGCTGATTTCGCTGGGGGACCTAAATGCTACGGTCAACGCCGAGGGAGCCGATCTGGTCGCGCGCTCGGGCGGAGCGGCCAACATCACGACGAGAGACACACTGGACTCGGCCACGATCGCGGCCCAGGGAGCGCTGTCGGCGGATGTCACTGCCCGAGTGTCGGCCAGTCTGGCATCCTGGTCCACGCTTCAGGGCACGGTGAGCACCACGGACGCTCTGGGCACCTTGAGCCTGTTTGGCGCCGGCGGCGTCAACATGGACGCCGCCGCCGGCGATGTGCTGGAAGTGGTCAGCCAGGGCGATTTGGCGGGAACCTACTCCGCCGGGGACAACAACGATTACGAAGCTGGCACGGCCACTTTGACGGCCGATGGCCCGATCGATGCCCATGTGAGCGCCTTGGGTTCCATTTGCGTCTTATCCGGCGGTTCGATTGCCGGCCAATTGGCCGGCGAGGCGGATGTCACCGCGCAGGCCTACGGGAACCTGTCGGCCGCCATTCTCGCCGGCACGTGGGCCGACGTGCTCAGCGCGGCGGGCGGCATCAGCGGGCGTATCGTGGCCCAGA
Source organism: Phycisphaerales bacterium (assembly GCA_003171335.1). Taxonomy (GTDB): domain Bacteria; phylum Planctomycetota; class Phycisphaerae; order SM23-33; family FEN-1343; genus FEN-1343. The sequence continues at coordinate 19,790 of PMYD01000150.1, forward strand.
ATGAGGCTTACGTGATGGCCGCCGAAGGGCTGTCCGGCCCCGTGACGGCGGGCGCGCTGGCTCAGGTGGACAGTCTGGCCAACATCAGCGGCGCCATCACCGCTACCGGCGATGCGATCGTCTCGGCCGCCGGCGCCGTTTCCGCGGCGCTTTGTGCCGGGGGCAACGTCGAACTGTGGGCTGATGGTCTTTCCGCCGCCGTCCGCGCCGGCGGCAGTGCGGATCTCCAAGTCGCCGGCTCCATCGACTCCGGCGCGACCATCAATGCCGGCGGCAACCTCACCGCCACCGCGCTGGGATCGATCGGCGGGCCCATCACGGCCGCAGGCGATGTGGACGTGTACGCCGCGCAGGATGTGGCGGCCGTCACCTCCACCGCGGGGGCCATCTCCATCCTGGCCGGCGGCAGCGCCCTGGGCCCGATCAGCGCCGCCACGAACGCCTCGGTCAGTGTCGCCGGCAGCATCTACGGAGCGGTTAGCGCCAACGAGATAAATATCCTGGCCGGCGCCGACGTCGCCGGCTGCATCACGTCGATAGGCGATGTGGAAGTCCTGGCCGGCAACGATGTCACCGGCTCAGTCACCTCCGCGGCCGGCGCGGCGACCGTGTCGGCCGGCAACGATGTCAACGGCCCCGTCAGCGCCGCCAAGGCGGTCAGCGTGACCGCCTCGGGCAGCATTCGCGGCGAGATCACCAGTGCCAGCGACATCCAGTTGCTGGCCGGCTCGGGCGTCTATTCGCACGCCACCGCCGGCGGCAGCATTACCGTTTCAGCGGGCAGCATGGCCGGGGCCATTCTCGCCGCTGGCGGGGATTTGGACGTGTCGTGCCTGGGTTCCACGGTTCTGCAAGCCACCGCCGCCGGCCAGGTAAACGTGATGGCCCTGGGCCTGGCGACGCTGGATATCGTGGCCGGCCAGCGGGTGACGGTATTCGGCGCCACCAACCTGAGTTTCACCCGCCTCACCAGCGGCCAAACGGTCGATGTGCATGCCACCGGTTCGCTCCTGGCCGGCGGCGGCATCCAGGCCGTCAAGGATATCACGCTCACGTGCCTGTCCACTTCCTCCGGCTGGGCCACCAGCACGGCGGGCAATATTTCCATGCTGGCCGCCGTGCAGGCCGGCATGAATCTCACCGCCGCAGGGGAACTCGACCTGTCCTGCCTGTCCACCGTCGGAGGAACCCTGTCCGCCGGTCAATTTGCCCGGGTGCTAATCGGCGGGGCGATGAACAACCTGTCCATCAGCGGCAACGCGGGGGTCGAACTGATGGTGCTGGGCGGCGGCGGCGGTTCGGTGCAGTCGGCGGCGGGCAACGTGGATGTGCGGCTGTACTCGCCGGCCGGTCTGACCATCACCGCCGCCGGCGATCTGAACATCCTGGCCTGCAGCAATGTCACCCTGGCCGCCACGTGCGGCGGTCAGGCGGATGTGCGGGCCGGCGGCGATGTGCTGGGCAATCTCACCGCGGCCGGCGCGGCTAAGGTCTTCAGCCTGGGCAACCTCGCGGCCAATGTCTTCGGTGCGGATATGGACCTGGTGGGCATCCTGGAGGTTGCCTGCTCGGTCGCTGCCACCGGCGCCCTGCGCGCCACCTCCTACGGGCCGTTGACAGGCAACATGTCCGCCGTGGGCGACATGACGCTGTGGTCGCGGGGCGATATCAGCGGCAGCTTCACGACCCACGGCAACCTGAATGCCACCGGCTTTGGCGCCATTAACGGCACGTTTAATGCCGCAGGCGATGTGCGCAGCGTCTCGGCGTGGCAGAACATCGTCGGCGGCATCTTCACGCCCCAGGCGATCGACTCGCTCCGCGCGGCGGGGACGATCTCGGTCGCGATGTCTTACGACGACCTGTACGTGCTCATCCAGCACGATCATAGCCTTCTGGGGCCTTGGCCGCAGGCGCCGTCGGTGAGCCTGGCGCCGCTGGCGGCGGATTTGCGTGGCGCACTGCGTGATGCCTGGCAGGTGATATGCCAGCTTCCCAAGGACCGCCTGGGCCTGGCCGGCCAGGTGGCCGCCCAGTCGGCCTTGATGGCCGAGGCCCTTTCCGTCCTGTCGGCCCAGCGCCAGCAGGCCACCAACGACCTGGCCGGCACGCTCGCCTGGAGCAGCACGACCGCAACCGCCCGCCGCCAGGAGAAGGTGGCCCAGGCCCGGATTAACCTGGCGGTCGCCGCCAGCGCGATGCAAGGCCGGCTGAACCAGGCCCTGGCCCTGTCCGCCATTTCGCGCGGCCGCGATGCGGCGGCCCTGACGGCCGCACGAGCCGCCCTGGCGGGCCAGGCGGCCGATGCCCAGGCCGATCACGCCGCGATGCTGGCCAAGGCCACCATCCTGGCCACCCTCAATGCCGCCGCCCTTCAGGCGGAAAAGGCGCTGCTCGATGCGGGGGCCATCAAGCACCAGGAGACCTGGACCCAGCAGGCCCGCTGGTGGGCCCAGCGCGCCGTCGAAAACCAGGCCTGGGACCAGGCCCATACCGGCCCATGGGGCCTGTCCATCGAGGAAATCCTCTCGGCCACCTGCGGCGGAATGTCCGAGGGCGGATATGCGGGGCTAATTAACGATGTGGACTTCCTGACTTACCAGCTCATCCCGTGCCTGCACAACTACCGCAATCAGGTCTGGCGGGATATCGGGCTGACCGGCACGGGCTGGGAGACAGCGTCCAACCTGTTTGCGGGCATTGGCTGTCTTTGCCTTCAAGAAGCGCTCATTGCCCGGTGGATGTGGTCTCTGGAGGGAGCGATGGAAATGCAAGTATCATTCGGCCCGGGCGGGCGCGGTTTCCCCTTCCATGTAAAGTACGGGGTAAAGGGCTGGTGGGTGCATGCAGTTGGGAAGAAACTCGGGCAGCTGTATATAGTTAGCGCTGAAGGCGGCACTCAAAAAAGAGTGTGGTTTGTGATAAAAGAAATTCCTATATTCTTTGGTAAGAAAGTAATGAGAGAAGGCCCGGCTTGGACCTGTATCGGCGCAGCCTTGCGAGCATGGTCAAGGGGAATCTTTAACTGGCCGTGGTGGTAGATCAGGTGGAGGAAAGAGAGATGGGCGGCGTACCTGCCTATTGGTTTGCGAGCGAACTGCTGCCTTTGTGGTGGCGACCGCTTGGCGCACAAGGCTTCGTTGTGTCGTTGCATTCTGACAAACGGCGGCTATCCTGTGGCGCGGATAGTCGGTATATATCCGACGGCCGGTGCGAAATCCTTGCCAGCGCGGCGGAAAGGCTGTCTATCTACGCTGATGGATTGACGCACCTTCTTGCTTTGTATCCAGTCCGTGGCATCTCGAGGCCTTTGTACCGCGCGATTGAAGAGACCCTATTGGCCTCTGGTGCCCGAATCTATCATCCTTCCAGAGATTGTCGCCTGTTGCTCGTGCTGCCGCCAGGATCCTCAATAAGCCAGTTGCATCTTTCTCTTGTAGAGCAGCAGGCATTCAAGATCAAACGCCTGGATTCCCGTGGGGACAGCGCGCTCAGGAGGAATTTCACCGCGTTCTGGTCAGGGATTCGGTCTGGCATTTACATAGACCTCGGCGTAGGAATTGACGCCCAAAGCGCACAGTTCGTTCCCTATGCGAGTTTATTCTGGCCTCGCAGGCTCAGTGATTTGCGTGAAAAGGCGGCAACAAGAGCGGCAAGAACAATCGCTGAGAGTCTTATCGCCGCCGGGGCTGTTGAAATAAATCCGGTCCTGCAGTGGCAAGAACCACTTGTGCACTTCTGGGAGATTTATGGATTGAAGGGTCCGGATTGAGGCAAACCATGCTCGCGATCGGCTTCTGGAATTCGTCGCTCTTTTCAGTTCTGCGCATCATCCTGATCCCCGTCGCGTTGGTGGCACTCGTTATCTTCTTGCACGGCCTTGTGGCCTTGTACTTTTGGACAAAGTGGGCTGTGTTCGGGGTGCGACCGCCTTACTGCGGAGACCCCTCGTATTGTGTGACTGAGGAATTGGCAAGCTGCTGGTGGCTGCCCCTGCAGGGGCAGGGATTTGAAATAGGCCAACCCGAACATGGTTCTATCAATGGAATTTCTTTCGTCGGCCGGACCGTACGGTATGGCAGGTCTGAGCTCCTGGTTGAAGTAGGAGCCACGTTCCGGCCCGTTGAAGGGTTCAAGCAGAGGGCCTCCGTGGGTTTGAATCGCATTGGCGATCATCATGAATACCTGCACCGGGCGATCGGCCAGATTATGCTGGCCTCCGGGGGTAAGAAGTACATCTCTCCTTTTGATCTTGAATTGTGCCTCGCATTTCCCACGGCCCCGGAGCTCCTGGCTATACTGGAGGCCCTGAAGGGATTGAACGGAATCCAAGTCGAACCGCGGGAATTGCCCGAGGGTTGCGGGCCAAAACGATTGAGGGTCTGGCCGGATGGGCATCCCCGCCACGGTCTTCGCCTCGATCTGGGTCTGGCAATTGAGCCTTGCCAGCAACTCCTTATTCCTTACACCGTCCTCAGTTGGCGGCGCGGCTTTCTGGGGCGTGCGCAAGAGCCCTCGCGACGGTTTGCCGAAGAGGTGGCACAGGGCCTTGTTGGTGCTGGAGGTCAGCGCATCGAAACCACAATCCAGCGCCCGGCGCATTGGCCGCAGGTGGACCTCCCCGAGCGTTCCCCCGTGCCCTGAGACACTTTCGGAATCCCCCGCCCTTGCCCTGCCCCGATGGCCGCGGGACATTAGGATATAGTCGTGGGCGAATTGACGGACATCTTCGGCCGCTCGCCGGCCCTGCTGACGGACCTGTACCAGCTCACCATGGCCTACGGGTACTGGAAGAGCGGCCGCCAGGACGTGCGGGCGGCGTTTCACGTGTTCTTCCGCCGCAACCCCTTTGGCGGCGGCTACACCGTGGCCTGCGGCCTGGAAGGCCTGATCGAGTTCATCGAGCAGTTCCGCTACAGCGATGATGACCTGGACTTCCTCGCGCGCCAAACCGCCGATGGCGGCCGGCCGCTGTTCGAGCCCGACTTCCTCACCTACCTCCGCGAGCTGCGCCTGCGGGTGGATGTGGACGCCGTTGTCGAAGGCACGGCCGTCTTCCCTCACGAGCCGCTGGTGCGGGTGACCGGGCCGGTGCTGCATTGCCAGTTGCTCGAGACGCCGCTATTGAACCTGATCGGCTTTCCCACGCTGGTCGCCACCAAGGCCGCGCGGATCTGCCAGGCGGCGCGCGGCAAGCCCGTCATCGAGTTTGGCCTGCGGCGGGCCCAGGGTCCTGATGGCGGGCTGACGGCCAGCCGGGCGGCCTACGTCGGCGGCTGCGTCGGCACATCCAACGCCCTGGCCGGCAAGCTCTTCGGCATTCCCGTCAAGGGCACGCACGCCCATAGCTGGGTGATGCTCTTTGACGATGAGCGCCAGGCGTTTGAGGCCTACGCCGACGCCATGCCAGATAATTGCCTGCTGCTGGTGGACACGTACAACAGCCTCGATGGCGTGCGCCGGGCCATCGAGATAGGCCGGCGGCTGCGCGCGGGCGGCCACAGCCTCCAGGGCATCCGCCTCGATAGCGGCGACCTGGCCTACCTCTCCATCGAGGCCCGCCGGCTGCTGGATGAGGCGGGTTTCCCCGAGGCGATCATCGTCGCCAGCAACGAGCTGGATGAGCACGTGATCGACAGCCTCTACACGCAGGGCGCCCGCATCGATGTCTGGGGCGTGGGCACCCGCCTGGTGACCGCCTTCGACGAGCCGGCGCTGGGGGCCGTGTACAAGCTGTCGGCCGTGCAGGATGCCGCGGGCCGCTGGCAGTACAAGGTGAAGCTCTCGGAGCAGACGGCCAAGATCACCACGCCCGGCGTGCTCCAGGTCCGCCGCTACCGGCGGGATGGCGAGTTCCTGGCCGACATGATCTACGATGAGCCGATGGGCATTCCCGACGCGGAACCCCTCATCGTCGACCCCGTCGACCCGATGCGGCGTAAGCCGATTCCCCCCGGGGCATCGCACGAGGATCTGCTGGCGCCCGTTTTCCGCGCTGGCCAGCGAGTCTATCAGCCGCCGCCCTTGGCCGCGGTTCGCCAGCGGGCTCACCAGCAGCTCGAAGCGCTCCACCCGGCCATCCGCCGGCTGGTCAATCCGCACGAGTACCCCTGTGGCCTGGAGAAGAACCTGCACGAGCTGAAGACGCGGCTGATTCTCCAGGCCCGCGGGCTGGCCAGGTGAGTCGGTCCCCAAAGATGATCTGTATGGAGAACGAAGAGGACACAAAGAGCACAAAGACCACGAAGAACACAAAGGAAGAGAAGAAAACCAAGGGCAAAGAGGAAGAGATAGAGAAGGCGGCGGACGAAGAATGGCCGAGTGGCTTTTTCTCCGGCCTTTACTCCACTTTCTTCTTCCTCCTTCGTGTCCTTTGTGATCTTTGTGGCCTTCGTGTTCCTCCTCGAATTCGAGAAGTCCAATGAAGACCTTAATCGTCACCGACATCCAAAACGACTTCCTCCCCGGCGGCGCGCTGCCCGTGCCGCGCGGCGATGAGGTCGTGCCGGTGGCCAACCGGCTGATGGACCAGTTCGAGCGGGTGGTGGCCACGCAGGACTGGCACCCGGCCAGCCACGAAAGCTTCGCCAGCCAGCACCCCGGCAGGCGCGTGGGGGAAGTCATCTTGCTTCGCGGCCGGCCGCAGATCCTGTGGCCCGACCACTGCATTAGAGAGACCCCCGGGGCCGATTTCGCGCCGGGCCTGGCGCGGCAGAAGATCGACCACATCATCCGAAAGGCCACCAGCCGCCAGATCGACAGCTACAGCGCCTTTTTCGATAATGACCACATCCGCGCCACGGGCCTGGAAGAACTGCTGAAGCGCGAGGGCGTCGATGACCTGAGCCTTATCGGCCTGGCGACCGATTACTGCATCAAGTTCACCGCCCTGGATGCGGCGGCCCTGGGCTTTAGAACCACGGTGCTGCTGGAAGGCTGCCGGGGCATTGAGCGCCAGGCCGGGGATATCGAGCGGGCCATCGCCGAGATGCGTTCCGCGGGCGTCGACGTCGTGCCCCCAAGTGAAGGCGAATGAGAGCGTGAAGATCAAGCGATCAAACCAACTTTGCATGGCTTTCCGCTTTTCAATTTTCAATTTGCAATTCCCCAATTTGCAATCGGCCAAACTGCACCCGCTGCACACATACGGAGCCACACATGACCACAGACTCTGATCCTCCGCCGCTGCCCCAGGTCGTCTGGTCGGGCAAGCACCTGGAGATGCTGGTGCGCCAGAACTGGGAGTACGTCCATCGCAAGGGCATCTGCGGGATCGTCGGCATCATCGCCGTCACCGCCGATGGCAAGCTGGTGCTGGTGGAGCAGTACCGCCGGCCGTCGGCGGCCATGGTGATCGAGCTGCCGGCCGGCCTGGCGGGCGATGAGGGGGCGGGCGATGAGGATCTGGCCACGGCCGCACGGCGGGAACTGCTGGAGGAGACCGGCTACGAGGCGGGCAAGCTGGCCCAGTTGTTCGAGGGGCTCTCCTCGGCGGGCCTGTCCGATGAGAAGATCACCTTCTTCCGGGCGACCCAACTCAAGAAGACCGGCCCCGGCGGCGGCGATGCCAACGAGCAGATCCGCGTGCATGAGGTGCCCCTGTCGGACCTGCCCCAGTGGCTCATGCGCCAGAAGCAGCGCGGGGCGCTGGTCGATCTGAAGGTGTACCTGGCCCTGGCGGTCGGTGCGGCGGACCTGATGGAAAAACTGGCGGCGGAAGTATGTACCTGATGAAAATGCCAAAGTTATTCAAATTTTCTTTTTTTCTTCCTGGCTATCAGTTTTCATCATGTATAATAATACCAGAGTGAAAGGAACGTGCGGTGGCCAAGAGGCAGACGAAAAACGGTGAGGTCAAAGACGAGATAGGCAGAAGCATCCCGCTGGCCTGTGCCGATGAAACCGTAGCAGTGAATTTCTTAGAACAACTGCGGTGGGGCAAGGAAAAAACTCACGTTTGCCCGCATTGCGGCCATGCCGACATTTACCCAATGATGGACCGTCAGCAGCCGGCAAGAAGGGCATTAGCGCCCTTCAAATCCGGCGAGAAACCGGCCTGTCCTACAAGTCGGCGCTCTTTTTGATGCACCGGGTTCGTTTTGCTTTATAGCAGTTTAGCTTTGCATGTTTACATCCGGCTGACAAAACAATATAGAAACGGCCGAGAATCGCAAGTTTCGCGAGTCGGGTATGTAACGACCCGACCAGCAATTGCTCTAGCCGACATGCCGGGTTGCAAGCTCACGGACCGGGTTGAAGTTGACGAAACCTACGTTGGCGGCAAGCCCCGCAAGGGCGGCAGGCCGGGCAAGGTCGGACGCGGTACGCGGAAACAGCCCGTGATGGTTATGGTGCAACGCAACGGCGAAGCCAGGGCCAGGGTGATTCCAGACGTGACGGCCGCGACCCTCAAGACAAGAGCCAGATACGCAAGAACGTCGATGCGTCCGCCGCGATAATGACGGATGAATGGCGATCTTACTGCGGCTTGAGCGAGAGTTTGCCGGCGGCCATGAGACGGTCAATCATGGTTCTGGCGAATACTCGCGCGGCGATGTATACACGAATACCGCCGAGAGCTTTTTCGCGCTGATTAAGCGCGGGATGTACGGCACGTTTCACGCGGTGAGCAAGAAGCATCTGCATCGGTACGTGAACGAGTTTGTTTTTCGGTGGAACACGCGCAAAGCGGAAGATGGCCAGCGCGTGGCGAAGGCCGTGTGGGCTTGCGAAGGGAAACGGTTGATGTACGGGCAGCCCGCGAGTCTTTTGGCAGGATGATCGCCGCTTCAAACAAGTGGGTTTTCTTATGGAAAAACCTAAGACAAACAAGCCGAAGCCGGATTTCGCTGTGAGGATGGTCGGCCAAGGTATTAAGCCCTGGGCAGTGCCCATGAGGGCGCTGACGCGTACCCTTAACGCGGTCCAGAGGCTTATGGAGCATACTGAGGAAAAGGAAGAACCAGACACACAAGAAGTCAAACCCGAAGACGTCCTACAGCAATCGGCATCGCTGCATCTACTTGAGATAGTTTCTGGCTCGGCCGTGTATCGCGTTGCAGCAAATGAACCGGCCCAAGCGGTGAAGACGCTTTCAGAAATGGGACTAAGCCTTTCGAACCCCGAGGGAGTTGAGTGGGGCGCGGAACTGCTTGGGCCAATTGAGGACCTTAGCAGCGTAGCAAGGTCCCTGGGCTGTAGCATTGAGTTTTGGAGTCCAGGAAAGGATGGAGGGGTACTGGCAACGATTACGCCGGACTCATATGATGCGCTCTCAAAGCTTGCCTTCGTTAGAGGCGAAGGCTCGGTTTACGGCTATCTGGAGCGGGTTGGCGGTGTAACCGAATGGCACTGCGCGCTGAGAGTGCCAAGCCAGCCTGTAAAACAGATCGTTTGTTCGGTAGCGACAGAAGAACTTGTCAGAGGGCTCGGGAAACACGTTTACGAGAACGTGCTTGTCTCGGGCACGGTGACATGGTTCCGAAGAACGTGGCAAATTAAGCGCATTAATGTTAGAGCTTTTGAGCCATCTAAAACGGGCTCAATTATGAAAGCTCTAGAGCGAATCCATGAGGCCGGCGGCAAGGCCTGGGATGACATAAAAGATCCAGAAGGATTCCTTGCGGAAACACGCGGCGAGTGAGCGAGAAAAAGAACGTCCTTGTAGTCGCAATAGATTCGATGACTTTGGTTTGGGGCATCCGCAAGACTGGAGCCGCCAAAGAAAAGATCGAGCACGCGGGCTATTTGTTCATGGCGTTGGACAAGGAAGAATCCCAAATAATCATCCCGTCCATCGTTCTTGCGGAATACCTGACGCCGATTCGCGACGATGAGCAAAGAGCCAGGACGGCGGCTGCTATCGGGGATCGCTTCTTCGTCGTGCCATTTGATGCAAAGGACGCACTATTGGCGGCAAGGCTGTTCAATGACGGGAAAACTAACCGGCAGAGGAAGAAGCCCAATGTGCGTGCCGTCCTGAGGGCGGATTCAATGATAGTAGCTACCGCCAAGAACCACGGGGCACGGGTTTTCTATACAGACGACAACGATTGCAGGTCTATGGCATCGAAGATAATGGTGGCGAAGCCTCTGCCAACGATGCCTAACGACCTGTGGGGTTACGGCAAGTGAGCCAGAAGCGGAAGCGTCAGCCCGGCAGCAAGCCCAAACGCCTCAAGGCTGAAGGCGTCGATTGGAAAGACACTCTTAAGCACGCGCTAGGCAAGCCAAAGCCTAAATCCGGCTGGCAAAAGAGCGATCAGAAAGCGGACGAGTAGCAGCGCCCGCGCCACCTCTGCCGATTATTCCGATTTGCATCAGGTACATACTTCCGACTGGCGGATATCCTGGGGATCAAGGATGAGGAGTTCAGGAGGCAAATGAAGAATCCAGATCAGGAACTCTGAGATGGATAGCAAGATCTAGTCATGCAAATTATGGCAGGCGCAGGAAAAGAAATGTAAGATTTTATTT
>PMYD01000148.1 GCA_003171335.1 Phycisphaerales bacterium
GGGCCGGGTGAGGGTTCCGCGAAAATGAGTGACATGCCATTGCGCGACACCCTCACCGGGCCTGAAGGCCCACCTCTCCCGTCAAGGGAGAGGGGTTACCCCTCCCGCCGTTCAATCTGCAATTTGCAATTGGCAATTTGCAATTCCCCCGACCCCGACCGGAGCTATGTCCGGCCGGCGAGCGTATTCTTGAAAACTGAATAGCGACCCCCTACTCCTTCTGCCTGAGGTACGTCAGTTCCCTGGGCAGTTCGACGTTGTTTCCGTAGTTATCCTCGCCGTAGCCGGCGTGGGCCAGCAGGGCGATGTCGTGCAGCACGCGATGATCGCCGCTGAAGCGGGCCCACAGGTCGGCGGCGATGTCGATCTTGCCGGTGGCCTGGAGCTGGCTGAGTTCCTGAATGATCCGCTGCAGCACCGTGCCGCTGGCGGCGGCCGGCTGGGGCGGCAACTCCAGCGGCTGGCGGTAAATGACCAGCACGCCCTTGGCCGCCAGCGTGATGACCACCCGCCGCACCAGCGATTCCAGGTCGCAGTTGTCCGGTGCCTCCTGCACCCCCGCCAGGGCCGAGACCTCGCGCGACAGCCACCAGCGCTTGGCGGCGTTGATTCGCTCGTTGGCCCGGAAGATTTCGATCGGGCTAGAGGCGTCGTACGATTCGTCATCCAGCTCCATCTGCACCTGGCTGCCGTAATGTTGGACGATCTTCGCCAGCAGCGTGGCCGGCCGCACGTGGAAGCCCCGGTACCGCGGCACGGGAAGCTGCATGGTCCCCACGTTGGAGTAGCGTTTGAGCATCTCCTGGCACAGGCCCTTGGCCTCGACGATGAACTGGCTGGCAAAGGCGATGGAGTAATTCATCAGCACCTCCAGCAGCGGCTGGCAGGGAACGCCGGCCGGCGGGCAGGCCGAGGGCGATGGGGCCGCAGGCGATGCGCCGGCGGCCGAAGCGCCAGTTGGCGATTTGCCTCTAACCGCAGCGGCTCGGGCCGGCGGCGCGGCGTTTTGCAGGTGCCGCTGGTAGAAGTGGCACAGCGAGGTGGCCGTCCGCAGCAGGTGCATCACGACGCTGATATGCCCGCGCAGCACCGGCAGTTGGGCGTCGAGGTCCTCCGTCTCGGTCTCCTGCACGTGCGTGTCGTACAGCGACTGGAGGCTGTGAAAGCGGTCCTCCAACTGCCGCAGGCTCTCCTCGCTGATGGGGTCGGGAATGCACCGCTGATACTCCTGCGCTGCCGCCTGGGCGGGGGCGTGCACCAGGTCGGATTCGGCCGCCAGGTTCAGGTACGCGGTGGCCAGGCGGCTGACGATTTCGCCCACCGACTGCGCCGCGCGCGATTTGCGGTCGTGCGGCAGGCGGATCGCCGGCACCTGCTCGGCGTATTCCTGGACGGCGGTCAGCGCCCGGGGGATCTTCAGCCCGCGCTGACGGGCCACGATCAGCAGCTCGCCGCAATACTGCCGCAGCCGGCCGCCGCAGAAGGCCATCGCCTTTTCGGTGGCGGGCTCGAACGGCTTATCCACCGCCAGCAGGCAGTAGGAGGGCAGCGAGTATCTGATGTGCAGCAGCTCGTACTGCACCGTGGAGAACTGGCGGATGGCCGAGACGGCCGCCCGCACGGGATACCACAGGCGGTTCTGGCGGGCGCCGTAGGCGTCGAGCAGCTCTTCGACCAGCGAGGCCTGGGCTTGGAGGTCGGCCAGGAAGGGGCGCGTCAGGTCCGCGTCGGTGCGGCCTTTTCGGGCGGCATAGCCCGCCAGGGCCAACAGCTGCCGGCAGCGCCTAGTCAGATGCGCGCCCATATCCAGTTTCGGCGATGTGTCCCGAACCATAGCCCGCTGGCGCCTCCAGGTGCGTCGGCACTGCCGAGCACAATTCTACCGGATTGGCGGGCTTTTGGCACGGAGGATGGTGCCACGGCTGTCCGCAGCCGTGCCCTGTGCGGATAACATGGCAATCAGTTCACTGGCTCCAGTGGACCTTTCCGTGTTCTCGTCAGTCCAGCGCACGGCTGCGGACAGCCGTGGCACCCGACCGGTTTTCGGTGGCAAAGAATCGGCAATGCCGCCGCCCAGGCAAAATCCCCCTGCGTCGGGGCATACCATTCATATGGTGCGAATCCACCGGGTGCGTTTATGCGGCGTTTTGGCCCCAGGCCGCCATCGGGTCTGGACAAACTATTGGCAAGAATTCAGGAGATGAACGATGACGCCTAAGGCGTTGATAACCTTGGCTTTGGTGGCGGGTTTCCTGGGGCTGTTTTCGGCGGTGCTGGCCCAGGATGAAACCCCGGTTCTGCCGCCGCCTGCCCCGGCGCCCTCAGCGCCCGATTGGCCCCAGTCGCCGCTGCCGGCCGATCAGGCCCAGCCGCCGGCGACGGCGCCCTCGCAGGATGATCGGGCCGCCGCGAAGGACCTGAGCGAGGATGATGAGGCGGCCGCCGACTACTCCGAGTATCAACTCGTGCCGGATGACCCCTGGAACCAGGGGCCGTGGGAATCCGATGTGGCCCAGCCGGGTGCGGCCAGCCGGCCCAGTGCGGAGGAACCGTGGGCCAGCCGCCCCAGCGCGGAGGAACAAATGTTCAGCTCGCGCAGCGCGGAGGACTGGTGGCTCAACCGCCCCAGCGCGGAGGACCAGTGGTGGGCCTTGCGGCCAAGTGAAAAGATGCCGCCGGAGGGCCAGGGGCGGATGTTCGTCCAGCGCGACTATGATCCCGGTGCGATTCCCGGCCCGGAGGTGGGGCTGGAGCCGCCGGGCAAGCCCGATCAATTCAGCGGGCAGGCGTGGGGCTATATCGGCGATGACCAGGGCGCGGCGCCGCCGGTGTCGCGGCATCCCGGGCGGTACGCGTACGGCCCGGATACCTGGTCCGACACGCGGCGATACGACAATGAGCAGGCCTTCAGGCAATGGTGGGACAGCAGCCTGGCGGGGCAGCCCAGGTAATGCGCCCGAGGTATGTGATTCTTGCCGGCCGCACGGGCGAAGGGAGCCTGACGGCCGGAAGCAAGGAGACTGAAAATGCGTCGTCAACATAAAGCGTTCTTGATCCTATTGGCAATAGCCGCCGCGGCCGCACTGAGTTTGGTCCCGGCCGCTCGGGCGCAGGATTGGGATTCGCCGCAGGCCCATTGGGGCGGGCCGGGATGGATGTGGCACCGGGTCGGCGAGGCCGCGGGCCTCGAATTCACCGGCACGATCCACGATGCCCGGTTCTTCGACGTGAACGGCCAATCGCATCTGCTGATCAAGCTGGCCGTCGATGAAAACACGGTCATCCGCGTGGACTTGGGCCCGCGCGAGCCGCTGGCCCGTTTGGGCTTGTGCGATGGCGCGCGGGTGACCATCTGGGGCCGCCGTGCCGAGCTCAGCGGTCGCCAGGTGTTCATCGCCGAGCGGATCTGCAGCGGTCAGCAGGTCGTGGCGATTCGCCCGTGGCTGGTGGAGCGGCCCATTCGCGTGGAAGGCCGAGTGGTCGCCACGCGGCTGGTCCAGTTCCGCGGCCGGCCGCACGTGCTGGCCCGGCTGCAGACGCGGTCGGGTCGAATCGTGATGGTCGACCTGGGCCGCGCTTGGGCGCTGCGGCAATCGTGGCTGGGACTGGGCCGCAACGTGCAGGTGCTGGCGCGGCCGGTTTACGTCCACCAGCATCGCGTGCTGGTGGGTACGCGGCTGTACGTGGGTGATGAATCGCACTGGCTGCACCCGGATTGGCCCGGCCGCATGGCTGCCACGGCGCCGCCGGCCGAGGCGGGGGTTGGCCTGACCGCCCCGGGCGTGTACGGCAACGTGCGGCCCGAGCCGGTGGCGATCCAGACCGATTCGGTCCGCGGGCAGATCATCGCCACCGACACGTACACGATTGGCGGGCAGTTGCATCTACTGGCGACCGTGCGGCTGCATTCGCAGCGGACCATGACCTTCGACCTGGGCGATGCCCGGCTGATCAATCCCGACCAGGTTCGCTCCGGCGTGGATGTGCAGGTGGTCACCAGCCCGACCGATGCGGGCAACGGGCAGGTCGTTCGCGTCATCGGCCTCTACGCGAAGAATCGGTACTATCCCCTGGCCCAGCAGGAAGCGATCGAGCTCGAGTGAAGGTGCCGGTGGCATGCCCTCACGCCGCAAGCCGCNNGCGGCCCGGGGCGGGTGGGCATGGCCGTTCGTAGCAGATCGACGCTCATGTGCGTCGGTCTGAGGTGCGCTTGAGGCTGGTGTCGCGGCATAGAGCGATGGCATCCTCGCCAAGCCCATGCCCACTCGCCTTGGCCNNCGTGAGGGCATGCCACCTGGGAATGTCCTTCCTGTCGCTTGGCGCGGCCGCCGCAGGTATACTGCCGACCTTTGAAAGGAGGCAGTATGCCCCAGCCGTTTTTTCCGTACCGGGCCTGGTCGATCTCTGCCTGGCAGAATTGGGAACTCCACGATCGCAACCTCCGCCGGGCCCTGGCCGAGGCCCCGAGGCACCAGATCAGTTGCATTGAGATCCAGGACTACGTCAGCTTCCCCTGCTGGGATTCCCCCACGACCTTCCGCAGCTTTCCCAAGCTGGCCCAGGCGGACCGGCTGAGCTACATCGGCCACACCGGCGGCCTGGAGAATGCCACCCGGGCGGGGCGGATGGAAATCGCCCGGCGGCTGAAGGATGATGCCAAGCGCGTTCGCGACGCCGGCTACGAACTCCAGGTGTGGTACCACTGCCTGCGCGACCGGCCCCGGGAGGCCTTCGACCTCTATCCCGAGCTGAAGGATGCCGACGGCGAGGCCCTGTACCGCTACCTCCGCGAATCGCTGGAGGACATGTTCGAGTTCTTCCCGGAAATCTCCGGCCTGACCATCACCAGCCTGCACGAGACGACCAGCCTGCTGAGCTTTGCCGGCCAGACCAGCCAGGCCGATCGCATGTACCGGCTGTATTCCATGTTCGCCGACACGTGCAAAACGCACGGCCGGCGGCTGATCCTGCGCGATTTCATCGCGCGCAAGGATGAGTTCGACGACTTCATCAAGGTCATCGACCGGCTGCCCAGCGAGGTCATCATCCAGACCAAGGATGTCCTGGCCGATTGGAGCGCGCACGAGAAGCCCATCAATCCGTACATGTTCCGCTACCTCCAGCACCCCAAGAAACTGGTGGTGGAGTTCGAGCTGGCCAACAACTACACCGGCGAAATCGACCTGCCCTGGAGCGATCCGGAGCAGATCTGGCGGCATATCCGCACGCTGGGCGAACTGGGCGGGCACGGCGCGGTGGGCCGGCTGCTCAACGCCTCGGACATCATCCCGCAGACGATCTTCGACAGCCCCAACGAGGCCAACGTGTGGGCGTTTTCGCGCACGCTGCTCGATCCGGGGCGCATGCTCACCCAATCGTCCGACGCCTGGTGGCACGACTACGACCACATGGACCTGTCCATCTGGACCGACTGGGCCAAGCTGCGCTTCGGCCAAGAGGCGGCCAGCGAGGTGGTTCACATCGTGGCCCAGACGCCGCGAATGGTGGCCCTGACGCTCAACGTGTGCGGGGCGTTCTTCATGCTGCTGGGGCACGGCCACCAGGGCCGCTCCAAGGTGCTGGATAATTGGCTGTCCGCCGTCCTGGCCGCGGTGGACCGCTGCGGCGCCGGCCACGCGCGGAGCGAAAAAGCCGAGGCCGCACGAATCGTGGCCGATGCGCTCAAGCGACTCAAGAAGCTCAAGCCCCTCATGCCCGCCGAGGGCTACGCCAACGTGTTCGGCGCGTTCGACCGCGCCAAGCACATCGTGGCCATGTACCAAGCCGCCACGGAGGTCTTCCTCCGCGCCCTGGATGTCGAGGCCGGCCGCCTGGACCGCGCCAGCCTTTTGGAGGCCGGTGCGGCCCTGCGGGCCAAGGGCCGGACCGCCCGGCGGGCCTATGGCAAGGACCTCTTCATGGGCTGCCCCGCTGGTACCAGCGACCTGGCCGAGTATTTTGAGAATCTTCCGGGCCGGACGGCGGAAGTCCGCAAGTGCACCGGAATGTATGCTCGAAAGTAGAAGGCTGCGGCCGCCTGCGGGCTGGGCGAACGCGACGTGAGAAGAAACGCTGGGTGCCGTGGCTGCGTTTTTCTGCAGCCACGCGTCTGCGCAAAGGAGATGTTCCTCCGAGGACGCGTGGCTGCGAAAAGATGCAGCCACGGCACCCAACCCTTCGGTTCAGGTGACAAAGCACATGACACGCCGAGGAGATGATTCATGACTGGCTTTTACCGACCGGTCCGGTGGATGCTCCTGCTGCTGCCCCTGGCGCTTGTATCGGCCACGCCCACGGTGCGCGTGGTGACCCCTCCGCCCCCGCGGCCCCTGGGCATCCTGGCGGCCATGAAGCCCGAACTGGAACCGATCGCGGAGCATGTCACCGACAAGAGCTTTCTAACCTATCTGGGAATTCCCTTCACCACCGGCCGCCTGGAAGGCCGGCCCGTGGTGCTGGCCGTCACCGGGGTGGGCAAGGTGAATGCGGCCGTGGCCACGACGCTGCTGCTGGATCACTTCCAACCTGCGCAGGTGATTTTCACCGGCATCGCCGGCGGGCTGAACAACGAGCTGCACATCGGCGATGTGGTGGTGGCCTCCAAGGTGGCTCAACACGACCTGGGGGCCTTCGGGCCGGCGGGCTTTCAACCCAGCCCCGTGCGCAACCCCCTGACCGGCAAGCCGAACCCCCCGTTCTTCGAGTGCGACCCGAAGCTGATCGAGGCCGCACATCGCGCCGCCGGCCGCCGGGCCCTGACGCCCATGGAAGGCTCCTTCCGCTCGCCCAGGGTGGTCGATGGCGTGATCGTCACCGGCGATGTCTTTGTCGCCTCGGCCGAGAAGCGCAACAGCCTGCGCACCGGTTTTGAGGCCGATGCGGTGGAGATGGAGGGGGCGGCGGTGGGCCAGGTGTGCTATCAGCAGCAGGTGCCCTTCCTGGTCTTGCGTGGCATAAGTGACAGCGCCGACGAAAGGGCCAGCAGCGATGTGAAAAGCGCCATGCGCACCGCCGTGCAAAACTCCGTCGCCCTGACCATGTCCCTGGTGGCCGAACTGAACGAGCCCACGCCCGCCAGCCAGCCGGCGACCGCGCGGTAAGATAAGGCGGCTTCATTCAAAGGGCGCCTTATGGCACGCTCAATAACGTTGGACAAATACTCATGGTTCTTGTTTTTGGCAGTGCCTGTGAGCTTGATTGCCAGCCTGTTGCTCCTCGTAATGCTCTGGTTTTCCCCTGGCGTCCTGCACCGGCCGGCGCCAACATCGACGCAACCGACGACGCAATCCGGCAGCGCGTCGGCTTCGGCAAGCGACCGCTGATTCCGGAAACATGCCACCCGAAAGACAAGCTACAGAAGGCGACAAATACCCATATGGACAAACTGATTTTCACCGATTGGGCCGCGCAGGGGTTGGTCTTCGCGTGAAACACGTCGCCTTTGCCGCTGTCCAGGATGGCCGGCCCGGCTGGCTCGTGGGCCATCACCCGCGCGAGGTCGTCGAGGCCCGCCGCCTGGCGGAGGTTCTGCCGGCCCTGGCGACCATGCAGGCGGCCGCGGGGCAGGGGCGATGGGCGGCGGGGTTTGTCACGTACGAGGCCGCCGCGGGACTGGACGGCTGCCTGGCCGTTGGCGCGCCGGGCCGCCTGCCGCTGCTGCAGTTTGGGCTCTTTGACGAGCTGGAGTTTGCGCCCGAACTAGCGCACGCGGATGGCGCCGCCGACCTGGCGCCTTGGCAAATGGGGACATCACACGAGGAGTATCATGCCGCCATCGCGCGCATCAAGGACCTCATCGCCGCGGGCGACACGTACCAGGTGAACTACACCGTCCGTCTGGATAGTCGCCTGTCGGGCGAGCCGCTGGCGCTCTTTGGCCGCCTGGCCGCCGCCCAGGAGAGCCCGTACGCGGCGTTCATTGATGGCGACGAGTTTGCGATCTGCTCGGCGTCGCCGGAGCTGTTCTTCCAGCTCGACGGACAGCGCATCCTCTCGCGGCCCATGAAGGGCACGGCCGCACGCGGTCTGTGGGTTGAACAGGACCGGCAGATGCGCCAGCGCCTGGCCGGCTCGGCGAAGGACCGGGCGGAGAACCTGATGATCCTGGACATGGTCCGCAACGACATCGGCCGCATCGCCGAGCTGGGCAGCGTGCGCGTGCCCGGGCTGTTCCAGATCGAGCAATATCCGACGGTCTTCCAGATGACCTCGACCGCCGAGGGCCGCACCGCCGCCAGCCTGCCGGAACTTTTCGCCGCCCTGTTCCCGTGCGCCTCGATCACCGGGGCGCCCAAGGTCCGCACGATGCAGATCATCCGGGAATTAGAGCCGCGGCCGCGCGGCGTGTACTGCGGGGCGATCGGGTATATCGGACCGGGTCGCACTGCCCGCTTCAGCGTGGCGATTCGCACGGCCGTGGTCGACAAGTCCACCGGCGCCGTCGAATACGGCGTCGGCGGGGGGATCGTGTGGGATTCGCTCGCCGATAGCGAGTACCAGGAGTGTCTGACGAAGGCGGCGCTCCTGGGGCACCGAATGCCACCCTTTGAACTGCTGGAGACGTTGCGCTTCGAGCCTTCGACCGGCTATTTCCTGCTGGATGGGCACCTGCGCCGCCTGGCCGAGTCTGCCAGCTATTTCGGCTGGTCGGTGAATCTCGCCGATGTCACGGCCTCGCTGGACAAACTCGCCGCCGGCCTGTCGGGGCGGTCGCGCATCCGTCTGCGGGTGGACCGTAGCGGCCGATGCACCACCGAAGCATCGCCCCTGCCGCCGGCCGATCCTGTGCGGCCGTGGCGGCTGCGGCTGGCCCGCTCGCCCATCGCCACCGATGACGTGTTCCTGTACCACAAGACGACACACCGGCAAATGTACGATCGTGCCGCCGCCGATCGCGGCGATGCCGACGATGTGCTGCTGTGGAACGATCGCGGCCAGGTCACCGAGACGCTCATTGCCAACATCATCGCGGAACTCGACGGCCGGCTCGTCACCCCGCCGGTCTCCTGCGGCCTGCTGGGCGGCGTGATGCGGGCGCACCTGCTGGCCAGCGGCCAGGTTGCCGAGCGGCCAATCGCCCTGGCGGACCTGGCCCGCTGCACGCGCCTGTTCATCATCAACTCCGTCCGCGGCCGCCTGCCGGCGGTTGTGGAGGGGGCGCATTAGAGCCGTTAACCCCTCCCCCTCTTACGGGGG
>PMYD01000091.1 GCA_003171335.1 Phycisphaerales bacterium
TATGCGCATATTGTAATATTCTGTCGCAATTTCTTGTTGCAGCATGAATTATAAATATGCGCGCGGCGCATAATGAAAATATCTGAAACTCTTCCCAGAATCTCAGGATTCGCGAATTTAACGTTGGAAATAGTCTGTCGGTCCATTTCAGCGCGCACCGCCCACACTCGGGTGGATGTTCTTTCTTGCAGAAACACCTTCCTTGCGGACCCTCCGTAGCCCTGATTCGCGTAACCCGTCCCGCCAAGCCACAGCCAGGCGCTTGCCCGACAGGATCTTAAAGCCGGACGCAGAATATGATGCATCATTATACCGTGGAAATCCGGAGCGTCAAGGTGAATAATCCCGCTCGGATGACCGATTCACTTCCGACTAAGTCGGAGGTGATAAACTGGGTAAAGAGGCGGTGGTCGATTGTCGCCAGCTTTTTGTCGTAACCCTTTGCAGTGACATTCTGCGCTTGACCCGAGGGTCGCGCTTTGGTAGTTATACGGATCTTGCAAACAGTGCGGGGCGGTGGCGCAGTTGGGAGCGCGCCTGCATGGCATGCAGGAGGTCCGGGGTTCAACTCCCCGCCGCTCCAGGTAGAGGGCTTCTCGAAAGAGAAGCCCTTTTTTTGGTTCATGCCCCACTGCTGCCAGAAGACTCAACTTCGCAATGGCCTTGCGAAGTTGACAGCCGCTGGGTATTCAAAGAGCCGGATGAACCCGGTCCGACAGAGAGACTCGCGGCCATCCGGATGTGAGGGCAGACCCATGGGACATAGTGTGAGCACGCGGGCAATTTCCTTGGCAGGTCTTGGCGTGATTCTGGCCATCAGTGCGGCGGTGCAGGCGGCCGATGCGCCGGCGATGGGCACGATGCCCGCCGGTGGAGGCCAGTGGCACGTGGCGCCGGATGGCAAACCCGATGGCAAGGGCACCAAGGAGTCGCCCTGGGACCTCGCAACGGTCCTGGCCGGCCCGGCCGAGGCGAAGCCCGGCGACACCATCTGGATGCACGCGGGCGAGTACAAGGGCAATCAGCAGTGCCGTCTCAAAGGTGCGGCGGGAAAGCCCATCATCGTGCGGGTGGCCAAGGGCGAGCGGGCCACGCTCCGCGGCAACCTGAAGATCGGCTTTAACTTCCCGGGCGAATACGTCTGGTTCTGGGGCCTGGAAATCGCCAACCGCGGCTTTGTCCAGGGCAACGAAGACGCCGTCAGCATCTCGAACAGCGAGACCAAGGATGCCAACGACCCCAATTCGCCGCTCAAGTCCGTCAATCCCGGCATCAAGATCATCAACTGCGTGCTGCACGATAACGGCGTCATGGGCGTGTCCACCTGGGGCGGCGCTGAGGACAACGAAGTCAACGGCTGCATCATCTACAACAACGGCGCCGACGGCCCCGACCGCGGCCATGGCCACGGGTTCTACATCCAGTCCGTCAAGGGTCCAAAGCTCATCAAGGACAACGTGGTCTTCCGCAACTTCAACCAGGGCAGCCAGCTTTACGGCTCCAAGAAGGCCTTCCGCAACAACGTCACGCACGAAGGCAACGTGTTCTTCAATAACTCGGAGATCTCGCTGGTCGGCGGCAAGGCCCAGGGCGATTGCAGCCACATGTGGCTCGAAGGCGGCCGCTGGGCCGAGAACCCGCGCGTGATCAACAACTGCACCTACGCCGGCCCCTGGGCCCGGGCCGTCAACAATCTCATCGGCAACAGCAACAACGGAGAGGTGAAGGGCAACTATTTCGTCACCGCCGACAACGCCGTCGAGGCGTTCTCCATCCACAACAACACCGGTCTGAAGGTGTCGGACAACACGTTCTACGGCCACGTCGGTACGCCCGCGGACAAGAAGCTGGCCGATTTCGGCGCCAACAACGTGGTGCTCACCGCCCGGCCGGCCGAGGCCAAGTACTTCGTGCGGCCCAACGACTATGAGAAGGGCCGGGCCAACATCACGATCTACAACTGGCCCAAGAAGGACAAGGTGGCGGTGGATATCGCCCCCGCGGGCCTGAAGCGCGGGCAGGGCTACGAGCTGCGCGATGCGCAGAACTTCTATGGCAAGCCCGTTCTGGCGGGCAAGTTTGACGGCAAGGCCCTGGAAGTGCCCATGACCGGCCTGACCGTGGCCGCCCCCGAGGGTTTGCCGGCCACGTACAAGACCCCCGAGCACACAGCGCCGGAATTCGGCGTCTTCGTGCTGCTGCCGGTGGACTAAAGGCCAGTTGACAGGCAACTGAACCTTCGCCGTTTTCAATTTGAGCGGCGGGAGTTCTCCGGAACTCCCGCCGCTTGTTTGAGGTGGCATGCCCTCACTGCGGCCATGACGAGCACGGTTCGGCCAGCCCATCTGGCGGTCGCGGCCAGTGCGCGTGTATTATGGTTTGAGGGCGATTTCCCCCTGGCCCCCGAAGCGCTATGCACAAAGGATGGTTCGATGGCCCGTATCCTTTCTTGCCGCACAACCGCATTGGCGGCCCTCATCTTGACAATCGGTTTGGCGGCCTGCGAGCACCACCTCAAAGGCAAGACTCCCCCTCGGCTCAAGGTCGTGAACTCCTTCAGTCCGATCACGTATAACAGGATCGACCCCAACAATGTTCCTCCGGAATACATGCGCACGTTCAAGGGCCAGATCGTGGGATTCTGCTGCGCCAATTGTGTTGCCCAATGGGACCGCCTGACGGATGAGCAGCGACAGGAGAGGCTCGATAAGGCGATGAGTAAAGCCGCCAAGGAAACCACGGAGGGCACAAAAGGGACGGAGAACGCAGAGAAGGTAGGAAGTTAGCGGCAATTGATTTAGCCTCCGCAGGAGGCGTTTGATAGTAGCATGACAGCGCTAGTTTGATCGTAAGTCCTTATTTCTCCGTCGGACCGTTCGGAGTCGTTGTGCGAGTTTCCTAAGGTTCTTGAACATCGAAAGTGAAACTAGCGCTGTCATGGTAGCCCCTGGCGCTGCCCTGTAGCGAGCGATAGCGAGCGCAGGGCGAGCCTGGGGTGAGCGGCCCATCGGCGAACGGAGCCCGGAGGGCGATTGAATCTTCGCGTTGCAGGGATAGGCAGAGTTGGCGCGGCTCAATCGCCCTGGCGGGCTCTGAGAAGGTGGCCTTTACATTCCCCAGGCTCGACCCTCGCTCGCTCGGGTCATCGCCAGGGGCTACTGTTAGTCGCCCTGGCGGGCTCAAGACCGGGCACGCGTATCCCAGCGCGCGTGCATAAACACAAATCGACGGGCCGGTCCCGCCCTCATCGTCCAAGCGGCGGCCCCGGCAACCCGGCTCGCCCAGCGAAATTCGCATCCCCATGTCCACTTCTACAATCTCATAGACGGATAGCCCACAGGGCGGATCCCAATCGAGAAAGGAGCGAGTACATGTTCCTCAGGATGACTCAGTTGGGATTCTGTACCGTCCTGCTGGTTGGGCTATCCGTCAGCGTCGGCTGTAGGAGCCAGGGCCACCAGGCAAGCCCTGGCGCCGAAAACACGACCGGGGTGCCGGTCGCCAACGGTGCGTGTCCTATCACCGGCACCCCGATCGATTCGGCCGCCGTGCCCCCCGAACTGACGCGCATGTACCAGGGCCAGAGGATCGGCTTTTGCTGCAAGGGTTGCCCGGAGAAGTGGGACCGAATGGATGATCAGGCTAGGGCTCGGAAGCTTGCCCAGGTGATGAAGCATTGATGTCCCGGCGGAGGGAACTAGAGCGCCCGGAACAGGCGAGGTGAAACGGAAAGGCCCCAATTTGTGATCGGCGGCCCGGTTCTGCATCCGCCCCGACCGGGCGCTTGACTTGGTGGCACAGGCTTTCAGCCTGTGTCTTTGGCTGCTGCGCTTTTCGGCGCCAAGAGATTCGGTTGTAAAAAGGCCACAGGCTAAAAGCCTGTGCCACGACAACAGAGGACGCAGAGAGAGCAGAGCACACGAGAGAAGAACGGCGAAAAGCCCGGCCCAAAGGCAAGAGGTGCCTTCACCGGCCTGGGCGGCAATTCGACTCCGTCACTCTTGTTCTCGCTGACGTCCTCTGTCCGTTGAAGGGCGCCTCGCGGCACGGCGCGAAACAAGGGGTTGGGTGCCGTGGTTTGCGAAGCGCAGCGTAGCAACCACGCGTGTCGGAGCTACACCCTGTGCACCCGCCGCACGATGTGCCGTAGATCCGCGTTGCCCAGGCCGGCCTCCTGGGCCAGGGCGAGGAACCGCGGCGCGCGGTCGGCTTGGGCCAGCACGGGCAGCTTGCAGCGGCGGCGCTGGCTGTCGAGCCAGTCGGCCCCCAGCGTGTCGATGGCCACCGGATCGGTCGAAATCCACACCTCGCCCTGCGGCACGATCATCGCTTCGGCGACCATCGGCGCGCCGTCGAAAACGCAGCGCAGCGCATTGACGATGGTCAAAACGACCGGCCGCACGGCGCGGCCATCCAGGGCGATATCGATGACCGCCTGGTGCAGGTCATCGCCCAGGTAACGCCCCGGCCGGCGGATGAACGGCAACGTCACGTTCGCCATGGCGCATGACACCCCCAGCAGGCGGTGATCGCCCAGGCACGGCACGTTGATGATCGCGTGCACATTCTCCAGGTATCGCCGCAGATGCTCCGGCTGATCGATCACCTTGACCGTGTGCTCCGACCAGCCCGTCGGGCTGGCAGGCAGGGAGGAGAAGTAGCGGGCGGCCTCACAGTCCGCCACGCGGATCTGGTCCCAGGAGTAGCCGGCCGCCCGCAGGCTATGGAGAATCGCCGCCAGAATGGCGTGTTCGGTGCCCAGGGTGGCGCCCAGCGGGGCATCGAATTTCAGCAGGATCAACTCCCCCGGGCGGATGTATCGGCCCCAGGCCTCGCGCGCCGTGGAAACCTCGGCCAGGGCCGTCAAACTGCACTCGAGCATCTCCTGCACGCGGCCGGCATCGACCTGCAGGCCGTCGATTACGCGGGCCGAGCCGGTGACATCCACCACGCTGCTGGCAGGGCGGACCGGCGCGCTGGCCGGGTGTGCGGCCGGCGGTGCGAAAGCTGCCGCGGAATTCCGCGTGGCCGCCGCGGCGGAAGCCCCCAAGGCGGCTTTCGCATCCATCGACGTCGCCTTGGCCACCTCGGCTGCCAGGGCGTGGGCGCGGCGCACGCCCGCGAGGATCGCCAGCGCCGCCACAGAGGCCTGGCCGGCCAGGCGCAGGAAATCCCGCCGGCCAACGTTGGCCCCGGCCGCTCGCATTGACACGTCGTTACCCGCTGGATACCTTGCCATGCTTTGATCTATGTATCGACCGGCCCGCCGAGGGCCCATGAGGGCGATCGGCCGCCGGAAGGCGAGGTACGGCGAAAACCTATGGCAAAGTCCACACCGCGAAAAACCAGGAAAAGCACGATCGACACGCTCCGCGCCGTTCTGGCGGTGCACGGCCAGGAACATCTGCTGGCCTTCTGGGATGAGCTGGATGCGCGCCAGCGCGACCAGCTCGCCGAGCAGATCGGCCAGGTCGATTGGGAGCTGATCGCCGAACTGATTCCGACGCACGTGCTCGCCGAGCCGGCGACCAAGCTGCCGCAGGAAATCCAGCCGCCGCCCATCCTGCCGTATGAGCCCACGGATGAGGCGATGCGGAAGCGTTACGCGAAGGCCCGTGCGGCCGGCGAGAAGCTCATCGGCCAGGGCAAGGTGGCGGCGTTCGTCGTGGCCGGCGGCCAGGGCACGCGGCTGGGCTACGATGGCCCCAAGGGCTGCCTGGGC
Source organism: Phycisphaerales bacterium (assembly GCA_003171335.1). Classification (GTDB taxonomy): domain Bacteria; phylum Planctomycetota; class Phycisphaerae; order SM23-33; family FEN-1343; genus FEN-1343. The sequence continues at coordinate 5,723 of PMYD01000091.1, forward strand.
GTCTCGCCCGTGCAGCGCAAGAGCCTCTTTGCGCTCTTCGCCGAGCAACTTTTGGCTACTCACCGCCGCTGGGGACACGCCGTGCCGTGGTACATCATGACCAGCCCGGCCAACGACAAGGCCACGCGCGACTACTTCAAGGCCAACCGGTATTTCGGCCTGTCGAAAGATGATGTGATGTTCTTCGCCCAGGGCACCATGCCCGCCATCGGCACGGATGGCAAGCTACTGCTGGCCGAGAAGGACTCGCTGGCCCTAAGCCCCAACGGCCACGGCGGCAGCCTGACCGCTTTAGCAGCCAGCGGAGCCCTGGCCGACATGGCCCAACGCGGCGTGGAAACCATCAGCTATTTCCAGGTGGATAACCCGCTGGTGCGCTGCGTCGATCCGCTGTTCATCGGCCTGCACCACGAGGCCAAGGCCGAGATGTCGGCCAAGGCCCTGCCCAAGCGCGAGCCGCTGGAAAAGCTGGGCAACTTCTGCATCGTGGATGGCAAGACCACGGTCATCGAGTACAGCGATATGCCCGAGGATCTCGCCTGCGCCACTCGCCCCGACGGCCGGCTGAAATTCTCCGCCGGGTCGATCGCCATTCACCTCTTCAGCCGCACGTTCGTGGAGCGGCTGACCAAGGGTGGGCGATGCTCGCTGCCGTTCCATCGGGCGATCAAGAAGGTAAAACACATCGATGGGGCCGGCAAGCACATCGAGCCTGAGCAGCCCAACGCGGTGAAGCTGGAGATGTTCGTCTTCGACGCCCTGCCGCTGGCGAAAAAGTCGGTCATCCTCGAAACCCGCCGGCTGGAGGAGTTCAGCCCGGTGAAAAACGCCACCGGCGCCGACAGCCTGAACACCTGCCTGCACGACCAGGTTCGCCGCGCCGCCGCCTGGCTGACGGCCGCCGGACACGCCGTGCCGCGCGATGCGGCTAACGAGGTGGCCTGCGCGATCGAGATCAGCCCGCTGTTTGCCCTGGATGCGGCGGAACTGGCCACGCGCGATCTGTCGGGCCAAGTGCTGGAGCCGGGGAAGCCGGTTTATCTCGGGGGAGAGTGAAAAACAGCCACTGGCTTTCTTAGGCCCGGAGGGCCGACAGGTTTCATTAGCCGGGGGCGTAAGCCCCCGGAACAGGCGGTCTCGATTTTGCAGCCCCGGAGGGGCGGAAGAACGCAAAAGCTCTTTCGCCCCTTCGGGGCTTTCTATTCAACTGCCAAATTCCGGGGGCTCACGCCCCCGGCTACGTCCTTTCGGCCCTTCGGGCCTAAGCCCCCTGCCGCTCCCGGAAATACTCCAGCCAGGCCATCTGGATGGCCTCCAGGATCTTCTCATTGCTGGCGGCCGGATCGCCGGCGAAGTCGGCCAGGGCCAGGATCCGGGCGTGAAGGTCGGTGAAACGCACGGTCAGGGGGTCGTCGTCGGGAAACTTCTCGGCCAGTTGGTAGCCGATCTCGTCGGCATCCGTCCATTGAAGCTTTGGCATGCTTCGCCCCTTCTCAGAATACCTCCGCCGCCGTCAATCGCCGCGTTACAGATAATGGAACTTTAAACGGTTTAAAGGTCCATTATCCGTAACGCGCCGAAGAGACAGGAGCGAAACTTTCGCTCCTGAAGCCGGCGCACCGGCAAAGGCCCACAGGTGGTCAACTTGACCACGTGATTCACTTGCGAGTTACAGATAACGGACCTGGCACTTTGTACACGACTGTAACACTTACTTTTCTGCCGCCTCTTTGCCTTTATCCCATGCATCCCCTGCATCCCTGCTGCTTTCTTCTTACGTCTTCAGCACTTCCGCGATGGCCGTGCACAGCCGGTCCATGTTCTGCTCGGTCATGCCGGCCACGTTGATTCGCCCGGAATCGACCATGTAGATGGCATATTTGGCGCGAAGGGTCCGCACCTGGTCCTTGGTGAGGCCGGAATAGCTGAACATGCCGCGCTGGCGGAGGATGAAGCTGAAATCCTGCTTGATGTCCTTGGCCGCCATCGTGTCGACGAAGAGTTTCCGCATGCTGCGGATGCGGCCGCGCATCTGCGAGACTTCCACCTCCCACTGCGCCCGCAGGGCCGCATCGCCCAGGATGGTCGCCACGGCGGCGGCGCCGTGCGCGGGCGGGTTGGAATAGTTGGCGCGAATGCAACGCTTCACCTGGCTTAAGGCCCGCTGGGCGCCATCCTTGTCGGCGGCCACGACGGTCAGCGCGCCCACGCGCTCGTTATAGAGGCCGAAATTCTTGCTGAACGAGCTGGCGATGAGCAATTCCTTGACCTTGCCGGCAAAGGCTCGCAGGCCGGCCGCATCTTCCTGAAGACCATCGCCGAAGCCCTGGTAGGCAAAATCGAACAGCGGCAGGAAGCCCTGCTTCTGGGCGATCATCGCCAGCTCGGCCCACTGCTCGCCGGTGGGGTCGATGCCCGTGGGGTTGTGGCAGCAGGCGTGCAGCAGCACCACATCGCCCGCCGGCACGGCCGCCAGGCTCTTCTTCATGCCGGCAAAATCCAGGCCGCGGCTGGCGGCGTCGTAGTAAGTGTAGCCCGCAACTTTCAGGCCGGCGGCGCTGAAGACGCTCTTGTGGTTCTCCCACGTCGGCTCGCTCACCCAGACCGTTTTAGCCGCGGCCAGGTTGGTCTTGATGAAGTCCCCCGCCACGCGCAGCGCCCCCGTGCCGCCGGGCGTCTGGGCGGTCACCGCGCGGCCGGCGGCGATAATCTCGTGGCCCGCTCCAAAGAGCAGCCCCTGCACGCTGGCGGCGAATTCCGGCAGGCCGGCGATGCCCAGGTAGTTCTTGGTCTTCTCCCGCTCCAGCAGCCGGCCCTCGGCCGTCCGCACGGTGGGCAGGATGGGCGTGACGCCGTGGGAATCCTTGAACACGCCGACGCCCAGGTTGATCTTCTGCGGGTTCTTCTCCGCGGCAAAGGCCTCGTTGAGCCCCAGGATCGGGTCCGGGGGCGCCATTTCGATTTTCTCAAACATGGTTTTTTCCCTACTCCAATCAAGACTGCCGGTCACGTCGCAGCGGGAAGATTCTACACGAGCGGAGACTGTAGGCTATAGGCTTTAGGCTGTAGGCGCTGCAAGAAGCATCGCAAAGGGTAGAAGCCTGCGTTTAGGTGGCATGCCCTCACGACGAAGGCCGCCCTGGCGGCCGAGGCGGGTGGGCATGGCGCGATCGAGAAGACATGCCCACCCGTCCGGGGCTTCGCCCCAGCCGTGAGGGCATGCCACCTAAGGCGGGCACGCTACCTGGGCGCGCGTTACGCCGGGCCTTCGCTTGCCAGGTTCCGGTTCCAGCCCGGAATCTCCACCGTCACATCGCCGCGCACCACGGCCTGGCAGGCCAGGCGGCTGTCGACGGTGTTCCCCGGCGCCATGTCCACCACGTCCATTTCATCATCGCTGGGGGGCGAGAGGTTCAGCTTGCCCGCCCGCACGATGATGTGGCACGTGCCGCACACGCCCACCCCGCCGCAGGCGTGCTCGATTTCCACACCGTGCGCCAGGGCGATATCCAGCACGCTGCCCGCCTCGCCGTGCGAGCCGCAGGGATAGCGAGCGGAATCGGCCGTGACGACCGTATTGGCGGGAAGGAAAGTCACTTTGTAAGTGGGCATGTGCACTTGCCTTTCAAAAGACCGGCTTGGTCCTCTAAAACTCGTCCACTTTTCTCCCGCGCGCCGTCTGCTCCAGGACCGCATCCATCTGCGCCTGCGTCAGGGGCATGGCGGCGTCGTTGGCGGCGGACATGGCGTTCCAGAGCGCATCGGCATCCTCGCCGGCGGCCGCCGCACGCAGCGCCGCGACGGCTGCATCCAGCGCCTGCTTCTGCGCCGGCAAAAGCACCGAGCCAGCGCGCGCGAGCGACTTTTCAATCGCGGCCAGAATCCGCTGCGTTTCGTTCCGCAGGTCGATGAGCCGGTGGGCGGTCATGTCGGTGATGGCGTACTTCCACGATTCCTTGACCATGCGGTCCACTTCCTCGCCGGTCAGTCCGTGCGAGGGCGTGATCTGCACGGCCGCCGCCCGGCCGCTGCGCTCCTCCACCGCCGAGACGTGCAAAATGCCGTTGGCGTCGACCTGGAACGTGACGCGGATTCGCGGCAGCCCCGCCGGCATGGGCGGCACGCCCGTCAGGCGGAATCGGCCCAGGCTGCGGCAGTCGATTACCAGCTCGCGCTCGCCCTGGAGCACGTGGATGTCGACCGAGGTCTGCCCATCGATCGACGTGGTGAACACCTCGGAGGCCCGGCAGGGCACGGTGCTGTTGCGCATGATGAGCTTACCCACGGCCCCGCCGAGCGTCTCGATGCCCAGGCTCAGCGGGATGACATCGAGCAGCAGCATCTGCCGCTGCACGCCCGCCAGGATGCCCGCCTGCACCGCCGCCCCGAGGGCGACGACTTCGTCGGGGTTGATGGCCGTGTAGGGCTCGCGCTGGAAGAATTCCTCCACGGCCCGCCGCACCAGCGGAATTCGCGTGCAGCCGCCGACCATGACGACCTGCTCGATCTCCTCGACGCTCACGCCGGCGGCCGTCACGGCCTGGCGGCAGGCATCGATGGTGCGGTCGATCCAGGGTTTGGCCCGCCGCTCGAATTCCTCGCGCGTAATCGTGCGGCGGTACACGCGACCCTCGCCCAGGTCCACCTCCACGGTGGCGGAAAGCTCGGCGGACAGGCGAATCTTGGTCATTTCCGCGAAATCGCGCAGCGCCTGGCGGGTCGAGGGCCCGAAGGACAGGTGGCTGCCGAACTGGCTCTGGATTTCCGTCGTGATCAGGTCGATCAGTTCGCGGTCCAGGTCATCGCCGCCCAAATGCGTGTCGCCGTGCGTGGAGAGCACCTGAAAAACGCCCTTGTCCACGCGCAGGATGGAGACGTCGAACGTGCCGCCGCCCAGGTCGTACACGGCAATAGTGGCCGATTCCTTGCGATCCAAGCCATACGCCAAGGCCGCGGCGGTGGGCTCGTTGACGATGCGCTTCACATCCAGCCCGGCCAGCCGGCCGGCATCGCGGGTGGCCTGGCGCTGGGCATCGTCGAAATAGGCCGGCACGGTGATGACGGCCTGCGTAATTTTCCGCCCCAGGGCCTGTTCCGCCCGGCCGCGAACCTCGTTCAGGATGATGGCCGAAAGTTCCTGCGGCGTAAGCAGGCGGCCGTCCACTTCCACGCGTACGGTTTCGTGGTTGCCCTCGACGATGTGGTACGGCAGGAACCGCAGCTCCTGCTGCACATCGGCCAGTCCCCGGCCCATCAGCCGCTTGACCGAATACACCGTCGTCAGCGGATTGAGCACCGCCTGCCGCTTGGCCTCCGAGCCGACACTGACCTTGCCCTCGGCCAGCGCAATGACGCTGGGCACCATTCCGTTGCCGGTCTCATCGCGAATCAGCTTGGGCCCGCCGGCGGTGAAATAGGCGCCCAGGGAGTTGGTCGTCCCCAGATCTATCCCGAGAATGATGTCGTTCTCATCAGCCATCGCTCTTCAGCAGCCAAAGAGGAACACAAAGACCACAAAGATCACAAAAGGCACAAAGAACAGAATGCTAAAATGAATGCAATCAAAGAAAATAATGGCTCTCGCCTCTCTTGCCTTTACCCCTTCTCCTTCTTCTTTGTGTTCTTCGTGGTCTTCGTGATCTTTGTGTCTGCCGTTTTCTTCTTACGTGCCCGCCGTCATCGAAACCAGCCGCCGAATATAGCTGACCGCATTGAGCTGCCGGCGGATCCGACCCAGGCATTCCAGGCGAATGCCTTCGCAGCCGAGCTGCGACTCGAAATCGGCGAACAGCTCGGCCACGCGGGCCATCATCTGCGCCAGGCGGGCGCGGAGCGTTTCGCCGTGCCGCTCCAGGGCCAGGTGATCGCCGGCCAGGCGAGCCTCGGTGAGTTCCTCCTGGAGGACCATCATCTCATCGAGGAATCCCTGCGGCGTGGTTTTGTCTACCGCCGAGCTGGGACCTCCCAACAGTTCTTCCAGATATTCCGCCCGCTCAAACGGGTCTGACAGCGTGCGGTAGGCATCGTTGAGTGAAGAGCTGATGGTCATCGCCAGCACCTGCGACTCTTCGGAGCCGCCGGTGAAGAAGTCCGGGTGCGCGTGGCGGGAGAGTTCCAAATAGCGGCGGCGCAGCTCGTCGGCATCCAGGTTGAAGAGCCGCGGCACGCCCAGCAAGGCGAAATAATCCGTCGGCGCGCCGATGGGGTTGAGCGTGTGGCAATAGTCGCACACCACCGCCGAGCGAAGCTCGCGGCTGCACGCGACACACTTGGTCATCACGCCCGCCGCGGAATCTTCCGGCGGCGACGCCGGGTTGCCGGCATGAGAATGCTCGTTGCTCATGGTGATCTCAGGTCCGGAAGCTGGCCCCGCAGCCGCACGTGCCCTTGGCCTGGGGATTGTCGAAGGTAAAACCCCCGCCCAGGAGGTTGTCGGTGAAATCAATTTCCGTGCCGTTGAGGTATAGGTAGCTCTTGGGGTCGCACACGACGTTCACCTCGTGCTGCGTGAAGACCTCATCGCCCTCGGCTGGACCGGGGCACAGATCCAGCATATAGCTGAAGCCGCTGCACCCGCCGCCCTTGACGGCGATGCGCAGATGCGGCGTGCCTTCGAGCTTGTTCTGCCGAGCCACACCCTTGATGCGATCGGCCGCCTTCTCTGTCAGTGTGATGGCCATATTATTTATCCTTTCCGTCCCTGGCGGCGCCCGCGCCGCCGGCCGCGGAAACGCCCACCTGCACGGGCCCGCAGCCTCCGCCGCCGGCCGCGGCGTTTTTGCGTTTCCAATCCTGGATGGCCGCCTTGACGGCATCCTCGGCGAGCACGGAGCAGTGGATCTTCACCGGCGGCAGCGAAAGCTCCGAGGCGATATCCGTATTGCGAAGCTGCGTGGCATCATCGACGTTGCGGCCCTTGAGCCACTCGGTGGCCAGCGAGCTGGAGGCGATGGCCGAGCCGCAGCCGAAGGTCTTGAACTTGGCGTCGACGATCCGGCCATCATCGCCCACCTTGATCTGGAGCTTCATCACGTCGCCGCACTCGGGGGCGCCGACGATGCCGGTGCCCACGGTCGGGTCGTTCTTATCGAGCGAACCCACGTTCCGCGGGTTGTTGAAGTGATCCAGGACTTTGTCGGAGTAGGCCATTGGTTCACCTGTTCTCGCAGCATTATTCTCGTAGCACGGGCATCTTGCCCGTGAGTCCCAGGGGCGTCTCGCCCCTGGCCTTCAAGACATCGAACACGGGCGAGACGCCCATGCTACTTTTTCCACTGCACATCCTTCAGACTCACGCCTTCCTGCGCCAGCTCGTACAGCGGGCTGAGCTGCCGCAGCTCGGCCACGGCGGCGTTGACGCGCTCGATGGCCAGGTCGATCTCCTCGGCCGTGTTGAAGCGGCCCAGTGAGAATCGTATGGAACTGTGGGCCAGATCATCCGGCACCCCCAGGGCCCGCAGCACGTAGCTGGGCTCCAGGCTGGCGGAGGTGCAGGCCGAGCCGCTGGAGACGGCCAGGTCCTTGAACTTCATCATCAGCGATTCGCCCTCGACGTAGGCGAAGCTGAGGTTGAGCGTGTTGGGCAGCCGCCGCGTGGGATGCCCGTTGAGCCGCACGTGGTCGGTCTTGGCCGTGATGCCCGCGTGCAGCCGGTCGCGCAGGGCGGAGATTCGACCCGACTCCTCGGTCATCCCTCGTTGGGCAATCTCCGCCGCTGCGCCTAGGCCAACGATGCCCGGCACGTTCAAGGTACCGCTGCGCATGCCGCGTTCGTGTCCGCCGCCGTGCATCTGGCCGGTCAGGCGGACGCGCGGGCTTTTGCGCCTCACATACAACGCGCCCACGCCCTTGGGGCCGTAAATCTTGTGACCGCTGATGCTCATCAGGTCGATGCCCATGGCCTCGACCGAGAGCGGAATCTTCCCGAACGCCTGCGTGGCGTCGCTGTGGAACAGCACGCCGCGCTCCTTGCACAGCTTGCCGATCTCGGCCACCGGGTGAATGGTGCCGATTTCGTTATTGGCCGCCATGATTGAAACCAGCACCGTCTTGTCGGTCATGGCCGCCGCCACCTGGGCCGCGCTCACCAGGCCGAATTCATCCACCGGCAGCACCGTCACCGGACAGCCGCGCGATTGCAGATAATGGCACGTGTCCAGCACGGCCTTGTGCTCGGTGGCGGCGGTGATGATGTGGTTGCCCTGCTCGGCGTACATCTCGGCGATGCCCTTGATCGCCAGGTTATCCGACTCGGTCGCCCCGCTGGTCCAGACGATATCCTTCGCGTCGGCGCCGATCACCTCGGCCACCTGCCGGCGGGCGTTCTCGACCGCCTCCTCCGCCTTCCAGCCGAAAATGTGGCTGCGGCTGGCGGCGTTGCCGAACTTCTCCGTCAGGTACGGCATCATCGCCTCCAGCACGCGCGGATCCAGCGGCGTGGTGGCGTTGTTATCCATATAGATGGGCGTCTTAACGGCCACTGGCATGCTCCTCCTCATCCGCCGCTTCGCCCGCCCGTGCGGCCGCCCCGGCCTCGCCGGCGACCAGCTCGTCCAGCGTAATTCCGGCGAAAAAACCTTCCAGCCGGTGCTGAAGCCGGCTGAGCGGCCGGTGAATGGGGCAACTGCCGCCGCTCTGGCAGATATCGTACGCGCCGCGCACCGTCGAGCCGCTGACGCACGGCGCCAGCCGCACCGGGCCTTCGATGGCATCGATCAATTCCGCCAGCGTGATCTGGTCCGCCGGCCGCGCCAGCACGTACCCGCCTCGCGCCCCGCGAACGCTGGTGACCATGCCACAGCCGGCCAACTGCTTCAGCACGTTCATCAGCAGCGACAGCGAGACGCCGTACTGGCCGGCGATCTCGCGGGCGGAAACCACGTTGCCCGGTTTGGCGCCGGCCAGACTGGTCAACGCCAGCAAGGCGTAATCCGTTTTTCGTGTCAGGCTGATCATTTATTTCCTTCCCGGATCTCCATCCCGGCGCCGCCTCCCTGACTCCCATCGGCATGTCCATCCAATTAATAGCACTAGATGTGTACGATTTCAAGAATAAACAGCACTTTTTTCATACGAATTCAGGTGATGCAGCCCGAAATAAAGTCGGCGAACCCACTACATATAGCGGTCACAAGAGGCGACTACACAATCACTTCATGCCCGTCAGTATGATTGTAACACTTAGAGCAGTTAAGCCTTGCATATTTACGTCTGGCTTAAAGAAGGTTACGGAAACGACCGAGAATCGCTGGAGCCACGAATTTCCAGGGGTATCCCCTGACCGGCAAGTTCTTTAGCCTCCGCAGGAGGCGTTTGATAGTAGCACGACAGCGCTAGTTTCACTTTCGATGTTCAAGAACCTTAGGAAACTCGCACAACGACTCCGAACGGTCCGACGGAGAAATAAGGACTTACGATCAAACTAGCGCTGTCGTGGTAGCCCCGGCGCGCTGCCCCCAAGCGAGCGCCAGCGAGCGTGGGGGCGAGCCCGGGGGACAGGCGCTCCGGAGAACAAGAGCCCCGTCAGGGGCGATTGAACGGTGCAACCGGGGACACTGCTGCGGCCGCATCGCTCAATCGCCCTGGCGGGCTCCCAGAAGAGGGGGTCCTTCCTTTCCCCAGGCTCGCCCTTCGACTCGCTTCGCTCGCTCAGGCCAGCGCCAGGGGCTACTGGTCAGACGCCCTGGCGGGCTCAAGAACCGGAGGAAACTCAGGCCGCCCGCTCTGGCTCGGTCGGCGCCGAAGCCTTCTTAAGCCGGATGTAAACATGCACAGCTAAACTGCTCTAGAGCAGTTGCTGGTCGGGTAGTTACATAGCCGACTCACGAAACTAGCGATTCTCGGCCGTTTCTTATTGTTTTGTCAGCCGGATGTAAACATGCAAAGCTAAATTGCTATAGCCGCCAAGCTGCCGGCCCGCCGTCCACAAGCTCGTCTTTTAGGAATTTCGGCTCCTATTCGGCCCCCTGCTCCGCCCTGCCGGACGTTGCTAAAGTTCAATAGAGCAAGGAAAGGGGCGACTATGAACACCAGGGTCCTGGGCCGAACCGGACTGGAAATGACGCAAGTGGGTTTCGGGGCGATGGAACTGCGGGGATCCAAACTCTGGTCCGGCCGGCCGGTGAGCGATGGGCAGGCCAGGGGGATCCTGACGGCGGCGCTGGATTCCGGCATCAACTTCATCGATACCTCCGTGGACTACGGCGACAGCGAGGATTTCATCGGCCGCCACATCTCCTCGCGCCGCGGCGAATACTTCCTGGCCACCAAGTGCGGCTGCAACCCGCAGTACGCCCGCGACGAGGTGATCACTCCGCATTCCTGGACGCGCGACACGCTGATGTGGAACATCGATTCGAGCCTCAAGCGCATGCAGACCGACCACGTCGACCTGCTGCAACTGCACAATCCCACCGTCGATGATGTCCGCCAGGGCAACCTGCTCGAAGCCCTTAAAGAGATTCAAAGCAAGGGGTTGACGCGTTTCATCGGCATCTCGACCACGCTGCCTTACCTGCTGAGCTTCCTGGAGATGGGCGCGTTCGACGCGTTCCAGGTGCCCTACTCCGCGCTCAACCCGCTGCACCACGACGCTATTACGATGATCGGCCAGGCCGGCGCCGGCGTCATCATTCGCGGCGGCATCGCCCAGGGCGGCCCAAACAATGTCCAGCCGTGGCGCTTCCGGGCGGATATCTGGCAACAGGCCGGCCTGGAGGCTCTGTGCGACGAAATGTCGCCCGCTGAGCTGCTGCTGCGCTTCACGCTGACCCACCCGTACTGCCACACGGCGATCATCGGTACGCTGGATCCCGAGCACCTGCGCGAAAATATTCGTGCGGCCGAGAAAGGTCCCTTGCCGGCCGAACTCTATCACGAAATCCGCCAGCGCGTCGCCGACGCCATCGCGGCCATGGCGTGAGAGCGTCCGATCGTAGCACGGGCGTCTCGCCCGTGAGTAGCACGGCCATCTTGGCCGTGATTCCGGCAGTTTCCCCATGTCGCCACGGGCGAGACGCCCGTGGGACTCATGGGCGAGACGCCCATGCTACGTGTTCATACACCTTCTAAAGCCTACGTTTTCACCGCATCCAGCATCCACACGGCCACCGGGCCGAAAATCAGTACCGGCAGCCAGGCGGCCAGCACCGGGTCCAGGCCGGCCGCGCCGAGTTGCCGCGACAAAAGCGCCGCCACGTACACACCCAGCGACATCCCCACGGTCATCGAGGCCGAGGCCTTGATGTTCCGCTCGCGCGAGAGAATGAACGGAATGCCCACCAGCGTCATCACCAGGTTGATCACCGGCGTGGCGATCCGCAAATGCTTGATCAGGTTGGCGGCGTCCTTGTCGGGGGCCTTGCCCGTGCCCAGCAGCCGATTGATCTCGCCGGTGGACATCAACTCCACCCAGTCGCTGTTCTGGCGGATGGCCATCTCCTCGGGCGTCATATCGCTGGTGATCCACATGTCGGCGCCGCTGGCGTCGATCAGCCCGGCGTAGTGCAGGTCCAGGGCCAGCCGGTTCAGCCGGCTGATCGTCTCCTCATCCAGCGTGCCCATGGCCGCCTCGGTCGCCATCAGGCCGGGCACATCGGCGCGCTTGAGCAGCCGTCCCCAATGCAAGGCGGCGGTGATCGCCCCGGCGAGGTCTTTGCGGTCATCCGGCTTGATACCGCCGGGCCCAAGCTCCGCCAGCGCTGTTGCACGCTGCTTGGCGGTCGTCGGCAGCGCCAGCCACAACCGGTGGCCGAAGCTGTCGGTCGTGTCGCGCCGGTCCTCGGCCGCCAGCCGGCGGCACAGGCCGCTGGCATCGAGCAGGTCGTTGGCATCCACATCGGCCGCCCCGACCAGGTAGAAACCCGGCTCATTGCCGCGATATCCCTGCACCGCCAGGTCCGCCCCGAGCGTGGCCAGCGGCTGTTCCGGCCGTTCCGCGGCGGCTAGGCGGTCGGCCTCGGCGTAAACGCAAAACACCGCGCCCGACAGCACGCCCGCCTCCGCGCTGGCGGCCTTGGCGGTGAGCGTCAATTCGCCCGCGGCCGCCGAGTGGCCCACATTCGCCGCCGCCAGCAGGGTCGAGGCCATCGGCGTGGGCACGAAGCCCGAGGTGATCGTCTGCCAGCCTAAGGGGTGCGGCGGCTGCATTTCGCTGGTCCACTGCGGCCGGCGGACGACAATGCCATCGCTCACCCGCCAGCGGTGATTACCGGCGTACTGGGCCTGCGAGCCGGAAATGCGCGCCACCAGCATGCACTGCTCATCGCGCACCAGCACCAGCGGGCCGGCCATACGCTGCTTGCCCACCTGGTATTCCTCGCTGTACCACATCTGCCGGCGGGCATCCTGCAGCAGCCGGATGCGCAGGCGCGTGTTCTGCGGCGGCTCATCGCGGCGCTGGGCCAGCACATCCTTGTAGCGGGGAATCAGCACTTCCTGGTCCAGCAACGTCAGGCACGACAGGCCCATCGCCACGATCAGCACGGGCAGGATCACGCGGTACATGCTCGTACCACTGGCCAGCACCGCCGTCAGTTCGTTGGAGTGGTTCATCCGCGCCAGCGTGAAGGCCGCCGCCGCCGCCAGCACCACGCCGGCCAGGTCCTGGAAGTACAGCAGGCTGTGCGAGGAGTAATACCGCACGATGCGGTTGGCCATCTGGCCGGATTCCTGCCGGCCGGCCTCGGCGAACGTGTCGATGTTGACGAACAGGTCGCCCCCGAGCCGCAGGCCCATCATCACCGCCAGGCACAGCAGATAGCTGTGCAGGAAGTTGCGAACCACGTATCGGTCAAGTGTCCGCATCATGTTCGCCTGCGCAGACTCACCAGGTGCAGGTACGCGGTCATGGCGGCCACTAGCGCCACGCCGCTCCAGGTCGCCGCCACGCCGTACGCCCAGGGCACCGCCGGGTTGCGCACCCAGTGCTTGCCCATGAACATCAGGGCGATCAGCGCCAAGGCCGGCACGCAGCTCAGCGCAAAGGCGCTCAGCACGTTGCCGCCCTTGAAAAGCAGCCCCAGCGCTGCGCCCGAGGCCACCAGCAGCACGCAGCCCACGCCGTAGGAAATTCGCGCGTGCATCTCGCCCAGCACTTCCAGCGACAGCTCCCTGGCCCGCTTCTTCAGCATCGCGATTTCCTTGGCGGCCCCCGGGTACAGGTTCGCATGCTGCACCAATTGCTTCAAATCCACCGAGGCCAGGTCATCGGTCTGGCCACCGGGCATCTCCAGCGGCCCCAGGACGTATTCGGGCATGAGCGCCGTCTCTTCCTGGCCGCGCGGGCCGGAGGCGGACTCGACGTCAAAGAGCGTGGCCGTGATCTGCGAGCGGCCCAGCGGCGCTACGTAATCCGCCGCCAGCTCGGCGCGGGCGCAGCGGATGGCGACTTCGCGCTGCCCGTCGGCGCCGAAAATCTCCACACTCACCGGCCGCGGCAGCGTGCACGACTTTTCCGGCAACATCAACGTCTGGCGCGTGCACGCGCCGCCGGGCGCGATGAACCGGCAGCGATGCGAGTCCTTGTAAGTCAACTCGAAGCCCGAGGCGGCCGTCGGCAGCACGCGCTCCAACTGTGCCGAGGCCCGCAACTGCCGGCGAATCTCTTCCAGCGACGTCTGCACCATGGGCGCCGCCTGCGGGTCGCGCCACACGGCGATGAGCGTGGACCAGTCGTACAGCGAGGAATGCTCGCGGATGGGCGATGGAACGGGGTACGGCCCCAAGGGCAGCCGATCGGCGGTGGTCACGTCGAAACGGTCCAGCCGGCCGGCGCTGGGGTTGATCAGTTCCACCCACACATCGGCGCCGCCGGCCCGGGAGGAGAACTGCACCTCCGCGCGGCTGGCCACGAAATACTGGCTGGCCGAGCCGGCCCGGCGGACGGCCACCACGCCTTTCAGTTCGTCCGTATCGGCGTCGGCGTGGTCGGCGTGGATGATCCAGAGGTTGTTGAAGTTCAGCATCTGGGCCGTTCGCAGCTTCTGGTACACCAGCCCGCGCAGATTGCTCTGGCCGATTCGCTCCCCGCGCGCCGCCAGCGCCGGGGCCACCCAGTTGCTCAGCACCAGCGTCAGGACGCTGACCAGAACCCCCAGCGCCAGTGCCGGCCGCATCAGGGTGTGCACGCTGACCCCGCCGGCCAGGCAGGCCGTCAGCTCGTTGTCCATGCTCAGTCGGCCGTACACCATGGTCGTGGCGAACAGGGCCGCGATGGGCAACGTCAAGGCCAGCATCACCGGCAGCAGGTACCAGAACAGCTTGAACACCTGCTGCGGCGAGAGCCCGTAGCTGCGCATCGGGTCGACCACCCCGAAGGTCGTCATGATCAGGGTGAACACCAGCAGCGCCAGCAGACCCCGCTTCAGCAGGTCGGTTGCGATGTATTTGTGCAAGGTCAGAAACACGGCAGCAGTATAGCCTCGCGCTATGCTCCCCGGCCACAAGACGATACTCGCCTGCGGAATTTCCGGGAGGTGACTCCATAAATTATGGAGTCGCGCCGGGAACAACTGAGGAATTTCCTCAGTCGACTCCGAAAATCTCGGAGTTGGGGCCTAACATTGGACGAACGGCGTCCGGAATGTCCGGGGGGCGCGACTCCAAACCGTTTGGAGTCGCACCGAAACAACTGAGGAATTTCCTCAATCGACTCCGAAAACCTCGGAGTTGGGGCCTAACATCGGACGAACCACGTCTGGAATTTCCGGACGCGAGTATCCCGGGAGCGAGGCGCGAATCCGACATTGTCTTGAGTCAACTGCGGAAATTCCGCAGTTCCACCCTAACATCGGAAGAACCTGTTTCGGGAATCGGCGTTCAGTTCATGAGTCATGAACTGAATTCCGAAGAATCCGCTTCGAGAATCGGCATTCAGTTCATCACGGGAACGAACTGAATTCCAGAAAACCAGTTTCGGGAATCGGTATTCAGTTCATGACCGTCATGAACTGAATGCGGACGCGTTGCAGCCGCTGGACGGTTTGAAGCCTCAACGCTACGATCGCGGCCATGTTTGCCTCTCTGCGGGACCGTCTTTCGGGGCTTCTGGACCTGGCGCTGCCTCGCTGCTGCGCCGCATGCGAGAGTCCCGATGAGCTGGCCGCACCGCTGTGCCAGCGCTGTGCCCAGGGGCTTTTGGTGCAGGTGGGCCAGCGTTACTGCCCGCGGTGCGGCTCGACCGTGGCCGAGGGGCTATCGGTCGATGACACCGGTTGCACGCACTGCCCCGACCCGATGCCCCGCTTCGACCGGCTGGTTCGCCTGGGCTCGTACGAGCGGCCGCTGGCCGACGTGATCCGCCGGCACAAGTTCCGCAGCGCCCACGGCGCTACCGGCTACCTGGCCGGGCTGCTGGCGCAGCGCATTACCGCCGAGCCGGCCTTAGTAGCAGCAGCCGGCGTTGAACTGATCCAGCCGGTGCCGCTGCACTGGCGGCGGCAATGGCGCCGCGGCTACAACCAGTCGGCCCTGGTGGCCGCGGCCTTGGCGAAAAAGCTGGGCCTGCCGCAGGGCGATGAGCTCATCCGCCTTCGCCACACGCGGCCGCAGGCGCACCTGTCGCGCCAAAGCCGGCTGGAAAATGTCCGCAACGCCTTCGCCGTGCCCGCCCGCCGCCGGCGCTGGATTGACGGCCGGCACATCCTGCTGGTGGATGATGTGACCACCACCGGCGCCACCGCCTCCGAAGCCGCCCGCGCCCTCCTGGCCGCCGGCGCCCGCCGCATCAGCCTGGCCGTCCTGGCCAAGGCCGACCCGCCCCGGGCGTTTGTGCCCAGGCATGGGTAAGGAGAGGGTCATGATGTAGCTGAAATCTAGAAAGACCACATCAGCCACACCAAGAGTGAAGGTTTCAGCAGCATCAGCAAAAAAACAACTGCAAACACGAGAAACGACCGGATGCGGCTCCAACATAACCACTTTAATAACGAAGCTCAATGTGTGGGCCCACATACCGGCGAACCAAAACAACAACTCGCACAATGCTAACACGGCCCACAGGGGCTTGTTTGTCATTGCCAGCAAGAAGCTGGCAATGACAAAACCGACCGCGGTGAATCTGAGATCAAACCACGCGCCGCATGCGTAAAAGGCAACTGCGCATGCTTTAAGGCGGGCCGAACCGGGTTGCGGCAGACGTTCAAATGGCGGCTGTAGTCCTATGAATAGACGCACTGGAACTACTTGTTGCCGTTGCCCAAAGTGCTCGACCAATTCCGCCGTATCTGGCATCGATAGGGTCGAGCCGTCGATGAAAAAGACTGGCCTGTCCTTGCAGAGGAACTGGCCTGAGGTCAAACCCTCCAGGCGTTTGACGCTGTGCTGCATGAGTTCTGGCCAGAGTTTTTCGGGCAGTCTAGAACGAGCCTCGCACCAGGAGGCCTCGGCCGGGGTCTGCTTGAGTCGATCATCGGCGACGGCCAGGTCCGTCAGAACTGCGCGAATGGACTTGTCGGGGTTCAGGGCACGATGGACCATCGACCTGATCGTAACCGCCGGCGTGAAAATTCTATCTCGCCACGTATGCCCCAGGTGGCGGCAGATCTCGTCGTCGCTCACAAGTTCTTGAAGGGCAGCAACTTGAATGCCGTGCAGAAATCCTGGATGAGAACCGGCTGACTTGTCGATACCATGCACGGCTGGCCTCCTTGCCTGATGAGTGAGGGACTCTATCCACCCTTCTCATCGACAAGGCAGGCCTTCATTTTTGATGGTTCCTGCCCTATCCTAATGCCATTAGGGTTGAATCCCCAGAGGCGTTGTCCGCCGGCGTCGCCGCAGGCATTTGCAGGCCGCCCCCAGTCACAGGCGTGTCCGCCGCACAGCCGGAAGCTGGCCGCAGAGGTGTTTCCATATTTTTCGACTTTACAAAACTTGTATTGTCAGTTAGACTAGCCTTGGTCATAATCAGATACCGTACCACATGCATGGATCCGTTACCGCCATATATGGCAGATACATGCCTTGTAGCTGCCATTTTGGCAGGCTTGAAGGTCGGAGCGGGCTGAGCAAGCCAAAAAAGTGTACGCCGAATGATTGATTTAACATCCTGAATATTAACGTCTTACATAATTACTAGAAAATATTTATAGGAAATATTGGTTCTGGCACACAGTTTGCCACATCTGGATTGCGATTGTTTCATGTCATCTCGGAGGCATGGCAGCGGAGAACGGAACTGGAGAAATTCTCCACTTGTCCGCGCCTGTTGGCGCGAGGGAATGCGTAACGGTTAGCGGAACTGCGGAAATTCCTCAGTTGATTCTTCCCCGAAGCCGATCGCAACATCTTGCCTGTAAATCAGTTACCGGAAACCGCCGTCCCCTCATCCTCCGCCAGGTCGAGATCGAAATTGAATCGCTTGGCCAAGTTGACCAGTTTCTGCCGGCAGGTGGCTATCTTGAGGTTCGGCGGCAGTGTCAGGCGGGCGTGAAAGCGAAACATGGAGGTGCCCGTGTGTGGCGCGGATTCCACTTGGGTTTCGAGGGATTCGATATTCACCGACATGGACGCCAGATCGTGCGTGATGGCCTGCACGATGCCCGGGTGGTCCATGGCCTGGACCGACAGCGTGTACGCCACGGCGCCGGTAGCCGCGTGCGAGCGCGGGGCGGTGGTCCGCCGAAGCGTGCACGTCAGGCCCTCGCGGTCCAACTGGCCCATCTGGCTTTCGAGCGTGTCGGCGGCGGCCTCATTGATGGCCACCAGCATCACCACGGCGAATTCGCCGCCCAGCGTGGCCGCACGGGACGATTCCACGTTGCCGCCGCGCGCGAAGACGTAGTCGCTGATGGCGCTCATCAGGCCCGGACGGTCCGGTCCGACGGCCGTCAGGACGAAAAACTCGGTTTCCATGCGTGCTCTCCGGGCGCGGCGCCACCCCCCACCTCGCCGCCGCTGCTTAGGATCATAGGCCTCACTTTGCCCGGCCGCAAGCGCCGATGGGCCAGGATCTTGACGGCGCCGCCGGCGGCGCAGCGCCACGCGGCCGCCCCATCACGCCCCCGCGCTGGGGCGGGCGTATTTCTCGATGCCCAGGATCGCCAGGATCTGCCCGTAGTAAACCGTGTGATAGTTCGCGCCGCTGTAATTGCCTTCGATATCCTCGCTGAGGAAATGGGCCGGGTGCAGCACATCGTGATAGATCTTGCGGCATTCGATGATCAATTCGGCCTGCTCAAACCCGGGCGCGACCACCTGCGTCGAGGCGATGGGCGTCAGGCCCGCCGCGGCGATCTTGTCGCCATCGCGCCCCGACCGGCTGCCCATCAGGTTCAGGGCCTCGCGATAGAGCGCGGGAAAGGCCGACAGCGTGAAGCTGTCGCTGCGCTGCGTGAAGAGGTGCGTGTGCCGGCTGGGCCGCACGAAAATCTGCGCAAAGGGCTTGCCCCAGACCACCCCGAAGGAGCCCCACGCCACCGTCATGGCGTTGTACCCGCCGGGGCGGTTTTCGCCGGCCGTCAGCAAGAACCACTGGCTGTTCCAGGCGCGGATGATGTCCAGGTTGAACTGCTCAAACGGGATCGGCGAGCGCGGCATAGGGTTCCTCTTTCTATAAGGTGGCATGCCCTCACACCCGAGGCGAAGCCGCGGGCGGGTGGGCATGGGTTTTCTCCCGCGCGAATGCCATGCCCACCCGCTCGCGGCCGTCACGGCCGCGGCGTGAGGGCATGCCACCGGTACAAGGGCATTCCACCGTGCAAGGGCATTGTGCCGACGAAGTGTGCGCGATCCTGCGGCCGTTGTCCAGCGTGGTCCTACGCCTCTTCGGCCACCTCGGCGAAAGCCGTGCGGCTGTCGGCATCAAAGAGCACGAAATACACATCCGTCAGTGCCGACCCGGCGGCCTCGTGGCGGCGAACGGCCTCCAGCATGATCTGGGCGCACTGCCGCAGGTCGAAGCCGGCGATGCCCGTGCCCACGGCCGGAAACGCCAGCGTCCGCACGCCGTTGGCCTCGGCCATCGCCAGTGCCGCCTCGGTGGAGCGGCGGATAGCCTCCGCCGTGGCCCGCTCCCCAAGCCGCATCGAGGCCTGGTGGATGACAAACCGGGCCGGCAGCCTGCCGGCGGCGGTGATGGCGGCCTGGCCCACCTCGATGGGGCCGTTGCGCTCGCATTCCTCCTGGATGCTCGGCCCGCCGGCCCGGGCGATCGCCCCGGCCACGCCGCCGCCCAGGATCAGCTCGTTGTTGGCCGCGTTGACGATCGCGTCCACGCGGTACGTCGTGATGTCGCCGGTCTCGATGTGGATCTCAATCATGCCACACCTCCCGCTTGAATTCTTGCCGCCTGGGGCCGCTGACGCCTTCCAGTTTATCACAGCCGGCGGTACCTTGCGTGGCGCCCAAGGCATTGGAAAGGGAGGCCCCCATGGGTGCGTGGGTTGTGCGGGAAAATCCGCCGGCGAAAAAGCCGCCGCGGACCGAATGGCTGATCCGAATCATCATGGTCCTGGCGGCGGGCCTGGTGTGCGCTGGGGCCGGGGCGGCCGTGGGGGCGCTGTGGAATGTGATCCAGTCGACCCACGGCAGCTCGTACGTTGCCCGCGAGCGGGCACGCTATAGCCTTGTTGATTGACGAGCTGTACCGCGGATCGCTTGAACTCCAACGTGTACTTCCGCCGCGCCATGGTGGGCTCCTTCTCTTCCGTGAGGGCAGCATTCTACCCTCTCGGCGCGCCCACCATTCGTGGGGAAGCCCAAACCGGCCAGCGTGGCTTTCAAACGCTCTTCAGGCTTTCTTCGCCTTATCTCTTTGTTTTGTCTTTATCCCCTGCATCCCTGCTAATTTTCCCTTCTCATTTCCCAATCACCCCCGCCAGCGGCGAGGAGGCCGTGGCGTAGAGCTTGCGCGGGATCCGCCCGGCCCGCCGGCCTAAGAGGCCCGATTCCACCGCCAGGCGCATGGCGTGGGCCATGGTGACGGGATCGGCGGCCCCCGCGATGCCGGTGTTCAAAAGCACCCCGTCGGCCCCGAGTTCCATGGCGATGGTCACATCGGAGGGCGTGCCCACGCCGGCATCGACGATGATGGGATAATTGGGGTCACCTTCCTTGAGCGTCTCCAGGATGATGCGAATGTTGCTCGGGTTGAGCACGCCCTGCCCCGAGCCGATGGGGCTGCCGGCCGGCATGACGGAGGCGGCGCCGGCCTCCTTGAGCCGCCGGGCCATGACCGGGTCATCGCTCGTGTAGCACAGGACGCAGAAGCCGTCGGCCACGAGCGTCTTTAAAGCCTCCAGCGTGCCCACCGGGTCGGGCAGCAACGTCTTGCGATCGCCCAGCACCTCCAGCTTCACCCAGGAGGCCCCGGCGTTACCCAGCCCTTCCAGAAGCTCTCGGCCCAATTGCGCGGTGCGGATGGCGTCCTCGGCATTGAAACAGCCGGCCGTGTTGGGCAGCAGGATATATTTCGCCGGGTCGAGGAAGTCCAGGATGTTGCGGCCGGTCTTATCCACCATGCGCTCGCGCCGCACCGCCACCGTGACGACCTGGCACGCCGCCGCCGCCAGGGCCTCGCGCATCAGCTCGTACGTGGCATACTTGCCCGTGCCGACAAACAGCCGGCTGGTGATCTCGAAGGACCCGATTTTCAGCGGTTCAGCAGACATCATGATATTGGCTCCAAATGCCGCAAAGGGCGGCAACACTCGCATCGTGAGGTAGAGGGGCTTTCAGATCCGCAGGTGCGCCTTCAAAGAACCAGGCGACGCTTGAATTCATGACCCTCACCCGGCCCTGCGGGCCACCCTCTCCCGTAAAAGGGAGAGGGGTTTCACTCCCACCCGGCACTGCGGGCCACGCTCTCCCGTAAGAGGGAGACGAGTTTCATCCCCCGCCCACCAGCGTGACAATTTCGAGAGTATCGCCATCGGCCACGGTGGTGGCGGCAAAATCGCGCCGGCGGACCAGGGCCCGGTTTCGCTCCACGGCCACGCGCAGCGGCTCGACGTGCAGTTGCTCCAGGAGCGCCGCAATGCTTAGAGGGCCGTCAAATTGACGGCCCTCGCCGTTGATCGTCACGTGAAGAGGCATGAGTACACCGCCAGCGGGTCACAACACCTTGCCGGCGGCCTTCTTTTGGCGATAGGCCTGCATGATGTCCTTGCCGCAATGCGGGCAGACCTGCGGATCTTTCACCGGCAGATTCCAAAGCTGCAGCCGCTGGTTGGGCATAAACCACTTGCCGCACGCCGGGCACTGCTCCATGATCATGGCCGTCTGCCGCGGTTCGTGGCACTTCTCGCATGGCCAGTGGAGGTTGTTCGTCAGGCCTTCGAGGTGGCCGTTCAGGGTTTTGACTTTTTCCTGGTACTCCGCCTCGGTGATGTCCTTCTCCCAGCCGCACCCGGGCACGACACACCCGATGTGCAGGGCATGCTTTATAGGCGGAGGTGTCGTACTGCTCACCAGGCCCATGACCAGCGCGACGATCGAGCCGAGGATCACCACGGCCAGGCCGCCGATCAGCAGCTTGTCCTTCTTATCGCCCGAGCCGCCAAGATTCAACTGGCGCCCGTGTCCCTGCCGGCCCAACAGCAGATGCCACATGTTCGGCTCCATACGCACAACGCGCTCCCGCTGCCGGCTGAAGACAGAACCACAGCTTGCCGGCCGCATGCCGGCCAAACACGCACCGCTCCAGCCGCCGTCACCGGCCTACTTCTTGGTCGCCTTAAGCCTCAGTCCAGCCATGATGTCCCGCTTGCAGACCGGGCACATCTGCGGCTCGGTCGTCGGCTTGCCGATGAACCGAAGAACCTGGTTGGAGAAGTAATACTTGCCGCAGTCGGCATACGGGCACTGGCTCATGACGAAGCCCGTCTTGCGCGCGTCCTTGCAGAAGGGGCAAAGGAAGTTCGGTATCCCGGTCTCGTGCTCGCCCAGCTCCCGCATGCGGGCGTAGTAGTCATCCTTGGAGATATCCCATTCTTTGTTGCACGCGATACAACCCAAATGGAAGCTGTCGGGGATTTTCGGCCCGATATCATGCTTTCCGGTGATGGACCACACCAAGCCGACAATGGCCGCGACGATCACCAGGCCCAGACCGCCGATCAGCAGTTTGTCCTTGGTGTCACCTGAGCCGCCGAGGGAGATCTGCCGACCGCTGGTCCGTCCGCTGAGGGGCATTCGCAACATGTGGACTCCTCTCTATGCCGTGTGTGGACTCTCTGGCTTATGCACCGAGTGCGGCCGCCGCGCAAGGGCCGCAACCTCGCAAGCAACTCCTGTCCGTATCGTCACATCAATCACTCGGCCGCTATTATAGCTTCCGCAAGGGCCATCACAAATCTTTAGATCACAGGAAAATCCAACTTGACAGATAGTTATGAATTCTGCTCTGGCCTTTGAGGCTCCCCTGCGCTACCGCGGCGTCGCCTTGGCCGCTCTCCTGGCAGCGCGCGCTGCGCGGGCGCGATGCGGCTTTTCTTCCCGGTCCATCGCCACCTGCAGGGCCTGGGTCACCTTGGAGACAAAGACGAACTTGAGCCCCTGGCGAACATCGCTGGTCAGCTCCGTCAGGTCCTTGCGGTTTCGCACCGGCAGGATCACCGTCTTGATGCCGGCCGCCTTGGCCGCCAGCACCTTCTGCTTGACCCCGCCGATGGGCAGCACCAACCCGCGCAGCGTGATCTCGCCCGTCATGGCCACGTCGGGTCGGATGGGGATGTTGCGAAACAGGCTCACCAGCGCCGTGGCCATGGCCAGGCCGGCCGAAGGCCCATCCTTGGGCACGGCGCCGGCCGGCACGTGCACGTGCACGTCCACCTCGGTGAGCGCCTTGGGGTCGATCTTCAACGCTTCGGCCCAGCTTCGCACCAGGCTGAAGGCCGCCTGGGCGCTTTCTCGCATTACTTCGCCGATCTGGCCGGTGAGCGTCAGGTTGCCGTGCCCGGGAAAACGCGTGGCCTCGACGAACAGCACGCCGCCGCCGGCGGGCGTATAGAACAAGCCCGTGGCCACGCCGGGAATGCTGGTGCGCTGCGCCAGCTCCGGCTCGTACTGCGTGGGCCCGAGATACACCGACACCTGCCGCGCATCCACCGTGCGCCGCCGCACCTTGCCCTTGGCCACCAGGGCCGCCACGGCCCGGCAGACGCCGGCGATCTGGCGCTCCAGCTCGCGCACGCCGGCCTCGCGGGTGTATTCCTCGATGATGCGCGCGATGGCCGCACCCGTCAGGGCCAGCTGCCGCTCGGTGAGCCCGTTCTCCTTCATCTGCCGCGGCAGCAGGTAGCGCCGGGCGATGCGGGCCTTCTCCTGCGGCGTGTAGCCGGAGATCTCGATCACTTCCATGCGGTCGCGCAGCGCCGGCGGCACGGGCGCCAGGACATTGGCCGTGCCGATAAACAGCACGCGCGACAGGTCCAGCGGCACGTTGAGGTACAGGTCGCGGAACGAGTCGTTCTGCGCTGGGTCGAGCACCTCCAGAAGCACGCTGGCCGGGTCGCCGCGGAAGTCCTGGCCGATCTTATCGAGCTCA
Source organism: Phycisphaerales bacterium (assembly GCA_003171335.1). Classification (GTDB taxonomy): domain Bacteria; phylum Planctomycetota; class Phycisphaerae; order SM23-33; family FEN-1343; genus FEN-1343. The sequence goes on from PMYD01000091.1 coordinate 29,208, forward strand.
TCCAGCATGAACACGGGATTCATCGAGCCGGCGCGGCGGATCTCCTGGGCGATGCGCCCGGGCATGGCGCCGATGTACGTGCGGCGGTGCCCGCGCAGCTCGGCCTCATCGCGAATGCCGCCCAGGCTCATGCGAATGAACTTGCGGCCTAAGGCGCGCGCGATGGACCGGCCCAGCGAGGTCTTGCCCACGCCCGGGGGTCCGACCAAGCACAGGATCGGCCCGTGCGCGCCGGGGGCCAGCTTGCGCACCGCCAGAAATTCCAGGATGCGGCGCTTCACCTTCTCCAGGCCGTAGTGGTCCTCGTTGAGGATCTTCTCGGCCTGGTTGATGTCCAGCGTGTCGGTGGTGAGAACCGACCAGGGCATCTCGAGCATCCAGTCCAGGTACGTGCGGATGACGGTGTACTCGGGGCTGGCCTGGGGGATATGGGCCAGGCGGTCCAGCTCGTGCTGGGCCTCGGTGCGCACGGCCTCGCTCATGCCGGCCTTGGCCAGCTTTTGGCGCAGCTCGTCGATCTCGGCGGACTGCTCATCGGCCTCGCCCAGCTCCTTGCGGATGGCCTTCATCTGCTCCTGGAGGAAGTACTGCCGCTGCGTCTTGTCGATGTTGGAGCGCACCTGCTCCTGGATGCGCGAGGTCAGCTCCAGGAACTGACGCTGGCGGTCGAGTTCCTGGCTGACGCGGCGCAGCCGCTCGGAGACCGAGGCGATCTCCAGGATCTGCTGCTTTTGGGCCACATCCAGGGGCATGTTGGCGGCCAGGAAGTCGGCCAGGCCGCCGGGGCTTTCCAGGTTGGCCAGCACGGTGCGGGCCTCATCGGGCACGTTGGGGGCGATCTCGAACACCCGCGCCGCCATCTGCCTTAAGTTGGCCACCAGGGCCTCGATTTCCGGGCCGTCGGCGTCGCTTTCGAGCAGCGGCGAAACTTCGGCGCGGTAGAACGGCTCGGTCTGCACCAGCCGCTCGATGCGGAAGCGCGACACGCCGTGCACGATGGCGACCTGCCCGCCCTCCTCCACCTTGAGCAGCTTGAGCACCAGCGAGGCGGTGCCGACTGTATACAGATCCTCCAGGGTCGGGTCGTCCTGGTCGCTGCGGCGCTGCGTGACCAGGCCGATGACCTTCTCGTCGGGCAGCACACCGGACAGCAGCCGGCGGCTGCGGTCGCGGCCGACATTCAGCGGCATGACCGTGCCGGGGAACATCACCGTCTGGCGGATGGGCATGATGGCCAGCACGCGCGGCACATGCACCGACGGCTCGGGCAGCTTGCCACCGGGTTCGCGCCCCGCGCGCGTGGGCGCGCCGGGCTGCGTGACGGAGATGACGGAGCTTTCCCCATCGGTCAGATCCTCGCCGTGCGGGCCGGACGGACCATCGCCCTGGCCGGCCGGGCCGGCGGGTTTCTCTTTCGCTTGGCGGCGTCGAGCTTTGCTCATGGTGCGGGCTTCTTGGGCAGCGTGATCCACAGCAGACCGGCACGGTATTTCGCGTTGATCACCTCCATATCCACCGTGGCGGGCACCTCGATACTGCGCAGGAACGGGCCATGATCGATCTCCATCAGGTGCGTACAGGCCAGGCGCTTCGTCTTGCCCGGCCGGGGCGTAGGCCGCTCGCCGGAGATGAGCAGCCGGCCGGCCTCCACCTTCAGGCCCACCGCCGTCGGGTCCATGCCGGCCAGGTCCACGACGACGTGGAACGCATCATCATCTTCATACAGGTTCACCGCCGGGGCCCAGGCCTCGCCCGGCGAGTACCGCCGGTACTCCGGGGTGAGCATCTGGTCGACCCATTTGCTCAACTGCCTGGCGACGGAGCTGAAACTCTCTTCGGTGGCTTGTAGCTGCACCTGCATCGATCGGCCCTTTCGACAAGATGGGCGCTGCGGCAGCGGTGAACTGGCCGCGGCCGAGCAAATTCATTCTAACCCACCGGGCCACAAAAAGGTATGGCCGCAGAGGAAGGCCTGCGCAAAACACCCCCACATTCTTACAATATGCTGAGGTTTTGCCATATGCTGATTTTTTACCGACCCGCCAGCTGCCGTCGCACCAAGCCTGAATGCGACAGATCCCAGAGTCCCTCAGATCCACTTCAGCGCATTCCTTGCTTATTTCTGCATTCATAAGCACTTAGGCGGCAATTTTCGGCCCAAAAACAGGCCAAAACAAGCACTTAACCTAGTTAGCACAGATGCTTATGCGCAAGTCCTTATCACATAAGGGCTCATGCAATAGTGCATAATGCTTAGGATGCCTATTCCGCCCTTTGCGCATCTTCTCCATTTTCGCAAACGGACCTTGCTATAGCTCGCTCAGTTGCCCTAAAGCAGGGCGCATGATTCGCCTAGGACGCTATTCGGTTTTCAAGTAACAGCCTGGCCAGAGGCCAAGAGAGGGGAAAAAGCCCCTCCGGGATAGATATGCAGCAAATTCCGTGCCAGATACTACACTTTCCACGACTTATTCTAGTATTCTACATAAACC
>PMYD01000057.1 GCA_003171335.1 Phycisphaerales bacterium
AGGCCCGCAGGGCCGGAAGGTCTTAGTAGCCGGGGGCGTGAGCCCCCGGAGGAACTGGGAAAGACGAACTAAGCCCTGAAAGGGCGAAAGAGGCATCTGCTATTGCTATGGGCTGCAGGCGATGCGCAGATTCCTCTTTCGCCCCTCCGGGGCTTTTGAAGACAAGAGCTCCGTTTCCGGGGGCTTACGCCCCCGGCTAAAACTACGTTTAGACCCTTCGGGTCTCCGAAACCGGTCAGTTTGAGTTCTATATTCAGGGAGCCATTCATGTTCATGCTGGCACAAGTTAATCCTTACGGCGGCGCGAGCGGCCCTAGTCTGAACATCGTTCTGGTGATGATCCTGCTGGCGATACTGCTGATCATCGCGCTGTCGTTTATGAAGCGGTACAAGCGCTGCCCCTCAAACAAGGTGCTGGTGATCTACGGCAAGACCGGCAGCGGCGCGGCCAAGTGCGTGCATGGCGGGGCGGCGTTCGTGTGGCCGCTGATCCAGGCGTACGACTACCTGGACCTCGAGCCGTTCGTGGTGCCGATCGACCTGTCTAACGCGCTGTCGCAGGAGAATATCCGCGTGACGGTGCCCACGTCGGTGACGGCCGCCGTGTCGAACCAGAAGGGCGTCATGGAGAACGCCGCGGTGCGCCTCTTAGGGCAGACCACGCAGCAGATCCAGACCCAGGCGCAGGACATCATCATCGGGCAGATGCGCGCGGTCATCGCCACGATGAAAATCGAGGACATCAACCGCGACCGCCAGTCGTTCATGGCCAAGGTGAACGAGGCCGTGGCGGTGGAGCTGGAGAAGATCGGCCTGGCGGTCATCAACGTCAACATCCGCGACATCGAGGATGAGTCGGGCTACATCAAGGCCATCGGCCGCAAGGCCGCCGCCGAGGCCATCAACCAGGCGAATGTCGATGTGGCCGAGCAGGAGAAGCTCGGTCAGACGGGCGTGGCCGCACGCAACCGCGATCAGCGCGTGGCCGTGGCCGCCGCCACCGCCGATGCGGAGATCGGCGAGGCTACCGCCGCCCGGAACAAGCGCCAGCAGGTGGCCAAGCTGGATGCCGAGGCCGTCGGCGCCGAGACGGCCGCCTCAGCGCAGAAAGCCTCGTACCGCGCCAACCAGAAGGTGGCGGAGGAAGAGGCGCGCGGCAAGGGCGATTCGGCCGCCCGCGAGGCGGATGGCACGATTCGCGTGGCCCAGGAGCTGGCGCAGAAGAAGGCGGAGGACGCCCGGGCGATTCGCGAGCAGTCGCGGCTGAACGCGGAGGTCGTGGTGCCGGCCGAGGCGGAGAAGCGCAAGGTGGTTATCGCCGCCGAGGCGCAGAAGGAGCAGACCATCCGCATCGCCGAGGGCCAGAGGGAGCAGTCGATCCAGATCGCCGAGGGCCAGGCCCAGGCCATGCTGGCCAAGATGACCGCCGAGGGCAAAGGCGTGCAGGCCGTGCTCGATGGCAAGGCCACCGGCTACAAGAACCTGGTGCAGGCCGCCGGCGAGCCGCAACTGGCCACCGCCCTGCTGCTGATCGAGCGGCTGACGGAAATCGCCAACATCCAGGCCAAGGCCATCGCCAGCCTGCCCATCGAAAAGCTCATCATCTGGGATGGCGGCTCGGCCGATGGCGGCATCGCCAACCTGGGCAAGCGCATCATGGGCGCGCTGCCCCCCATGCACGAGCTGGCCCGCCAGGTGGGCCTGGAGCTGCCGGAATACCTCGGCCGCATCGCCCAGGGCAACGGCGGCGGGAAGGCCGAGGCGCCGCCGATCCCGCGGCCGCCGGCGGTGAAGGAGAAGGAATAGCGATCCTGACTCCAGGCGTAACATTGTTACGGTTGAGCGCGGGCAAGTGGTCGGTTTGAGCAGTACTTAAGCCCCTGTTCGGCAAAAAGCCCAACTGTCCACCATGGACAGTTGGGCTTTTTCATGGATTGGCGCGCAGGGGCGAAACTTTCGCCCCTGGGTGGTCGTCTCGCCCGTTGCCGTGCCGGCGCAGGGGCGAAACTTTCGCTCCTGGCGCGTTCAGGTGGTCAAGTTGAGCGCCTGCCCTGGCGGTTCTTTTCTCGCGAAGATGCGCATTTTCCTGCAACTTTCCGCGCCCCTCGCGCATCTCAAACTATGGCAGTGGGTGCGTAAACGGACCCCGCGGCGGTGCGAAATCTCTTGACAGTTTCACCGCCGCATGGTTCGATATAATTGAAGGTGGGTTAGGCCCTTGGGCCCGGTGGCCCGGCGGCTGAACATCATACATAGCGTTATCCTCGAAAGCAGCCTTGGGACCCTCGTGGCGGGCCCGACGTTGCCGGCGTACTGCAAGGTTCGGCCGCGGGTTGGCGGCCGGAGGCCACAAGGTAGTTCTGTTGTCCTACGACCGACTTCGAACCGGTATGCACGATGCTTCGTCCCGGCTGGTCGCTCAGCAGCCGGCGATGAAGCGGCGTGCCCCGCGTGTCAGGCCGCCTTGGATGTGCTCGGGCGGCCGGCCGGCTGTGCGAAGCGGGGCTGGGACGCTCCTCGTGCTTACCCCAGGGCGAAGCCGCCGCAAGAATGATGGAATTGCCGGCGATTCGGTTTGTTAACCTTGCATCCGCAGGCGACAAGGATAAACTGTGGCGTCTCGCCGGATGCAGACCGGTTGACGGGCTGATGCAGGAACGGACCCGATGACCCGCGGGGGCGGCCCAGGGCCGCCGCACCGCCGCCGAGTTGAGGTTGCTTACGCAGCGCCAGGCACGAGGCCTGTCGCCGCCAACGTAGGCCGTGCCACCGTGGAGGATTGAACCATGGCCGCACCCAGAAGCGTCTGGGGCATCGACATCGGTCAGTGTGCCCTGAAGGCGATCAAGCTGCGCGAGGTCGAGGGCCAGTTGATGGCCGAGGCGTTCGACGTCGTCGAACACCCCACCATCCTCTCGGAGCCCCAGGCGGACCGCGAAGCGCTGATCCGCCAGGCGTTAGAGACGTTCGTCTCGCGCAACGACCTGACCAACTGCAAGCTGGCCGTGTCGGTCTCGGGGCAGACGAGCTTCACCAAGTTCGTCAAGATGCCCCCCGTCGAGGCCAAGCGCATCCCCGACCTGGTGAAGTTTGAGGCCGAGCAGCAGATTCCCTTCGACATCAACGAGGTGATCTGGCGCTGGCAGGCATTCCCCGACCCGGATAGCCCGGACCTGGAAGTCGGTCTGTTCGCCATCAAGCAATCCGACGTGTATCGCATGCTGGCCCCCTTCGCCGAGCTTGAGATGGACGTGGAGCTGGTGCAGATGGCGCCGCTGGCCCTGTTCAACTTCATGGCGGGCGACCACCAGACCGCCGAGAAGGGCGCCACGCTGCTGATCGACATCGGCGCCGACAGTACCGACCTGGTCGTGGCCGACGGCCCGCGGGTGTGGACGCGCACCGTGCAACTGGGCGGCAACAACTTCACCGAGGCGCTGGTCAAGGCGTTCAAGCTGAGCTTCTCCAAGGCGGAAAAACTGAAGGTCACCGCCGCCACCAGCAAGTACGCCCGGCAGGTTTTCCAGGCCATGCGGCCGGTGTTCGCCGACCTGGTGCAGGAGATCCAGCGGTCGGTCGGCTACTACACCAGCCTGCACCGCCAGTCGCGGTTCGTGCGGGCCCTGGGGCTGGGCAACGGGTTCCGCCTGCCGGGGCTGCAGAAGTTCCTCGAGCAGAACCTCAACATGCCCGTAGTGCGGGTGGACAGTTTTACCGCCGTGCAATTGGCGCCTTCCGTCAGCGGGGCGAATTTCTCCGAGAACGTGCTGGGCCTGGCCGTGGCGTACGGGCTGGCGCTGCAGGCGCTGGAGCTGTCCAACGTCAACATCAATATGCTGCCCGGCGTGATCTCCGCCCAGCGCCGCTGGACGAAGAAACGCCCCTGGTTCGCCGCGGCGGCCGTGCTGGTGAGCATCGCCGCGCTGGCGACGGCGCTGCGGCAGTGGCACGACTGGCGGATTCTGTCGGCCGACCCGGAGGGCAAACAGCGCTCGGCACAGGGGATCCAGAGCACGTACAACGGGTACAGCAGCGATTTCAACAACGTCGTGCAGCGGATCGGAGCGGCTGATGCGCCCGTGAAGGAACTGCTGGGGGCCCAGGGTTACCGCAGCTTCTGGCCGCACGCCATCGAACTGATCAGCGATGCCGTGCAGAAGGCCGCCCCCGATCAGGCCCTGCTAAGCCGCCCCGACGACCTGAAGCGGACGCGGCCCGACCCGGCGCAGCGGCAAGTGGTGGTGATCGAGTCGATCCAGTCGGAATTCAAGCCCGACCTCGCGGCCCCCAACGCCATGTCGCTGGATGTCGGTTCCAGCGGCGCGCCGATAATGGGCGGCGGCGAAGGCGGCCCCCGCGGCGAGGGCGGCGAGGGACGCGGCATGTTGATGGGCGGGCCCATGGCCATGGCGATGCCTTCCCCCGGCGCCAGCGCGATGGGCGGTGCGGCCGGCCCGACCGGCAGCGGCAAGGGCTTTCGGTTCGTCCTGACGGCCCACACGCCCCTGAGCCGCTCCAACACGTACCTCATGTTCAATAATTTCAAGGAAGCCCTGGAGAAAGTGGCCCAGGAGCGGTACGGCACCGACATCGAGTGCGTCGGCTGCAAGTCCGACGTGATCGAGCAAAGCGCCGGCCCGACCGGTATGGGCTATCCCACCGCCGGCGGCGGCGAGCACAACATGGCCGGCGAACGCGGCGGCGAAAGTGGATTCCGCCCGCAGACGGTAGGCGCCTCCACCGAGGCCGACCAGGGGCCACTCGACCAGGCGGGCTACCCGTTGTCCAAGTACACCCGCTTCCGTACGGTCTTTATCCTGAAGGTCAAGGGCGACGGCGTGCCGACGCTGGCGCCCATTGAGATCACCGCCGGATGAGCCACGCCGGCCGGCCGCGACGGGCCGCCGACGCAGGGAGAATCGTTATGGAAACGCTGAAAAAGCACGCCTTCACGATCATCCTGGTGGTGGTCACGCTGGGCATCGTCGTCGGCGCCGCCAGCCAGACCATTTCTTACCTGAAGAAGAACCAGCAGAAGATCGGCGCCGCCGAAAGCCTCCAAAAGCAGCTCAAGAGCCTGCGCAATACCGGCCAGAACCAGAAATCGGTGACGGACGCTCAGACCTTCTCCGCCAAACTGGAGAAGGAGGCCAACGACGCCGTCGCCGCCGGCGCCCAGCTCAATCGCCAGGGCCGCAAGAGCCTGACTATCAAGGTCCCCGCCTTAAACAACCAGCCGCTGGACCTGTTCCCCGTCGACCGGCAGCGTTACGCCCAGGGCTCCGTGCCCCAGCAGTTCTACGATGCCTATGTGCCCGCCCTGTTCGAATTGCTGGGTCGGCTCAAGGGCGCCTCTCCGCCCAACCCCGCGGATGTGAGCGCCTGGGCAAGCCGAATCAACAGCCTGCTGGGCAATCAGGACCCCAATGCCGCCCCATCCGGCGTCCCCGAACTGCTGCCCCTGGGCCTGTCGGATGCCACGGCAACGCGAGGCGGTTACCCCACCCCCTACCGCCCCGCGATGGGCGGCGGCGAAGGCGGCGAAGGCCGCGGCATGATCGGCGAAGGCCGGGCCATGATGGGTGAAGGCCGAGCCATGATGATGGGCGAAGGCCGGATGATGACCAGGCCGATCGCCCCGGCGGGCTCCATGACCGCGCCTGGCCAGAACATGGCGGCCGGCACCGGCCCTACCGAGGAGGCACGCAAGTACCTCCAGCTCGAGTTGATCCGGAAACCCGAACACGCCCTCTACGCCGACCAGTTCTCCTTCTACTTCTACAAGCCCCCGACCAATCCACCGACAATCGTCGACATGTGGAAGTCGATGGTTGCGTACTGGGTGCATGAATATGTCGTCAACGTGATCCAGGAGATAAATAGCGACGCCCTCAAGAATCGAAGCCAGGCCGCCAACGCCAACCTGCCCCTGAACATCGTCAACGCCTCGATCAAGCGGCTGGTGAAGGTGAATCTGGGCGCTCCCCCCAACTACGACATCAATAGCCTGTATGTCGGCGAAGCCGGCAGCAGCACGGCCGCCCCAGGCGCGATGCACGGCGGCGGCGAGATGGGCGGCGGCATGATGGGCGGCGGGATGGGAATGGGCGGCGCCGGCGGGGCCGCCGGCAATGTCAACACCCTCACCGGCCACCAGTGCAACACGCACTATGATGTGGTCCGCTTTGGCATGACCCTGGTGGTTCGCACCGAGGATCTGCCCTTTGTGCTGGAGGCCCTGGAGAACAAGCCCGGCTACACGGTTTTGAGGGCGGATATGGCCGACGCCAGCGCCGGCTTCTCGCCGACCGCGGGCGTGCCACGACTGGGCGGCGAAGGCGGCTTCCGTCCGACCGGGGGAATGGACACCCAACCGGCCAACGAGGCGGACTTCTTCTACGGCGTTGATTCCGTGGTCCTGGTGCAGTTGGATATGGAAGCCCGGCTGGATTGCGACTGGGAACGCCCCTTGATGCCCAAAGAAATGCTGGCCAGACTGCCTGATGCGGCGCTGCGCCAGGACGATCGCACCACCATGAGCGCCCCCGACACGCCGCTGCCGACGGCGGCCGCACCGGCAATGGCGGCGCCAGGCGCCCCGGGTGCTTCGCCGGCCGGCTTTGGGCCCTCGCCGGCAGGTTTTGGAGCTGCGCCGACCGGCTTTGGCGCTGCCCCGGCAACTCCGGCGACTTCGCCGGCGGCGCCGCCCTTGACCGCCCCCGCCACGCCGGGCACGACGCCAGCGACGCCCACGCCGGCGCCCGCCCGAATGACTGGATGAACATGACGCGATCGGCACGCCGCACCAGGCCGGCCGCATAGCCAGCAGGCGAGTTCTTGAGGCAGTTGGAGACCGCAACGATGGCAAAATCAGAACAGGCTGGATTCATCGATAAACACTTGGAGAAGCTTGTGCTGGCCCTGGCCGTTGTGGGGATGCTGGTGGTGCTGTCCAAGTGGGCCTTCCACACTCCCTACCACATCCAGAGCGGCTCGGGCACCGCCATCGCGCCGGATGAGATCCCAGCGGACCTGCTGCACCTGGCGGAAGTGGCCAGGAGCGAGATCGAGAAGCGCACGGTCAAGCTGCCGCCGATGCCGGAGTACACCCGAATCGTCACCACCGCCATGCAGGATGCCGTTCCCGAGCCCATGCGCCCCTGCGTGCAGTTGACCCCCCCGACGGAGCTGCCGAAGATCGACCCGCGGTTCAAACCCAACACCGAGGCCATCGCCGCCATGGGGCCGCTGCCCCCGCTGCAGGCGGTGCAGGTGTCGCTGAGCCAGGAAACCATCCGCCGCGCCGCCGCCAACGCCTTCGGCGCCGCCGATCAGGCGGAGGATGTGTTCGGCGCGCACGTGACGGCCGTGCTGGATTATCCCGCCCTGGTTCGTCCCTGGCTGCCGCTGTATAAGGAACGCGGCGTGGACATCATGGTGCTCTTCCTGGAACTGACCGCCCAGCGGCAGGAACTGCTGAGTGATGGCACGTGGGGCCAGCCCGAGCAGATTGCCGGGGAGCACCCCGCCATGGCTCGCGGCTTTGGCGGCCCCGCCGAGCAAATCAGCCTGAACCCCGATGCTCGCCTTGTGGCCGACAGCCTGTCGCGACAGGCGTATATCGACCGGCTGCGGCAGATGTACGGCGGCGGCGGCGTGCAGCAGGATGTGCTGGAGCCGGATTATTTCCCGATCTTCTGGTCCGAGGTCCAAAACTGGGGCACCTGGAAGCACCATCTGCCCCGCACGGATGTCAACGCCGCGCCGGATATCGAACTGGACCCCAATGACATGCCGCCTCAGGCCGGATCGCTTCTGACCCAGGTCAATGCCCCTGTGGGCCGTCCCCTCGGCCTGGGCGCCGGCGGCCCCGAGGGCGGCGGCGAACGTTCTATGATTACTCCCAGCCGCCCGCCGGGGCGCCCCATGGGCGGCATGCCGGGCGGCGGCGGCGAAGGCCGCGCCATGATGGGTCGCGGCGGGCCCCAGCCCATTGTCCCCACCACCCAAGACCGCAACCAGCAGATGGCGCAGACCAGCCTCGACAAGGCCACCAAGGCCCTCAACAGCGGTGATTACGACGAGGCCATCAAGGAAGCCAACAATGCCTTGAGGCTCGTGCCAGGGATGAACGAAGCCGTCAATGTGCTGAGGGATGCCCAGGAGTACAAGCGCCAGGCCACGCTGCCGCCCGTCACCAAGGTGCCGTCGCTGATGGCCCAGTGCAAGTCGGGCAAGGTCCAGGTCTGGCTGCACGATGCCTCCTGCCAGGTGGGCAAGACCTATCGCTACCGGCTGACGCTCAAGCTGTTCAACCCGCTGTTCGGACAGGGCGATTCGCTGCCCCTGGCCAATCCGGCCGATGCGGGGCCGCTGACGCTCTCCACGACCAGCGACTGGTCCGGCCCGGTCACGGCCACGCCGGAGATTCATTTCTTCCTGGCGGGCAGCTCCAAGGAAAACCAGGATGTGCATTTCGAGGTGTACCGCCAGCGGCTGGGCCAGTGGCTCGTGCAGCGCGCCGGCGTCAAGTGCGGCGATGGTTTCGGCAATGCGGAGAATCGCAAGATTTTCGACCAGTCGCAGCAGAATCAGCTTGTGGAGAAGGATGTGGATTTCAACACCGGCTACACGATGGTCGACTGCGACTTTGACCATCCCGCCACCTCGGGCGGCCTGGCCGAGACGACGACGCTCGTGACCCTCATGGGTCCAGATGGCCGGCTGGTTGTCCGGGATCTGGCCAGCGACAAGAAGAGCGCGCTGCATCGCGACCTGCTTGAGAAGGCCAAGCAAGCGGAGGAGTGGCTCAAGAATGCGGCCACCAGCGGCCCCGGGCACGTCCTGCCGCCCGTGTATCGTCCATCGCCCGGTGGGCGTCCTGGGCCAATGGGCCCCGGTGGCAACGTCCATGGTTAATGAAACCAATTAAAGAACCGCCCCTGCCGCCAATTGGCGGTGGGGGCGTTTTTTGCGCGAATTCGCTTGCAAGATTTTCGAGCCTTCCGTATGTTCTGTTGCACTCAGGGGCTTTGCCCCCGGGACCAACCGAAAGAGGAGCCTCGGCAGCCTGACCGATGTACCGCAGGAGATTCAATACCACCGCCCGTATCCCTAGGGTGCTGTCCGTAGGGGCAGCCCGCAAGGAAGGCGCGCGGCCTGCCCCGAATGCTCGTGCCGGCCGAAAGGAGATCCGCCTTGCAACCTCTGATGAAACTTTTCAGCCTGATCGTGATCGCTCTGGCCGTCGCGCTGCTGGTCCCCGCGGCCAGCGCGCAAACCAGTGATGCCGATACCGCCAAGGCGCTGCTGGACAAGGGCGCCCAGCAGTATCACGACCTGGCCTTCAGCGATGCCAAGGCCACGCTGCTCCAGGTGGACCGCGCCAAGCTGGCCGCCGCCCAGGCCAAGCAGTTGGACGACCTGCTGGGCCGCGTGGATCCCGCGATTAAGCGACAGAACGCCGGCATGGAAGACTATCGCAAGGCCTCCGCGGCCTTGGGCGCCGGCCAGTTGGAAGAGGCGCGGCTGGGTTTCGTGAACGTCGTCCGTAACACGTTCGTGCTCAAGCAGACCCGTGATGACGCCCTGACTCTGGCCGCTCAGGCCGAGACCTTGCAGCAAGGCGCTGCCGCGGCCAGCCGGCCGGCCGCCAGCCAGCCCGCGCCGGCCCCGGCCGCTCCCGCGGCGCCGGCCCCCGCACTGGTCACGCCGGCCGAGACCGTGCCTCCCGCACCCGCGCCGGTAGTGCCCGCCGCCCCGCCGGTTCCCGCACCGGCTGCGCCCGCGCCCGTCGCTCCGGCACCGGTCGTGGCGGCCCCGGTCGCGACGGAACCTGTTGCACCGGCAGCATCCGTCCCCCCGCCCGCCGTGCTGACCCCCGTAACGCCCGCGCCTGAGCCGGCCGCGGCACCCGCGGCTGAGCCAGTGGCCCTGCCCACGCCGGCGGTTACTGCCGAGCCGGCCGCCCCGGCCGCCAGATCGCTGGCCCAGCAGGCCCCCGATATTCTCCGCCGCTCCCATGCCCGCGAACTGGTGCAGCGCGGCGACTTGGCCCTTCAGGTGAACAACCTCGACCAGGCGCAGCTTTCCTTCGAGCGCGCCCTGGAGCTGATGCCCGGCATGCCCGAGGCCAAGGCCGGCCTGGAGAAGACCCGCCAGTTGCAATCGCAGGTCGGACCAGGCGATTCGCTGACCATATTGCAGAAGGAACGCGTCGTCCAGCAGCAGATCGCCCGCGTGGATTTCGAAAAGGCCATGGCGGCCGCCAACGCCAGCATGCTGGCCGCCGACTCGGCCACCAAGTATGCCAACGCCCGCGACAGCGCCAGCCGCGCCCTGAGCATCATGCAGACCAGCCGCACCCTATTCGCGGATGATGAATACCGGCTCCGCACGCAGCAGGCCCAGACCCTGCTGGACCAGATCAATGAAGCCAGAGACGCCTATGCCAACCGCGAAGTGGAACGCAAGCTGAAGGAAGCCTCCACGGCCGCCGACGAACGCCGGCACATTGAGCAGGTTCAGCTCGATCGCCGCGTGCAGTCGTTGGCCGAGACGGTCACGACCCTCGAAAAGGAAGGCCGCTATCCCCAGGCGCTCAGCCACGTGGACGAGATTCTGGTCCTCCAGCCCGAGAACAACTGGGCGCGGGCCAAGAAGGAAAGCCTCCAAATCTACACCATGACGCACCGGGCCAAGGAGATTCGCGAGCAGGACCATCGAAGCGAGGTCCAGAGTTTCGTGGAGCTGCAGGCCGACCGGATCCCCTGGTATCAACTGCTCACCTTCCCGCAGGACTGGCCGGAAATTACCCAGCGCCGAGCTGGCAGCAATGCCGCCGGCGGCCAGACCCCCGCGGACCGACTCACGGAGGCCGCCCTCGACCAGGTGCAGCCCAGCTTTGACTTCCAGGCCAACGAACTGTCCGAAGTGTTCGACCTGATCCGCCAGGTCGCCGGCGTGAACATGGTCGTCAACTGGCCCGCCCTCGAGGCGGCCGGCGTGGGCAAGAACACGTCCATCACCCTTACCCTGGCCAATGTGACGCGCCGGGCGGCCCTGGAGTGGGTTCTGTCCACCGTCAGCACGGTGGCGCCGCTGAGCTACGTGGTGGAAAACGGAGTCGTGTACATCTCCACCAAGGAAGAGATCAGCCGCAAGACCGTAACGCTGAAGTACGACATCCGCGATGTGCTGCTGGTGGTTCCCGATTTCAACCCGCAAAACACGGGCCTGAGCGGGAACACGAGCGGCCTGGGCGGCAACACCGGCACCGGCACGACCGGCACGAGCGGCTTTGGCACCAGCGGCTCCAGCTTTGGCGGCGGCAGTAGCTTCGGCGGCGGCGGCACCAGCAGCTTTGGCGGCGGCTCCAGCCTGGGCAGCAGCGGCGGCGGCCTTGGCAGCTCCGGCTTCGGCTCCAGCAGCAGCGGCACCACCAACACGGGCGGCTCGACGCAGAACCAGTCCGTCAGCGACCTGACCAACAGCCTCATGCTGGCAATGAAGAATATCGAGCCGGAAAGCTGGCGAGAGAACGGCGGCACCGGCACCATCAGCCCTTCGCTCAATGGCGTGGTCTTCATTACCCAGACGCGGGAGGTTCACCGCCGGCTGGAGCAGATGCTGGATGACCTTCGCAGCAGCCAGTACCTCGAGGTGAATATCGAGGCCCGTTTCATCCAGGTATCCACCGGCTTCCTCAGCGACATCGGCCTGGACCTCGACTTCTTCCTGAATACCGGCTCGACGCTCTCCTCCGCGGGCGTAGACCCGGTGACCGGGGCCAATATCGTGCAGCGCGGCCATACCGCCCTGCCGCAGTGGAATGGCACGCCCGCCATGAGCAATAACCTGACGGCGCTGGGCTTCCAGCAGAGTTCGTCCACGTTCACCACGCCCGGCTCGACCTCCGTCTCCAACAGCATCGGCAGCATGGTGAACCAGACCAGCGGCATGACGGTAGCCGGCACGTACCTGGATGATATCCAGGTGGACTTCCTGATCCGCGCCACGCAGGCCGACCAGCGCACCACCACGCTGACGGCCCCGCGCGTGACCATGTTCAGCGGGCAGCAGGCCACCGTGGAAGTTGAGCAGGAGCAGGCCTACGTGGCCACGCTGACCCCGGCCGTCGCCGAGAACGCCAGCGCGTATACCCCCAGCGTTTCCACGGTCCAGACGGGCACCTCCCTGACGGTGCGGCCCGTCGTCTCCGCCGACCGCCGGTACGTGACCATGACCTTGACGCCCAACGTCCAGGTGATCAACGGCTTCAGCACCTACGCCATCAGCCAGACCACCACCAACGGCGGCGGCGGCACCACAACGGGATCCTCCAGCCTCAACGGCGTTATCCAGTTGCCCACGATCACCATCCAGTCCGTCCAGACCACCGTCACGGTGCCCGATGGCGGCACGCTGCTGATCGGCGGGCAGATGCTCGCCGCCGAGGTGGAGAAGGAAATGGGCGTGCCCATTCTCAGCAAGATCCCCCTGATCAACCGCTTCTTCACGAACCGCTCCCTGGTCCGCGATGAAAGCACGCTGCTGATCCTGGTTAAACCGACGATTATCATTCCGCAGGAATATGAGAAGTCCGCCTTCCCGGGATAAGAAAATGGCATTGCGGACGCGCCAGCGGCTTTGACGCCCCGTGCAAGAGAACAGAACAGCCCCTGTCGAGCCTGGCGGCCGGCAGGGGCTTTGCTTTCCATGCCAGGCTATTCGCGCTGTTCGGTCAATTTGCGAAGCTCGATGCGGCCGTCGGCGGATGGGTTGACGCCTGATTCGGCCAGATAAGCCAGATTAAGGCGCGACAGATGCTCGTTCATCACATCGACATCCAGCGTGTTCTCCGGGCCGAAATCCAATTCGTCCTCATCGGCGTCGGTGAAATTCCGCTGGCAGAACGAAACGCTGCAACCTTCGCCGTCCTCGCCGGCGAAAGCAATCGGCAGGCCGTGCGTGCGGCAGATGATCGGCCGATGCGCGTAGATCGAGCACAGGCCGCTGGCGGTGAGGAAACCGCAGGCGGCTAGGGTGTCAAATGGGATCCGATCGCCACTGGCGCAGGCGAGCGAACGCCGAATGGCCTCGAACTCCACCGGCAGGACCGTCAGGTTAACGCAGCACGCCGTGCAGCCGGCCCGGCAAACCAGGTGGCCCGCATGCAGCCGCATCAGTTCGGCCGCGCGCTCGTCCACCTCCTCTCGCAACCGGAGATACGCATTGGCGGCATCCCGTTTCATGCCCAAGAGCATACCAAGTCGCCGGCAGAAAACCGAATCGATGCGGTAAAGGTCAGAATAGACTACTCCGCATGGCAAAGGATGGAATGTTGTGCGGCGCAACTGGCTCTTCGTGATGGATTCCCTGTCAGTTCGCTTGCCGAAAATCGTCTTGCCCTCTAGAATCGTTATCTTGCTTCGTTGCCCAGAACCCTGGCTGGCCGAACCGCCGGGCGTGGAGAAGAAGAAAGATGGATCCCAAGTTGATGCTCTCGCCCAAGGAGACGTCCGCGGCGCTTTCCGACGTTGCCCAAGTCAAGGCCCGCGCGACATTGCGCGAGCAGTTCTTCCTGGCGGTGCTGGCGGGCATGTACATCGGCTTTGGCTCGATCGTCTGCACCGCGGTCACCAGCGGCGACTGGGCGGGCGTGCCGCGCGGCATCCGGCAGTTGATCGGCGGCGGCGTCTTCGGCCTGGGGCTGATGCTGGTGATCATTCCGGGTTCGGAGCTGTTTACCGGCAATATCCTGATGACTATCGGCCTGTTCGAGAAGCGTTTCCACCCGGCCAGGATGCTGCGCAACTGGGTCGTGGTGTGGATCGGCAACCTGGCCGGAGCCATCCTGCTGGCATTCATGATGTGGCGCACGGGGCAGTTGAATGCCGGCAGCCCGATCGCCGTCCGCGCCATTGAAATCTGCGATGTGAAGCTGAAGCTCGGCTTCGAAGCGTGCTTCTTCCTGGGTATCCTGTGCAATATCCTGGTCTGCCTGGCGGTAATCATGGCCACCTCCGCCCGAACCGTCGTGGGCAAGATTGCGGCCATCTGGTTTCCCATCATGGCGTTCGTCGCCTGCGGCTTTGAGCACAGCATTGCCAACATGTACTTTCTGGCGGCGGGACTTTTTGCGCATGGGCAGTTCGTTGGCCGGTTCTGGGAAATGTTTAACAACCTCATCCCGGTGACCTTGGGCAACGTGGTCGGCGGCGTGGCCCTGGTTCTGCTTCACCCCAAGAGCCAGAACATGGCCGGCCGCACGTTGGCCCGGATGGGCGAGAAGCAGGAGGTCCCGCTGGGGAAGTAGGGCCAGCGCGGATCGGAACATAAACGGCAGGCGTACAAGGGACGCGGGGGACGGTGGCAAGATATAGGCAGCCGCCCAAGCCACCGGATATGTCCTGCCCCGGATTGTTGCCCCCTTTCAATACTTCTTCTTGCGTTATCTCCTGCGCCCTGCATGCCCCCCCCTTTCTCCTGCCTTGCTGGCCGCGTCGCACCGGCCGGTGGGCGCTAGAATGCTCGTAAGGGGTCGGCCGCGCGGAGCGGCCGTCAAAGGCAAACGTGTGATCGGGGAGTCTGCTCATGACAGATGAAGATAAGAAAGAACAATTGGTCGGCCTGCTGGAGAGGCGAGTCTTCCAGCCCGTGCTGAGCATCACGCCGGATGACTTTGACGCGCCGAACGATCGGGAAATGCTCGAGGACCTCCAGGACAACCTGCGGGCGGAGCGCCAGCGTTTTCGCGAAGAATACGGCTCGCCGGAGGAGGTGCGCGAGGCGTTCCACGACGACGTCTCCAGCGAGGAAGGCCAGGAGCTCGAGCGGGAGAGCCACATGCTGGGCTTGCCGTTCCTGACTGATGTGGAACAGGAATTCGACGATCTGTGCGAGAAGCTGGGTATCGCAGGCTGGTGAAGACCGGCGACAAGCGAATGGATTTTCATTTCGGCGGCAAGATTAAAACCCCTACGCGCCAGTAAGAGTGGACCGCCAGTTGGAAATGCCATCCATGGCCATCTGTGCGCCGATGGTCATGACCACCAGCCCTGTGAGGCGCACAATAGCGCCCAGCAGGTCGTGCCGGGCCAGCGCCCGGGCGATCGGGCGCGATAGCAGCATGATCAGGTGGTTCATACCCACGGCGATAAGCATGGCCGCCGTGGCGGCCACGGGTCCCTGCGGGCCGGCCCGCAAGGCGATAGAGGCCGAGATGGTCGCCGGGCCGGCGATCATGGGGCAGGCCAGCGGCACCAGGGCCACGGTCTCGTACCGGCCACTCGGAGCGGCTTCGAAAAACACGCCGTAACGCAGCGCGTTAAACCCCACCCAGAAAAGCACCACTCCGCCGGCCAGTTGCAGGGCGTGCAGATTGACCCGAAAGATGGAGCGAAGAAGATAATCGCCGCCGATCATGGACACGAACAGGATGCCCGCCGCCACCAGGCTCGAGCGCCACGCCAACGAGCGCAGGTCCTGCTGCTGCTCCCGCTCGCCCGGCAGTGCGGCCAGAACGGCTACCTTGCTGACCGGGTTGATCAGTATGAACAGGTACAAGGCGTTTTTCAGCAGCTCTTCCACAGGCGTACACCCATCGTAGCGAACCGAACGCCCCCGGAAAACACCTTCCACGCTCCAAGGAGCAGGTTTTCGGCGCAGTACATTGGCGATTTGACGACTCTAAGTGTTACAGTCTGCCGCAAATGACGACGAGTGTAACACTTACTCTTGCCCTATTCATGTTTGACTCCAAACCGTTTGGAGTCAAACATGGGTTCACCTGGCGAATTTCACCAGTCGACTCCATAAATTCTGGAGTCGCGCCGGCATTGCGGCTCATTCCACTGCCTTCAACTGCGGAAATTCCGCAGTTGACTCCAAAAGTCTTGGAGTCGCGCCGGTTTCGCGGGTGATTTGGAATTTGCCGTGCCCGGCCACCCGCCTGTACCATGCAACCAACGCCAAACGTGGAGGCGGCGCAATGGACAAGCAAGCGGATTTCTCTCGTCGAGGCTTTCTTGGCGCGGCATTGGTTTCGGCGCTCGGTGCGGCCGCCGCGGCCGCAGAGGGCAAACCTATTCTCCCGGATCTGGCGACCCCCAAAGGCCGCGAAGATTCAGTCGCTGCCGCCCCGGTCCGCTGGGGCCGGCTGCAAACCGATGCGGCCGGTTGGTGCGCCGCGCCGCAGGCGGACTTGGCCGTGATCCAGCGCCTCTGCCAGGACGATGGCCCAGCGCGGCCCTTCGACTTTGGCACTCCGGCGGCAGATGACCTCGACCACCTGCGCCGCTACCCCTTCCTCTTCGCGCACGGGCAGACGGCCCCCAACTTTTCCGCCCAGGCGAGGGCCAATCTCCGTGAGCACCTCGCCCGCGGCGGCTTCCTTTTTGTCGACGACTGCGTGCTCTCCCAGGAACAGCCGGATGTGTTCTATCGCGCGATGCGCGGCCACCTGCGCGAGCTTCTGCCAGGCGGCGTTGAGCAGCCGCTCTCCGCCGGTCACGAGCTATTCCGCTGCCGCTACGAACTGACCCAGTGGCCGCATTTCCGCGGCGCCGGCCATGCGCCGACGGCCCTCTATCACAACGGGCGGATGGTCGCCATTTTCTCCGCCGGCGACCTGCACTGCGCGTGGGCCGGCTATGGCGACGACCATTTGCAGGAGCAGGCCATCCGCATGATGGTCAACATCTACACGCTTGCATCCCGACCCTGAGCGGCTGTGCCGGCGGCACATCTTCTTGGCTGCGTATAATGGAGTGTAGGGCGGGCGACGGGATCGCAAACTGATAAGTATGCGGTTCGTGTTGTCCGCCCTACATTTTTTCGTCTCACAAAGCAAACCGGGCCCCGTTCTTCATGAACGAGGCCCGGTGGAAATACGTCATTTCGTCGCCGGTCAGGAAACGTTCACAGTCACCTGCACAGCCGTGTTGCTGGAGGCATAGCCGTCCCACACAGTCACCGTGAACGCCTGCACCGCACTGCCGGAGGCCGCGGGAGTCCAGACCAGGCTGTCGCCGGCGGCCAGCATGGTCACTCCCGGCGTGACGGCCAGACCCGTCTGCGTAGGCGTATTGAGCGTGAGCGTGCCGGAAGTGATGCTCTGGATGCAGAACTTCAATGTGTTCCCGTTCACGTCCGCGGCATCCGAGGCGGCCAGGAGCGCCGCGTAGGTGATCGTGTACCCCACGCCCGAGGTCGCCCCGGGCAGCGTCGCGATAGCGGTGAGCGTCGGCGCTATTACCGCCTCGGCCAGATTCACTTGGACCTGCACCGCCGTGGAACTCGTCACGGTTCCATCGCTGACCTTGACCGTGAAGGCGTTCGCCGTGCCGAAGACATGCGGATCACCCTTCCAGACAAGGCTTTCGCCAGCGCTGAGCGTTGTGGTGCCAGCCGTCACGTCCACGCCGTCCTTTGTCAACCTGCCGCTGGAGACAGCGCTAATCACGAAGGAAATCGCATCGCCGTCCACATCGGCCGCATCGCTGGCGGCCGCCAGGGCAGCGTACGTGATGCTGTAGGGCAGATCTTCCGTACCGCCCGCAAGCACGTTCACGTGGCTTAACGTCGGGGCATGATTGACGGCGGCCACATTAACCGACACGGTCACCGGATTGGTTGAGGCCAGGCCCAGGGCATCGACGGCCCGGACGGTGAAGGCGGGGACAGCGGAGCCGTGGACGTTGGTCGCCGGCGTCCAGTTCCAGGATTGGCCGGCGGACAGCATGGTCGTGCCCGGAACAACCGCCACGCCGCCGATGGTCAGCGTGCCGCTGAGCACCTGTTCCACACGGAAGCTGATAGCGCTGCTGTTGGCGTCGGCGGCATCGGACGCCCCCGAGAGTGCGGCATACGTGATGCTGTATGGCGTCCCTTCGGTTGCGCCAGCGAGCGTGGAGACCGTTGTCAGCGTGGGCGCCTGGGTCACCGCCGTGACATCTACTTTGACCTGTACCGCCGTGGACGACAACGATGTGCCATCATAAGCCTTGACCGTAAACGCGTTGAGCGCGCCGGTGGCGCCGGCGGCGGAACGCCACTTCCAGACCTGTCCGGCCGCCAGATGGTCGCCCGTGCCCACGGCCGTGACGCCGTCAGCCTGGGTCAGCGTGCCCGTCGACATCGCCACCCAGGCAAAGCTGAGCGTGTCGCCATCCGCGTCGGCCGCATCGGAGGCGTTGGCCAACGTCTCGTACCGGATCGTGTAGGTCGTGCCCTCCACGCCGCCGGTGAGGTCGCTGATCGTGGTGAGCGTGGGCGCCGTGGCGGTGGCCGCCACATCCACTTTCACCGCCACGCTGGAGGCCGAGGTCAGCGTGCCATCATCCGCCTTGACGGTGAAGGCCGTCAGGGCGTCGGCCCCGGAGCCGTACGTGCCGGCCGGCGGGGTCCACGTGAGGGATTCGCCGGTGCCCAGGGTCGTGGTGCCGGCCGTCACGGCCGTGCCGCCCTTGGCCAGGGAGCCGGAACTGACGCCAGTGATGAGGAAGGTGAGCGTATAGCCGGTATCCACATCCGCCATGTCCGAGGCTGCCAGCAGGGCGGCGTAGGTGATCACGTAATCGGTATCCTGCGTGCCGCCGGCCAGCGTCGAGATGGTGGTGAGCGTCGGAGCATTCTCAACGGGAGTAACCGCCACCTTCACCTGCACCGCGGTGGCAGAGGTCGCCTGGCCGTCGAAGGCCTTCACGGTGAACGCGTTCAGGGCGCTGGCGCCGGTGCCGTCGGCGTAGGCCGCCGGCGTCCAGACGAGCGACTCCGTCGGGCCCAGCGTGGTGATGCCGGCCTGCATGTTCAGCCCATTCTTGGTCAACGTGCCCGATGAGACGGCCTGGATCTGGAACTGGATGACATTACCATCCAGATCCGCCGCATCGGAGGCCGCCAGCAGGGCGGCATACGTGATCGGGTAGGACGTGTTCTCCGTGGCGCCGGTCAGGGTGGTGACCGATGTCAACGTCGGCGCGGTGTTGACCGGGGCGACCTCAACCTTGACGGTGACCGGCGAAGCTGAGGCCATCGTGCCGTCGAAGGCCTTGACCGTGAAGGCCGAAAGCGCGCTGGCGCCCAGGCCGTACGTATAGGCGGCGGGCGTCCAACTCAAGGTATCGCCCGGGCTGACCGTCGACGTGCCGTACGTCACGGCTCCACCGTTCAACATCAGCGTTCCGGAGCCCAGTGCGGTCAGCAGGAAGCTGAGCGGGTCGCCGTCAGGATCCGCCTGGTTGCCCGCCGCGGCGAGCATGGCGTAGGTGATGGTGAAGGCCTGGCCCTCGGTGGCCCCGGTGAGGTTGCGCATCGAGGTCAGGGTCGGACTTGTGTCTACGCCAGCGACATCGACCTTCACTTGAACGGGCGAGGCCGACGTGAGCGCACCGTCGTATGCCTTCACTGTGAAGGCGTCCAAAGCATTGGCGCCGGTGCCGAACGTGTTGGCGGCCGGCATCCAGACAAGCGTCTCGGTGGGTCCTAATGTCGTGACGCCCAGCGTGACGGGACTGCCATTCTTGGTGAGCGTGCCCGTGGTAACAGAGTCGACCTTGAAGCTGATTGTGTTGCCGTCGACGTCGGCCGCATCGGAGGCGGCCAGCAACTGGGCGTAGGTGATGCTTAGAGGTGAATTCTCCGCTCCGCCGGCAATGGTGGTGATGGCAGAAAGCGTCGGCGCCTGATTCACCGGCGCCACGGCCACCTTCACCTGGATGGACGAGGCCGAGGTTAGCGTGCCGTCGCTGGCCTTCACAGTAAACGCGCTCAGGGCGCTGGCGCCGATACCGCTGGTATTGGCCGGCGGCGTCCAGAGGAGCCACTTGCCGGAAGTCAGTGTGCTGGTGCCGGGAACCGCGACAGCGCCATCTACGGTCAGCGTTCCGCTGGAAACGGCGGTGATGACGAAACTGATCGGGTCACCATCGGCGTCGGCGGCGTTGGAGGCCGCGGCCAGGGCGGCGTAACTGATTCCAAACGGCGTGTTCTCGCTGGCGCCTGTCAGCGTGCTGATGCTCGTGAGCGTCGGGGCGTGCGGCGTGTTGGCCACATCCACCTTGACCTGCACGGGCCAGCCGGAAGACAGGCTTCCATCGTACGCCTTGACCGTGAAGGCCGACAACGCGTTGGCGCCCGTGCCGTAAGTCAGGACAGGCGGCGTCCACTTCCAGGTCTGCGTCGCCCCCAGGCGGTCGCCGGCGCCCACGGGCGTCGTACCGTCGGCCTGGGTCAGCGTGCCGGAGGTCGTCGCAGCCCAGGCGAAGCTGAGCGTTTCGCCCGTGTCCACATCGGCCATGTCCGAGGCGGCCAGCAGGCTGGCGTAGGTGATGTCGTAAACGGTGTCTTCGGTGCCGCCGGCCAACGTGGAGATCGTTGTGAGCGTCGGCGGATCATTCACCGGTGCGACCGCGACCTTCACCTGCACCGTACTGGCGCCCACTTCCGTGCTGGTGATGGGCGTGACGGTGAAGGCATTTAGCGCGCTGGCGCCAATGCCGTTAGCGTTGGGCGCAGGCGTCCAGATCAGGCTTTCGCCGCTCGCTAGCGTGGTCGTGCCCGCAATGACCGCCCCGCCGTTCTTGGTCAGCGTGCCGGTGGAGACAGCCTGGATCAGGAAGTTGACGGCCTGCTCGGGGTCCGGGTCCGTCGCGTCCGAGGCCGCCAGCAGCGCGGCGTAGGTGATCGGGTAGGCGGTGTCTTCCGTGCCACCGGCCAGCGTGGTGATGCTGGTCAAGGTCGGCAGACCATCATCCACGGCGGCCACGTTCACTTTGACCGGGACGGCCGTTGAGGAGGCCAGGGAGCCATCGTAGGCCTTCACGGTGAAGGCGGTCAGGGCGTTGGCGCCGGCGCCGTTGGCGTTGGCCGCCGGCGTCCAGACCAGGGACTCGCCGGGCCCCAGGGTCGTCGTGCCAAGCGTGACGGCCGTGCCGCCCTTGCTAAGGCTGCCCGTCGAAACCGTCTGAATTTGGAAAGACAGGGTGTCGTTGTTCGGATCGGCGGCGTCGGAGGCGACCATCAGCAACGCGTAAGAAATCGTGTAGGCCGTGTCTTCCGTGCCATCGGGCAGCGTGCGGATCGTGGTCAGGGTCGGGGCGTAGTTGACCGGGGTGACGTTCACCTTGACGGGCAACGCGGTGCTGGAGTAAAGCGCGCCGTCGTACGCCTTGATGCTGAAGGCCGGCACGGCATTGGCGCCGCTGCCGAAGGCATGCAGCGGCGGCGTCCAGACCAGGCTCTGGCCGGTCGACAGGAGCGTCGTGCCCGGCACGACCACGACATTATTGAGTTTCAGCGTGCCGCCGGCGACGGCCGTAATGGAGAAGGACACGTGGTCGCCGTCGATATCGCGCTCATCGGCCGCAGCGGCCAGCGCCGCATAGGTGATCGTATACGGCGCGTTTTCCGTTGCGCCGGCCAGTGTGTTCACGTACGTGAGAGTCGGGGCGTGATTGACATGGGCGACAGACACCTTCACCTGCACGGGCGTAGCTGAGCTCAGGTGCCCGTCGTAGGCCTTGACGGTAAAGGCATTCAGGGCGCTGGAGCCCGTGCCGCTGGCATTCAGCGCGGGCGTCCAGACCAGCGTCTCGCCGGCTCCGAAGCTCGTGCCCGGCAAAACCGGGATGCCGCCCTTGGTCAGCGTGCCGGTGCTGACGGCCGAAATCAGGTAGCTCACCGTGTCACCATCAATATCGCCCTGGTTGCCCGCGGCGGCCAGAGTCGCAAAGGGGATGCTGAACGCCGTGTTTTCCGTGGCCCCGGTCAGCGTCGCCACCGCGGTCAGTGTGGGGGCCTTATCAACTGCCGCCACGTTCACTTTGACCTGCACCGCCGTCGTCGAAAGGGCCGTGCCATCCGTCGCCTTGACGGTGAAGGCGTTTAGAGCGCTGGCGCCGGTGCCGTGCGCGTTGGCCGCCGGCGTCCAGACCAGGCTCTGGCCGGCCGACAGGATTGTCGTGCCCGGCACGACCGCCGTCCCATTCTTGGTCAGCGTGCCGCTGGAGACCGCCTCGATGCGGTAGTTGATCGTCGGACTGTCCACGTCGGCGGCATTGCCCGCCGCCTGGAGCGTGGCGTAGGAAATGGTGAACGGCGTGTCTTCCAAGGCCCCGGGCAATGTGCTCATGGTCGTCAGCGTCGGCACCTGGTTCACGCCGGCGACGGCCACCTTCACCTGCACGGGGGCGGCGGACAGGAGCGAGCCATCATCCGCCTTCACGGTAAAGGCAGTTAGCGCGCTGGCGCCGGTGCCGCTGGCGTTGAGCGGCGGCGTCCAGACCAGCGTCTGTCCACTGGCCAGCGTGGTCGTGCCGGGAATCACCGCCACTCCGCCCTTGGTGAGCGTGCCGCTGTTGACATCGATGATCAGGAAACTCGTGGCCAGCCCGTTCATATCCGCCACGTTGGAGGCGGCGGCCAGGGCAGCATAGGTGATGCTGAAGGCGGTGTTTTCCGAGGCGCCGGTCAAGGTGTTGATGGTCGTCAGCGTGGGAGCATGGGCGACCTGCGTGACGGCGACCTTCACCTGGACGGGCGTGGCCGAGGTCAGCAGACTGTCGTAGCCGACCACCGTGAAGGCGTTGAGCGCACTGGCGCCCGTGCCGCTGGCGTGTGCGGCGGGCGTCCATACCAGGCTCTGCCCCACCGACAGCACCGTCGTTCCCGGCACCACGGCCGCACCGTTCTTGGTCAGCGTGCCGGTCGTCACGGCCTGGATGCGGAAGTTCAACGAAGGCCCATCCACGTCGGCCAGGTCCGAAGCCCCCAGCAGCGCCGCGTAGGGAATGAGATAGGCCGTGTCCTCGTACGCACCAGTCAGGGTCGATACGGTGGTCAGCGTAGGCGCGTGGTTGACGGCCGATGTGGCCACCTTCACTTGGACGGCCGTCGCGCTGGCCAGGGCGCCGTCCCAGGCCTTCACCATGAACGCGTTGAGCGCGTTGGCACCGGTGCCGTTGGCATGTAATGGAGGCGTCCAGATCAGGGACTCCCCCGTACCGAGCGTCGTCACGCC
Organism: Phycisphaerales bacterium; assembly: GCA_003171335.1. GTDB lineage: Bacteria > Planctomycetota > Phycisphaerae > SM23-33 > FEN-1343 > FEN-1343. The sequence continues at coordinate 23,021 of PMYD01000057.1, forward strand.
GGGCACCACCGCCACGCCATTCTTCTTCAACGTGCCGGAGCTGACCGAATCCACGCGGAAGCTGGGCGTCGTGCCGTCCGGGTCGCTCTGGTTGCCCGCGGCCGCCAGCGCCACGTAGCTGATTGTGAACGGCGCATCTTCCACCGCCCCCGTCAGCGGGGCGATCGTCGTCAGGGTTGGCGCGTGGGGCGTATTGGCCACCACCACCTTCACCTGAATGGCCGTCGCGGAGGCATCGACGCCGTCATAGGCCTTCACGGTGAACGCATTGAGCGGGCTGGTGGTCGCGCCAAAAGCGTGGAACGCCGGCGTCCACACCAGGCTCTCGCCGGTAGCAATCGTGGTGACGCCTGGCATGACGTGCCGGCCGTTCTTCATCAGCGTGCCGGAGGAAATGGTGTCAACGCGGTAGCTGATCGGATCGCCATCCGCATCGGAGGCGGTCGCCGCGCCATTCAAGGCGGCGTAGGTGATGGTGAAGGGCGTATCTTCCGTCGCGCCGGTCAGCGTGCGGATGGCCGTCAATAAAGGCGGCTGGTTCACGTGCCCGACAAAAATCTTCACCTGCACGGCGGTAGAGCTGGTGAGCGCCGCATCCTTCACTTTGACGGTGAACGCATTGAGCAGTCCGTTGGCGTTGGAGGCCGGAGTCCAGGTCAGGCTTTCGCCCGCCCCCACGGTCGTCGTGCCGGCGACGACGCCGGCCGTGCCTTTGGTCAGCGTGCCCGTACTGACAGCCGCGATGACGAATTTCAGCGTATCGCCATCCACATCATAGGCGTCCGAGGCGGCCGCCAGCGTGGCGAAGGGAATCGTATAGGCGGTGTTCTCCAGGGCGCCGGTCAGCGGCGCCACCGAGGTCAGTCGGGGGGCATGGTTGACGTGCGCGACGACCACATTGACCGGCACCGGCGTGGCGGACAGCGAGACGCCATCCGACGCCAGGATGCGGAAGGCCTCCAGGGTGCCGCTGGCATTCATCGCCGGCGTCCAGACCACGGTATCTCCCACGCCGATGGTGGTCGTGTGCGGCGTGACGGCCGCGCCGCCCTTGGTCAGCGTGCCCGAGGAAACCTGCTCGATTCGAAAGCTTACCGGGTTGCCGTCCACGTCGGTTTTATTGGATGCGGCCGTCAGCGCGGCATAGGTGATGCTGAAGGGCGTTTCCTGGGTGGCGCCGGTCAGGTTGGACACCGTCGTCAACGTCGGGGGTTGGGGCACCTGTGCGACCGCCACAGTCACCTGGGAGGCGGTCGTCGAATCGACGGCGCCGTCGTTGGCCTTGATCGTAAAGGCGTTGAGCGTGCCGTGCGCGTTGGCGGCGGGCGTCCAGACTAAGCTCTCGCCCACCCCCACCGTCGTGGTGCCTGCCACGACCGGCAATGAGCCTTTGGTCAGCATGCCGGTGCTTACGGCTGCCACTTTGAAGCTGAGCGTCTCGTTCTCGACATCGGTGGCACCGGTGGCATCCAGCAGCGTGGCGTAGGAAATCGTGTAGGGCGTGTTCTCCGTGCCGCCAATCAGTGCGGCGGTGCTGTTGACCACCGGCGGGTAGTTGTAGGCCGCGACATTCACGTTCACCTGCACGTCGGGCGTGCCGGACAGAGATGTGCCGTCATCGGCCTCCACCGTAAACGCGTTCAACAGGCCATTGGCGTGCGACGCCGGCATCCAGGCCAGCGTCTGGCCGGCGGCCAGCGTAATGGTGCCGTTGCTGGGCACGGTGACGCCGTTCTTGGTCAGGGTGCCCGACGAAACGGCCATGATGCGGAAGTTGATCGTGGAGCTGTCCAGGTCGGCCTGGTTGCCCGCGGCGGCCAGGGCGATGTACGTAATGGTGAACTGATGATCCTCCAGCGCGCCGGTCAGCGTGTTCACGTGGGTCAGCGTCGGCGCATCGAAGTCCGACACGACGGCCACCTTCACCTGCACGGCCGTGGCGCTGGCCTGGGCGCCGTCGTAGGCCTTGACGGTAAAGGCGCTCAGCGCGCTGGCGCCGGTGCCGTTGGCGTTGGCCGCCGGCGTCCACACGACCGTGTCGGCGGTGGTGATCAGCGTGGTCCCGGGGCTGACCGGGCTGCCGCCCTCGGTCAGCGTGCCGGTGGAGACCGCCTGGATCTGGAAGCTGACCGGCTGGCCGTTGGAGTCGGTGGCGTTGCTGGCGCTAAAGAGCGTGGCGTAGGGGATGGAGAAGGCCGCATCTTCCGTGGCCCCCGTCAGCGTGCTGATCGTGGTCAGCACCGGGGCGGCGGTCAGCAGCAGTTTGCTCTCCAATTCCTCCAGGAAGTGCCCGGTGCACCCAGAGTGCTGCTGGGCCTGGCGCGCCTTGCCGCTATGCCGCCGGTGACCGTGACGTGATGCTGACATCGTCTTCTCCTTGTTGTGCCTGGGGCGCGAAATGGACCCGCAGCGCAAGAGCCCCGCCAGGGGATAGCTCCCCCGCCGCGCGCCACGGGTCGGATGCTTTGGCCATATGCTTCACCGCTCGAGCCAATTCGACTCTTCGGGGAATATCGGAAAGATATGGGAAAATCCTAGAACCCGATTTGGGAGGGGTCAATCAGGTGGTGCTAGTGTATTAGCCTTAGTTTGGCGATATGAGAGTCCGCAGATCCGGAGGTGGCATGCCTTCACGGCCGGGGCGAAGCACCGGACGGGTGGGCATGGATTGCCCGGCATGCGCGCGGGCCTGCTCGCCAGCGCCCATGCCCACCCGCCTTGGCCGCCCAGGCGGCCTGCGGCGTGAGGGCATGCCACCAATGTTGGCGTGCGCCGGGGCCGGCCGCCTATAATGCAGCGGAACACATCATGCGATCGGACGGGATGAAGGGAGCATTCGATGGGACTCGAAGGCAAGCGCATTGCGATCATGCTGGAGCAGCAATACCAGGAACTGGAAGTGTGGTACCCCTACCTGCGCCTGTGCGAGGAGGGTGCGGTGGTGGAACTGGTCGCCCCGCACCCGTGCACGGTGTACGCCTCGAAGCTGGGCTATCCGTGCACCAGCACCATTGGCGTGGAGCAGGCGTTGTCGCAGCGCTTCGACGCCGTGGTGGTGCCCGGCGGCTGGTGCCCGGACTTCATGCGCCGCAACGACCAGATGATCGCCTTCATCACCAAATGCGCCGCCCAGAAGGACACGATCCTGGCCGCCATCTGCCACGGCGGCTGGATGCTCTGCTGCACCGACGCCCTGCGCGGCCTGCGCGCCACCAGCTTCATCGCCATCAGGCACGACATGATCAACGCCGGGGCCAACTGGGTGGATGAGGAATGCGTCGTCGACGGCCGGCTCATCACCGCGCGCAAGCCGGAGGACCTGCCGGCGTTCTGCCGGGCCATTATTCAGAAGCTCTCAGCATAAGGCTTCTCTCCAATTCAAGATACCGCACCCGGAATTCCTGGATCCAACGGCGATGCGGCCCAGCGGTGATAGTCGCTGTCCAGGCATCGACCAGGCGGTCCAGCGGCATGTCGATCAATGAATCGTCGCCCTCGCGAAGCAGCTTACAGTAGCCGGCCAGGACATGGGCGCAGTCGTGGTCCTCCGGGTGGCGGACAAGCATGAGGCGCGTAGTCGGGTATGGTGAATACCGCTGTCGCCGCAGGGCAACCGCCAGGAGATGGTCACGCCATAGTTGATTGTGGGCAATTGCATGGACTTTATCGGCGGCCTCAGGACGCCACGGCGCATCGGATACACCCATCCAGCGCCGGTAGCGATTGCCATCGTATTCGTGCGCCGAGAACTGTTCGGTAAGCTTGGTCTCAATGCCCAAAGCACACAGCCGGCCGTCGGTGGCGCTATACTCGATGAAGGCATCGAATGCTGTGCGGTCACCCAGATAGTCCTTGGCCGGCTGCGGCGCCCACTCGAGGACAACGCGCTTCACCTCGGCCACGCCTTCTGGAAGGATTGCAGACAGCAACCGGCAGGCCAGAGCACGGTCATTGACCAGCGGGCCGAAAAGATTGAAGCACATCGGCTGGCTCGAAAGCATGTTGTGGAACAGGCGGAAGGGCTCTACCGCGCCTTCGCCCTGAGCGACACGATCACTTGCCACTTGGGCGATCTCGGGGGTGAGGAAATTGCGCCCAGCTTTACCATCGGCAGGGGTGAGCATGTTGCCGTAGAGGCTCGTGGAGGTAGGCTTGGGGCCAGCGCCGTACGGAACTCTCAGCACCTTGGCCCGGTACCAGCTTTGGTGAAGCCGCATCCGGGCCGCAAACGGCGAATCTTTGCTGCACTGCGGCCCAAGTTCCAGAACGTCCACCTGGCTTGCGGCCGCGGCCGTGGAAGAAGTCTTCGCGGCCGGGGCAGTCACGGGTTTGGCAAGGCCGTTCTTCTGCCAGCGAGAGCGCCGCGAGGCCGATTTGCGAAACTCGGCGATTCCAAGGGCGATGTGGTGATCGCTCAACGCTCCGCCCACGAAAGCGTGGTAATGCGTATGATTCACGAACTCCGGATGGGCACGTTTCATCCGCTCATCTTCCGACACATCTTTCGTCGCAAACACTTGGTTCTGATGCTCGACGACCAACTTCAGAACATCGAACCGGATATGTTTTCGGCTCATTCGCTGCCTCCATCGCCGGGATCGGGTGCGGCGTCAGGCTGGGTGGAGGGCCCGAAGGTTTGTTCGCAGGGGGTCTCTTTCACCAACAGCTCCTCGGTCGGAAGGGTTACACATGTTTGACTGGCAGCAGTCGCAAGCTGGGGCTCTTTCGTAGGTACCGCAACGGCGATTCTTGCCGCATCACTCTGGGAGACGGCCCCGATGAAACCGCCACAGACAAGGATCAGGCCAATCATTGTGTACAGGGAAACTCGGACGCCTCTCCACCATCCCTGATCCGAACTGAGCCTCAGAAAACGATAAGAAACTCGCCGCACGTGCGGGATGAACGCCATTACACAGAGGGCCAGGAGAATCCCTCCAAACCACAAGGCGAAATGGGGCGCGGCCTGGAGGCTGGAAAAAGCCAATAGAATCAGCAGTGCGCGCCAATAGCGCAGGATCAGCAGAAGAAACACTATCCACAACCATTGTGGTTCGCGATACTTCGAACGATAGAAAGCGCTCATCGCGGCCTCCGGTTTGCTGCCCCGAAATTGATGATCTGCATTCCATGAATGAATCTACGTAACACTTCACCCGTCTGCA
>PMYD01000157.1 GCA_003171335.1 Phycisphaerales bacterium
TATTACTCAGTAATATTCGCCACTGAGTTTGTAACACTTACCGGAAAGGTCCGACTGCTTCTGTGCGGCCGCATCCCGCTCTTCCGCCAGTTCCTACAGCCTATGGTCTACAGCCTAAAGCCTCTTCTCTGTCTTCCTGTTTCCGATTGCCGCTGGACGAGCCGGCTGTCGAACGGCACAATGATTGGTTCGGGCAATCGAACCACGAAAGGAAACGTACCATGCTGTATTCGGGCCTGTGCTCCGTGACATTTCGCAAGATGACGGCCGTGCAGATTGTCGAGCTGGCGGCCAAGGCGGGCCTGGCGGGCATCGAATGGGGCGGCGATGTGCACGTGCCGCACGGACAGGTGGAGATCGCCCGCCAGGTGAAGGACTTGACGGCGGCCGCGGGCCTGGAAATCCCCAGCTACGGCTCCTATTACAAGGTGGCCGAGAGCGAGAAGGCCGGCCTGGCCTTTGCGGCCGTGGCCGACTCGGCGGCCGCCCTGGGCGCCAAGACCATCCGCGTCTGGGCGGGCGGCAAGCATTCCAAGGATGCCGATGCGGAGTACCGCAAGAGCGTCGAGGATGACTCGCGGCGGATCGCCTCCATTGCCGGCCAGCGCGGCATGACCGTCTCGTACGAGTTCCACGCCGGTACGCTCACCGACACGGCCGAGTCGGCCGTCGCCCTGCTGACCGCCGTGGATGCGGCCGGTTTGAAGACCTACTGGCAGCCGGCCCTGAAGTACACGCACAACCAGCGGCTCAAGAGCCTCAAGGCCGTGCGCAAATGGCTCACCCAGGTGCACGTGTACTACTTCACGGGCGAGCCCGCGCCCGAACAGGCGCCGCTGACCAGGGGCCAGGCCCACTGGCTGGAATACCTGCACGCCGCCGCCGCCGCCGGCGGGGATCGCTACTGTTTGCTGGAATTCGTGCCGGACAGCACGGCGGAGAGTCTGCTGCGCGAGGCCGGCACCTTGAATACGTGGCTCAAGCAGATCAACAAGGAAGATTGACATGGCCAAATTGACCATCAAGGAAGCTTCATCCTGCATGTGGGACTGCGTCTCCCTGGGCGAAATCATGCTCCGGCTGGACCCGGGCGATGAGCGCATCCGCACCACCCGCACCTTCCGCGTGTGGGAAGGCGGCGGGGAATACAACGTGGCCCGCGGCCTGCGCCGCTGCTTCGGCCTGCGGACGGCCGTGGTGACGGCCATCCCCGATAACGACATCGGCCACCTGCTGGAGGATTTCATCCTCCAGGGCGGCGTGGACATGCGGCACGTGAAATGGGTGCCGTTTGACGGCCTGGGGCGAAAGGTGCGGCTGGGTCTGAACTTCACCGAGCGCGGCTTCGGCGTGCGCGGCGCCAAGGGCTGCTCCGACCGCGGCCACTCGGCGGCCTCGCAGATGAAGGTGGGCGATATCAACTGGAAGAAGATCTTCGCCGAGGAAGGCGCCCGCTGGTTCCACTGCGGCGGCATTTTCGCCGCGCTGTCGGCCACGACGGCCGATGTGGCCAAGGAGGCCATGCAGGCGGCCAAGGCGGCCGGCACGATCATCTCCTACGACCTGAATTTCCGCCCCTCGCTCTGGCAGGATATCGGCGGCATGGACCGCGCCCGCCAGGTGAACCGGGAGATCGCCCCGCTGGTGGATGTGATGATCGGCAACGAGGAAGATTTCACCGCGGCCTTGGGCTTTGAGGTCAAGGGCGTCGGCGAATCGTTCAGCAAACTGGACGTGACGGCGTTTAAGGCGATGATCCAGGAGGCCATCGCGGCCTACCCGAACTTCAAGGCCGTGGCCACCACGCTGCGAAACGCCAAGACCGCCACCATCAACGATTGGGGCGCGGTGCTGTACTACGACGGCCAGTTCTACCAGGCTATCGAGCGGCCCAACCTCGAAATCTACGACCGCGTCGGCGGCGGCGACAGCTTTGCCTCGGGACTGGTGTACGGATTCCTGGCCGGCAAGACGCCCGAGCAGGCCGTCAACTACGGCGCCGCCCACGGCGCGCTGGCCATGACCACGCCCGGCGACACCTCCATGGCCACCAAGGATGAGGTGGAAAAGCTCATGAAGGGCGGCGGGGCACGGGTCGTGAGATAGGAAGGCACGTAGCGAAGAATTTACCACAGAGGACACAGAGGAAAAGAGAGGACGCGGAGAAGAAGAGAGAGTAACGGCCGGAAAAAGATAGAGGCCACAAAGGGAAATGAAGAACACAGAGGAATGAGCATCGTGAAGAGTAAAACCCTTTCCTTGCTGCCAGGCTACGCAGAGCGCCTGTACGCCGGGCTCCTGGGCAAAGTCATCGGCGTGTACATGGGCCGGCCGTTCGAGGGCTGGCCAAAGGCCAAGATCGAGGAGAAATGGGGCGCGATCAGCCGGTACGTCCATGAGGACATGGGAAAACCCCTGGTCGTCGCGGATGATGATATCTCCGGCACGCTGACATTCATCCGCGCCCTGGAAGATTCGGGCCTGTACGCCGAGACGCCGGCGGCGTTTTTCGGCAAGACCTGGCTCAACTACCTCATCGAGGGCAAGACCGTCCTGTGGTGGGGCGGCTTTGGCGTCTCCACGGAGCACACGGCGTACACCCGCCTGAAGCAAGGCTACGAGGCCCCCGCCTCTGGGTCGATTGCGCTTAACGGCAAGCTGGTGGCCGAACAGATCGGCGCCCAGATCTTCATTGATGGCTGCGGCCTGGTGGCCCCCGGAAGGCCGGACCTGGCCGCCGAGCTGGCCCGCCGGGCGGCATCGGTGAGCCACGATGGCGAGGCGATCCACGCCGCGGTCGTCCAGGCGGCCATGGTGGCGGCGGCGTTTACCCAGCGCGACATGCGGCGGATCATCGATCTGGCCTTGGCGCAGATCCCCGCGAAAAGCCTCATCGCCCGCCTGCACGCGGATGTCCGCAAATGGGCCGGTGCCAGCGATGACTGGCGGCGGACATACGATCGAATCGCGAAGAACTACGGCTACGACAAGTTCGGCGGCGGCTGCCACGTCATTCCCAACCACGCCCTGATGGTGCTGGCCTGGCTCCACGCGCCGGATGATTTCTTCCTCAGCCAGCAGATCATCAACACGGCCGGCTGGGACACCGACTGCAACGCCGCCAACGTGGGCTGCGTGATGGGCGTCAAGGTCGGCCTTGCCGGCATCAACGCCCGCTACGACTTCCAGGTCCCGCCCGCCGACCGCATCATCCTGCCCACGGCCGAGGGCACGCGCAGCAGCACCGACGTGCTCATCGAAGCATCGCACCTGGAGCGGATCGGCCGCGTGGTCATGGGCTGGCCCGCGCCCAAAAAGCCCAAGGATGGCGCCTGGCACCATTTCGACATGCCCGGCGCCCTGCACGGCTACCGTAGCGAGGATGGCGCCTACGAAACCCGCGGTGCGGCGGCGGTGAGCAACGTCCCCGCCCCGCGCGGCCTGGCCGGTCGGGCGATGCGAATTGCGTTTGATGTCTCCGCCGGCCGCACGGCTCGCATCTCTACGCCCGTGCTGCCCACCCCGCCGGAAACGCCCGGCGGCTATCGCATCGAGGCCTCGCCACATCTCTATCCGGGCATGACCGTCACGGCCGCGGCCCAGGTAGGCCAGGTTGAAGGCGCAGCGCACGCCAAATTGTTCATCCGTTGCGGCGTGCAGGATGGCAAGGTGGGCCAGCTTCTGGGCTACGGCCCCGCGCAACGCCTGCGGGCGGATAAACCGCTGCGGCTGAGTATCGAATTGCCGGCCGACCTGCCCTGGCCGGCGTGGGACCTGGGCATTCAGATTGATAGCGCCGCCCGGGCCGCCGGCGACCTCTTCATCGACCGTATCAGCCTGGCCGGCCGGCCGAACCTGCGCTGGCCCGACGCCCTGCCGATCCTCAGCGGCATTGTGGCCGGCTGGGTTTCCAGCGTGCACGCGGCCTACCCCTTCGGCGTCGAAAGCGGCCAGCCCGCCACGGCCATCGGCCAGAACGCCGGCCGCGGGCTTTTGGTGACAGGCAATGCCGACTGGGCCGATTACACCTTCTCCGCGAAGCTGAGCATCAAGGTCGCCGACCTGGCCGGCCTGGTGGTCCGCCACCAGGGGCTGGAGCGATATATCGCGCTGGTGAAGATCGGCGAGAAGATGCAATTGTTGCGGCGCTGGTACGGCAGCGATGAGATTCTCGCCGAGGCCGCCTGCCCCTTCGCCGATCACGATTGGCACGCGCTAAGCCTCGAGGTCCGCAGCCCGCGGATCACCGCCCGGTGCGATGGCCGGCAACTCTTGGCCGCCTCGGACGACCGCCTCGCCCGCGGCGGCGCGGGTTTTCTCTGCGAGGTGGGACGAATCAGCGTGCGGAGCATAAGCCTCAAGAGCAGGTAGATGATGGTGAAGAGCATCGATATTGAATTCATCCACAATGCCTCGTTGCGCATTCTCGAAGACATCGGTGTCCGGCTCGAGCACGACGGCATTGTGGAACGGATGATCCGCGCTGGAGCGATTCCCGGGACCAGCGCGCAGGAAGTGCGGCTGCCGCGCCAGATGGTGATGGAATATCTGGCGCAGGCGCCTTCGCGCGTGGAACTGGCGCAGCTCGATGGCACGGTGGACGTGCTGACGTGCGATTCGGCCCCGCTGTTCTGGACGACCCCGGTCATGTACTGGTGGACGGGCCGCGAGCGCCGGCCCATCACGACGGGAGACCTGGCGGCGCTGTCGCGCCTGTGCAATGCCCTGCCCAGCGTGCAGGGCGTCATGGGCGTGGCGTGCGCGGATGTGCCGCCGCCGCAGCGCGATTTCGTCGGCGTGCGGGTCATGGCGGAGAACACCCGCCGGCACGTGCGGGCCCTGTGCTTTGGCCCGGCGGGCATGGACGCCCTGCGCGAGATGAAGCCGGTCGTCCGGGGCAACTGGCTCAGCGTGGGCTTTACCGCGCACGGGCCCTTGCGCTGGACGAACCTGGCGCTGACCATCTTTGAGCGCTCGGCAGGCAGCGGTATACCTGTCACCATTAACGGCGAGCCCATGGCCGGCGTGACCGGCCCGGTGACGTTGGCGGGCGCCATGGCCGTGGGCAACGCGGAAATCCTCTCGGGCATCGTCATCAACCAGGTGCTCGAGCCGGGCCGGCCGGTGATCCACAACCTGGGGTTGGCGCACACCTTCGACATGCGCCAGGCCACGGCCGTCACCGGCGGGCCGGAAAACGCCCTCTTCGCCGATGCCGGGGCACAGCTGGGGCGGTTTTACCGCCTGCCCTCGTCCTCGTGGTCATCAACCGAGTCGGTGTTCGACGACAGCCAGGCGGCCCTGGAAATGGCCCTCGCCCTCCAGACCCACGCCGCCGCCGGCGTGAGCCTCATCTGGGGACTGGGGCAGCTCGAGTCGGAAAAGACGTTTTCGCCTGCGCAGCTCGTGATCCACGATGAGATTGTCGGCTGGGTCCGCCGGCAGCTCCGGGGCGTGGAGGTGAACGACCAGACGGTGCCCATGGATCTCATCACGCAGGTCGGCATCGGCGGGGCGTTTCTCGAAACCGACCACACGCTGGAGAACTTCCGCGACGAGTTCTGGCAGCCGCACATCCTCAACCGCCGGGCGCGCGAGAATTGCCCATCCCCGCTGGAAGAGGTCGCCCGTGACCGCGCCAAGGAGCTCATGGCCGCCCCGCCGCCGGGCTGCCTGGATGATGAGCAATTGGCGGAGTTGAGTCGGATCGAGCAGGCTTTCTCGAGGAAGTGAACCACAGAGGACGCAGAGGAAAAGCGAGGACACAGAGACGACAATTGCGAGTAGAGGCCGGAGAAGAGGCCGAAAAAGAAAAGAGAGAGACCGCAGAAATACATGAAGGACACAGAGACCAGAATAGAGTCCGAAACACAGGCGAGAGAAAGCAAGTACGGTTTCAGAGGCTATGAACTACGCCGAATCCTCACTCGGACTCTTCCATCTCCCTCTTCTCTGTGTCCTCCATCCTCCTCTGTGCGTTTTCCGGCTTTACTCTCTCTCAGTTTTTCTCCGTGTCCTCTGTTTTCCTCTGTGTCCTCTGTGGTTCCTTTCGCAGACAAGAACCCTCAGCCCCGCTTGAATTGCTTTTCCAGGTCCCGAATCGTCAGCCTTATCTGCGTGGGCCGGCCGTGCGGGCAGGCGGTGGATTTTTCCGCATGCTCGCGCTGGTCGAGCAGGGATTCGATTTCCTGGCCCGTCAGCGAATCGCCGGCCTTGACGGCGGCCTTGCAGGCCATCATGTCCAGGATCTGGTGCAGCAGCCGCTCGCGGTCGAGGGACGGGTCCTCCTCGGCCAGTTGGTCGGCCAGGTCGGCCAGGAAGGCGGCCGGGTCGAGCTTGTCGAGGAAGCTGGGGAATCGCTGAATGGCCAGCTTGCCGGGGCCAAAGTCGCTCAGCTCGATGCCCAGGCGGCCCAGGAGTTCGGCCTGCTCGGTGAGCAGCGCCTGCTGCACCGGCGTGACGGCCAGCACCGCCGGCACCAGCAGATGCTGGCTTTCGAGGGAGCCGGCCGAGACGCGGCGCAGGAGCTGGTTGTACAGGATCCGCTCGTGCAGGGCGTGCTGGTCGACGATGGTGATGCCGTCGGCCTCCGCCAAAATCAGGTACGTGCCGTGCACCTGGAGCACCTGCGGCCTGCCGGCGGCAGGGGCGAGCGATTCGCCGGGTACAGGCGAAGCTGCCGGCGCCATCAGCGGTGCGGCCGGCGGCGCTTCGGCCGCGATTGATCGCGCCGGCGGCATCGTCGGCGCCACCGGCGCGGCAAACGCCTCCGCCGCCGCGGGAGTGCCCGCCTGCGACCATGGCCTGCTCGGTGCCGGCGCCTGCCCCCCTGCCAGCGGCCGCTGCGGCTGACCCACATGGCCTGGCCGATCGCGCGGCTCGGGGAACTGCAGCCGCATTTGGGCCGCCTGGTTCTTGAAATATTCCGCCAGCGCCTGCCGCAGGCCCTGCCGCCGGGCATCATCGGGCGGCTCGGGCGGCAACTCGCCCACCGCGGGCGCGAGTGTCTGCGGCGCCGCCGCGGTGCTGTCTTGTGCTGACGGCGTGGCAAGCGCGGCTGCCGTGGCTGCGCTGGTTGCAGCCACGTCGCCTGCCGATCCAGCTTCGGTTGCCGCGGCAAGCTGACCTGCCGCCGCACCGCCGGCCGCGGGCTCGCCCGGTGCGGCCGGGCCGGAGAACTCCGCCCGCGGGCGCAGCTCCGCCCGCTGCAACGTCTCGCGCAGCGCCGCCAGCAGATGTGAATGCACCGACTGGCTGTCGCGGAAGCGCACCTCGATCTTGGTCGGGTGGACGTTCACATCCACCTCTTCCGGCGCCAGTTCGATGAAAACAAGCGCCGCCGGCTGGCGCTGCGGGTCGATCAGCCCGCGGTAGCCCTCCTTCAGGGCGTGCGAGAGGAACCGGTCGCGGATGTACCGGCCGTTGAGGAAGAAATACTGCCAGCGCGTCGTCGCCCGGGCCGCTCCCGGCGGGGCGATCAGCCCGGAGATGCGCACCGGGGCCTGGTCGGCGCGGATGGAAATCAAGTCGGCCGCCAGCTCGACGCCGAACAGATCCGCCGCCCGCCGGGCCAGCGTCACCGCCGCCGGCAGGTCCAGGATGGTGCGGCCGTTGTGGCTCAGCGTGAAGGCGACATTCTTGTTGGGCAGGGCCAGCCGCGCGAGCGTCTCGCTGATGTGGCCCAGTTCCGTCGCATCGCTCTTTAAAAATTTCCGCCGGCCCGGCGTGCTGAAGAACAGGTCGCGCACGCTCACCGTGGTGCCGGCCGGCGCGGCGCACGGCCGCACCGCGCCCAGCGTGTCGCCGGAGGCCTCCACCTCGTAGCCGGCTTCCTCATCGCGCCGCCGCGTGCGGATGTGGGCGTGGCTGACCGCGGCGATGGAGGCCAGGGCCTCGCCGCGAAAGCCCAACGTCGTGATGCGCAACAGGTCATCCTCCGCCGCCAGCTTGCTTGTAGCGTGCGGCAGGAAGGCCTTGGCAAGATTCTCGGCGGTCATGCCCTCGCCATCATCGCTGATGGCCACCAGGGCGCGGCCGCCCTTCTCGACCGCCACATCGATGCGGCCGGCCCCAGCGTCCAGTGCGTTCTCCACCAGCTCCTTGACGAGGCTCGCCGGGCGCTCGATCACCTCGCCGGCGGCGATCTTGTTCACCAGGTGCACGGACAGGACGCGAATGTCGGCCATAGCGTAACCGTATACCAGAAAATCAAAGCGGAAACACAAAGATCACAAAGAACACAAAGGGCACGAAGAAGAAAAGAAGAAAGCTCCAAAAAAGGATTCGGCAATGCCCCTTCTCTGCTTCTCCTTTGTGCCCTTCGTGGTCTTTGTGATCTTTGTGTTGCTCTTGCGTTCTCAGGTCGCCCGCTCACGCATGTATCGCCCAGCCCTCGGCGGCGCGGCAGACCTCCATGACCACTTCGGAAAGCGTCGGGTGGGCGTGAATCATCTCGGCGATATCCTCCGGCAGCAGCTCGGCGGTCTTGGCCAGCAGCAGTTCGTGCACGATCTCGGTGGCCTCGGCGCCGACGATGCTGGCCCCGAGGATCTCGTGCGAATCGGGCGCGTAGAGCACCTTGGCGAAACCTTCCGGCCGGCCGATCGCCACGGATTTGCCCGCCCCCCGGTACGGAAAGGTCGCCACGCGATAGGAAATGCCGGCGCGCTTGGCCGCCTTCTCGTTGTAGCCGAAGCCGGCGATCTGCGGCTCGGTGAAGATGACCGTGGGAATTTCGCGCTCATTGATGCGCGGCCGCCGCGGCGTGCGGCCGGCCATGTGCTCGGCGGCGATCTCGCCCTGCTTGGAGGCCACGTGGGCCAGCGGCAGCGAGGACACGATATCGCCGATGGCGTACACGCCGGCGGCCGCCGTCGTGTAGTAATCCCCCACGCTCACCAGCCCGCGTTCCATCTGAACGCCCACGGTCTCCAGGCCGATCTTCTCCGTGTTGGGCTGGCGGCCCACCGCCACCAGCACCATCTCGGCCAGTTGGCGGTGCAGTTTGCCATCGGCGCCGCGCAATTTCACATCCACGCCGGTGTCGATCCGCTTCATCTCCACGGCCGTGGAGGAGGTGCTGAACCGGATGCCGCGCTTCGCGAAGGCACGCTGCACCACCTTGGCGATATCCGCATCCTCCACCGGCAGCACCTGGTCGAGCATCTCCACCACGTGCACGCGCACGCCGAAGGCGCTCATCACGTGCGCCAGTTCCATGCCGATGTAGCCGCTGCCCAGCACCAGCATGGTGCGCGGCAGCCGCCGCAGCAGGAGCAGGCCGGTGGAGGAGAGCACGCGCTCCTCGTCGATCTCAAAGCCGGGGATGGTGCGCGGCCGCGAGCCGGTGGCGACCAGGATGCGCTTGCCCGTGAGCATCTGACCGCCGGCGTCGGTCTTGACGCTGACATGGTTGGGGCCGGCCAGCCGTGCCAGACCCTGGACGTACTCGATTCTGTTCTTCTTGAAGAGAAACTCCACGCCCTTGCTGAGCGTGTCGGCGGCCTGCCGGCTGGCGGCGTACACCTTGGCGTAATCCAGGCCGGCCGCATCCGTGGTCACGCCCATTTTGTGCAGGCCGGCGGCCGCACGAAAGAACTCCGCCTGGTGAATGAGCGCCTTGGAGGGAATGCAGCCGATATTGAGGCACACGCCGCCGGGCTTGTCCTTCTCGATCACCACGGGCTTGAGCCCAAGCTGCGCCGCGCGAATCGCGGCGACGTAGCCGCCAGGGCCGGAGCCGATGATGATGAGGTCACGGTCCCGTTGCATCGGGATTTCCTGCTGATGCGTGAAGACTTGTCGGCCGGGGAAGAAGAAATCCCAAATTCCAAATCCCAAATCCCAAACAAATTCCAAGCACCAAATTCCAAATGCTGGTAATGGGAGCGTCGCCCGCCTCATGGGAACGACGTTTCTTCCCCTTTGGAATTTGGGATTTGGTGCCCTTCGGCGGTGAGCCGCTCAGGGCGGTCGAACCGCTTGTTTGGAATTTTGGATTTGGGATTTGGAATTTCATTCTCTAAAGCTGGACCACCAGCGCCGGCTGGACCGGGTTTTCTAATAGCGCTTTCAATTCCGAGAGAAATTTCGCTCCCACCGCCCCATCAATCACCCGGTGGTCGCACGAGAGCGTCAGCTTCATGACCGAATGCACCGCCAGCTCGCCGTCCTCATCGATCACCGGCGTTCGAGCGATCCGCCCCACCGCCAAAGTGGCCGCACAGGGTGGGTTGATGATGGAGGTGAATTGGTCGATGCCCATATTTCCCAGGTTGCTGAGGGTGAAGGTGGCATTCTCGATCTCCTCGCCGCGAAGCTGGCCCGCCTGGGCGCGGGCGATCAGGCCGGCCAGCTCGCCATCGATGGCCAGCAGCCCCTTGCGCGAGCAGTCGCGAACGATCGGGGCGATCAGGCCATCATTCAGGGCCACGGCCAGGGCGATATCCGCCCGGCCGTGCTGTCGGATGGTTTGGTAGCCGCCGCCGCCCCCGCCGGCTTCCCATGTGGCGTTAACACGCGGCACACGCGCCAACGCCTCGGCGACGAACTTCAGCAGGAACGCGTTGAGCGAGATCTTTCGTCCCAGCGACTCATTGAGCCGCTGGCGGGCCTCCAGCAGCGCATCCATGCGCACGGCGATCACCAGGTAATAATGCGGTGCGGCCGCCTTCGACTGCGTCATCCGCTCGGCAATCGCCCGCCGCATGGGAGAGATGGGGATCACCTGCTCGGTCATCTCGGCCGGCGCGCCAGCGGCCGCAACCTGAGCGGCCAGCCCTGGGGCCGGCGCCGTCGGCGCGGGGGCCGCAGGAGCCGGTGCGGCGGCTGACGCTCGCGCTGCGGCGACCAGCGCCGCTGGCGGTGCGGCCTGAGGACTCGGCGCGACGGCGGCCGCTGGAGCGGCCGCTGGCGCTGCCGCAGCGCTCGGCGGGACACCCGCCGGCACGGCCAGCGGCGCGCCCCGGCCGGCGGCCTCTTCCACATCGCGCTTTACCACCCGGCCACCGGGCCCGCTGCCGCGCAGGGCGCCGATATCCACCCCTGCCTGCTCCGCCAGGCGCCGAGCCACCGGCGAGACGGGCGCGCGCCGGCCTGTTTCCGCTGGCGGCGGGATAGGAGCCGACGGCGCGGCTGCCGCTTGTGGCGCTGCCACCAGAGGGGCCGCCTGTGGCTGCTGCTCTGCGGCCAGGGGCGGCGCGGCGGCCGGCTTGCCCGTAGTCGCGGCGGCGGCCCCGGTGGGTTTAGCCTGGGCCTGGGCCAGCAGCGCCGTTATATCTTCGTCTTCCCCGCCGATCACGGCGATCGGCTCGCCCACGCCGCACGATTGCCCATCGCCCACGAGGATCTTGAGCAGCTTGCCCTCGACGGGGGCCTCGTACTCCATGATGGCCTTATCCGTCTCCACCTCGCACAGCAGCTCGCCGGCGGTGACCGTGTCGCCCTCGGCCTTGTTCCACTTGATGATGGTGGCGACTTCCATCGTGGGAGAAAGCGCCAGCATGGGGATCAGTTCGGCCACGGTGCGTTCCTCCGGAAACGCAAAATCCCAAATCCCAAATTCCAAATCCCAAACAAATCCCAAGCACCAAATCCCAAACGCGGCCATTGGGACGATTGCTCGATTCGTCGGCGCGGCGCTATTTTCCCTTTGGAATTTGGGATTTGGTGCTTGTTTGGAATTTGGGATTTGGGATTTGGAATTTGGCGTTTCATAGGTACATGACTTTCTTGACCGCCTCGACCACCTTCTGGGCCGACGGCTGCGCCGCCAACTCCAGCGCGTGGTTATAAGGCATGGGAATATCATCGCCGCTGACCAGTTCGACCGGCGCATCGAGGTCATCGAAGCAGTTGCGGGCGACTAACCAGGCCACGTGCGAGCCGACCGAGGCCAAGGGCCACGCTTCATCCACCACCACGCAGCGATTCGTGCGCGCCACCGAGGCGTACAGGGTGGCCTCATCCAGCGGCCGCAGCGTGCGCAGGTCGATGATTTCCGCCTCCACGCCCTGGCGCACGAGCTGCTCGGCCGCCTCGTGGGCCGCGCGCAGCGGCCGGCCGAAGGTGATGATCGTCACATCGCCCCCGGCCCGCTTCACATCCGCCTTGCCCAGCGGCACGAGCCACTCGCCCTGGGGCACCTCGCCGCGCCAGGCGTACATCAGCTCGCCTTCCAGGAAGATCACCGGGTTGTCATCGCGAATGGCCGACTTGAGCAGCCCCTTGGCATCGGCGGGCGTGGCCGGCGCGACCACCTTGAGACCCGGCACGTGCGCGAACAGGGCCTGCAGCGCCTGCGAATGCTGGGCCGCCAGCCATTCCGCGGGCCCGTTGGGCCCGCGCACCACCAGCGGCAGCGTGATCTGCCCACCGCTCATGTACCGCAGCTTGGCGGCGTTGTTGATGATCTGGTCCATCGCCTGGAGCCCGAAATTGACGGTCATCCACTCCACGACCGGCCGCAGCCCCAGCATGGCCGCCCCAATGCCCACGCCGGTGAACGACTCCTCGGTAATGGGAGTATCGATCACGCGCTGCGGCCCGTACTTGCCCAACAACCCCTGGCTGACCTTGTACGCCCCCTCGTACTCGGCCACCTCCTCGCCCATGAGGAAGACGCGGTCATCACGCTCCATCTCTTCGTCGATGGCTTGCCTTAGGGCTTCGCGGTACGTGATCACGGGCATGGCAGGTTCTCCCTTCGGGGAAGGGAAAATCCCAAATTCCAAATCCCAAATCCCAAACAAGCACCAAATCCCAAATTCCAAACGTTACCTATGAGCGTCTGCCCTGAATCAGACCGGGCTCCAGTTATTGGGGTTTGGAATTTGGTGCTTGGGATTTGTTTGGGATTTGGGATTTGGAATTTGGAATTTCCGGCCGCCAAATCCCGCGGCAAGCTCCCACCCAACACGATGTCTCCATCTTCAGGCATAAACGTCCTCAAACCGCTGCTCCAAGGCCGGCTGTGGTGATTTTTCCGCGAACTCCACCGCCCGCTCCACCTCCTGCTTGCACTGCTCATCGAGCTGATTCATCGTGCGCTGATCGAGCACGCCCTCGCGTTCCATCACCGTCCGCAGCATCAGGATGGGGTCCTGCTGGCGGTAGGTCTCGAGTTCTTCCTTCGTGCGGTACCGGGCCGGGTCGCTCATGGAGTGGCCGCGATAGCGATATGTTCTGGCCTCCAGCAGCATGGGCAGGCCGTTGCCGCGGGCGTGGGCGGCGGCGGAGGCCACCTCGCGATACACCTCCAGCACGTCCATGCCGTTGATCTGCCGGCCGGGGATGTCGTAGGAAGCCCCCAGCAGCGACAGGTCCTCCACCGCCGAGACACGCTTGTAAAACGTGCCCATGCCGTACTGGTTGTTCTCGCAGATGAAGAGAATGGGCAGATTCCAGATCTTCGCCAGGTTCAACGTCTCGTGGAAGGTGCCCTGGTGAATCGCCCCATCACCGAAGAAGCACAGCACCACGCCATTTAGCCGGCGGTACTTGATGGCCAGCGCGGCCCCGGCCGCCAGGGGCACGTGCGCCCCGACGATGCCGTTGCCGCCGAAAAAGTGGTGCGCCACATCGAACAGGTGCATCGAGCCGCCCTTGCCCTTGCAGCAGCCGGTGGCCTTGCCGAAAAGCTCCGCCATGACCGCCCCGGCCTCGGCGCCGCAGGCCAAGGCGTGGCCGTGGTCGCGGTAGGCGGTGAAGACATAATCCTTGGACAGGTCGATCGCCGCGATGGCCCCTGCCGCCACGGCCTCCTGGCCGATATACAGGTGACAGAACCCGCCGATCTTCCGCAGGCCGTAAAGCTGGGCGGCTTTCTCCTCAAAGCGGCGGATCCGCAGCATCTGGCGCAGCAGGCCCGCCAGGAAAGCCGGCCGCTGCTGGGCGATGGTGGCGGCGGCCGTCATATCGCCCTCGCCGGAAAACTCACCTGCTGCCGCGTGCCATCCATGGGCAGGTAGTACACCGCCTCCTCGATGACCGTCTCCAGCACGATCAGCTCCGGTTCTTCCGGGGCGATTTTCCAGAACGCCAGCAGTTGCTTACCCAGGGCCTCCAGGATCTCGGCCTTCAGGGCGGGGTTGTCGATGAGGTTCACGCGGCCGCGAACCACCACCACCTCGCGCAGCGTCCGGTCCTGGAACATCCACTCCACGCACGGGTTGTTCTCAAGCTGGGCGGCTTTGGCCAGGTGCGGCGAGCTGACCGCGTAGATCACCTGCGCCCTGCCGCGCAAACGCTTGGGCGTCATCCAGCGTATATGCGGCCAGTGCTCCGAATCCACCGTGGCCAGCACGGCCGTCTTGGACGAGTCGATCAGGTAGTCGATCCGGTCGAGAATCTCGTTCTTGTCCATAGGCCCGGTACCTCCTCATCCGCCCGATAGGGGCTGAAGAATCATAGGCGCGGGCAAAGGGCATGAATCGGCCAGAAGCCGGGATGAAAGGCGATGTTCGGGAACTTGGATGCGGCCTGTTCGGCGCAAAAGCGGCTAGGCCGGGCCACCAAACAGCTTCTCCGTCAACTCCCCCCAGAGCCTTCCGAAAAGTTCACCCTGATCGCGGGAGCGGGCATCGCCGGCCTCGATGGCGACGGGTCCGTAGTGGTCGCCCGAGGCGCAGCCGCGCACGATCATGCCGTGGATGAGCAGGGCGTTGAGGATGGCCAGGATGGTGGTCTCGTTGCCCCCGGCGATGTTGGCCGAGGTGGCGAACGCCCCGCCGACGCGGCCGGAAAGCTTGCCGTGAAACGCCACGGACTCATCCAGCAGCTTCTTGACCTCCCAGGCCATCGTACCGTAGTACACCGGCGAGCCCAGGATGATGGCCTGGTAGCCCAGAAGCTCGCGGGCCTGCACCTCCTGGATGGGCTTGATCGTCACGTCGAGGCCATCGACCTCCCTGGCCCCCTCGGCGATGGCCTCGGCCAGGGCCTTGGTGTTTCCCGTCCGCGAGTAGTAGGCGATCAGCATCTTGGGCATGACAGTCTCCGACAAACAGGCTTGAGGCGCGAGGTTTTTGGCTCGTCCAACAGGCCAGAACGGCATACCGGTCCGGGAAGCGCGGCCAGCCAAGGTATCGCTTCTGTCCCCACCATACCGCCGCGGCCCTCAAGTCTCAACCCCTAAAGCCTATAGCCTGAAGCCTATGGTCTGTAGCCAAAAAATCCTGGCCCGGGCGGGACTCGAACCCGCACGTCCCGAGGGACAGGGGATTTTAAATCCCCAGCGTATGCCAATTCCGCCACCGGGCCGATCGGAGTGGCCATCCTACCGCGGCAGAAGAACAAAGCCAATTGGCAAGCGCGGTGGCATGCCCTCACGACGAAGGCCGCCGGGGGCGGCCGAGGCGGGTGGGCATGGGCGACTCGAAAAGATGCTCCGCCCATGCCCACTCGTCCGGTGCTTTCGCCCCGGCCGCGAGGGCATGCCACCTCCTTTGGGACCTGTCGCTACGACCCCGAATTGCCCTTGATCACCAGCGGTTTGGACACGAACTCGAAGGGGGCGTCGGTTTCCAGGGTCGCGGTGAAAGGGCCCTTCCGATCGGTCGGTTCGGTCCACATGATGCTCTGGAGATCCCAGCCGTAGCTGGAGCGCAGCGACTCCAGGCTCGTCGGGAACCTACTGTCGTACGAGCCGTCGTCGTTGCGAATGTGCAGCATCGGCAGCCGGGGCTGTTCCTGCCGCAGCGGCACCAGCGGGTCGCCGGCCGCCGAGAGCACGTGGCACATGAGGTGGTGCCGCCGGCCACCCCTGACGCGGTCGGCAATCGTCAACTGCAGCGGTCCGCCCAGGTCGGACTGGACGGTGTGGCCGGCATTCACGTCGAAGGGTTTTTCCGCCGGCGGCAGCCAGGACCACATCGTCCAGCCGACCCCATCGCTGCCGGTGGCGGCCAGGCCGTAGGTGCGCACGCGATAGCGCCCCACCGGCACCTGCGCCAGCCCGCCGACCGGGTGGCATTCAAAGTGGCCCGAGGGCCCGAACACGCTGAAGCCCGCCACGCTTTTGTCCACGTGGATTGTCCCCACCGGCACGCGCACGGCCGGGCGGAACGAGACCCACGACCCATCCGGGGCGACCTGGAACTCGTAATACTGGTGCTCGACCTCGATGAAACGCCCGATGAAGCGGCCCTCTTCCTCTACGGATTGCGCGTTGGCGATGGGCCGCATGTTGATGTAATCGCCGATCGAATCCTCGGTGGTCACATCGTCGAACCGGCCGTCAACGTCGAAGTCCCTCAGCGTGACGACAAAGGTACCCTGGCCGATCTTCACTTGGCCCTCGCGCCAGTCGCAGGATTGCAGGTTCAGCCAGTAGCGGTCCTGGCCGGCCGCCGGGCCGCGATCCTCCAACGTGAACATGACGTGGAAGGGCTCGGATACCGGCTGGCCGGTGCGGGCTGACGACCGATCGGCCGGCGCGGTCGCCGCCATTTTCACCGGTCCCCATACGGCCAGAGTCTCGGCCGCACGATATCTCACGTAACTGCTGGGTGTGATGGCGCCGCTATGGATCGCCATCTCGTCGGACAAGCGGCCATCAAAGTTCGTGTCCGTGCACAGCAGATCGTACGGCCCCCCTGCCCGCGAGGCCGCCAGCACGATCCACGAACTGCTATTGACCTTCGGCACCCGCGGCCAGCGGACAAACAGGAGCGGCCGGTTGGCCGGCAGCTCCGGCAGGTCCAGCCCCGCAGGCTTGGACATTTGTGCGGGCAACGTGCGGCCAATGGGGGAAACGACCTCGCGGCCGAATTCCTCGCTCCAGTGGAACATCAGCGGCTGGCGCACCGCAGCGCTTGCGGAGGGCTCCTGCACCGGCGGGGTCTCGCCCTTCTGGCCGGTACAACCGATGCACGCGATGGCCGCTGCGATGAGGATAAAGCGAACTGGCGCCATGACAAAGCTCCTGATAAGGTCCCCGAACACCCGACACATTCTCTGTCACTCTATACGCACGAACAAGCGAAATGTTACACGCACCTTGGCCCTTTTTATGCCCGCCCCGGCGATAAGGAGTTGTGCCGCGGCCAAATGGCCGACTATAATCGCCCGGGTAAGGAGGTGGTCGGCGGTCTGGTGACGCCCCTGGTCTTCAAAACCAGCGTGGGGCTCAACAAAGTCCCGGGTGGGTTCGATTCCCATTCACCTCCGTGGTGCGACAACGTGAAATTTGTGCGGCTGCCCGCCAGACGGTAAGATGCAGCAGTAGCAGACCGTGAGGTGCGTATGCGACGACACACGAATCAGCCTCCCATCGACCGGGCCACGCGCTCCGAGGAGCGGCGGCTGATCTGGGCCGGCTTGGCAGCCGCCGTGATCGGCACGCTCCTGCTGCTCGGCGGGCTGCTGCTGCCGACCGGCGTAACCACCCGCAGCGGGGCCCAGGCCAGCGAAGCCGACATGGTCAAGGCGTTCCGACACGGGGGCATCAGCCTGGCGGCGGCGACGGGGCCGGCCGGAAGCGGTCCGGCCGTGGATCCCAACGCGCCCCAAGCGTGCCCTACCTGAGTGAAGTAAGAACCGGCCATGCGTGCCATGGCCACTTCCAGTGAGGTCCGCTGCCGTGCCGGATGAAACGAACCTGCCGCCGCGCCCTCGGCCGACCTGGCTGCCGCACATGCGGCCCTGGGTGCAGGCCGCTTTTGCGGTGCTGTGGCTCTGGCCGATCCGGGCCTTGCAAGGCCTGCCCGGCTGCGTGTTCCACTGCTACGGCTGCCCGTGGGCTTCATTTGCCTGCCCGATCGGCCTGATGGCCAATTTTTCCGCCGCCCTGCCCCATCCCGGCCTGGCCACCGCGCCGTTGCTGCTGGCCGGCGTGCTGCTGCTGGCCGGCGGGCTGGTGGGCTCGCTGGTGTGCGGCTGGATGTGCCCGTTCGGCTACCTCCAGGACTGGCTGGGCCGCTTGCCCATACCCAAGATCGCCATTCCCAACTGGCTTGGGCACACGCGCTATGTCGTGCTGGTCGGCGTGGTCATCGCCCTGCCCTTCATCCTGGGCCTTAAAGGCCAGTCGTTCGAAGACCAGCCGGTGACCATCTGCAAATATTGCCCCGCCGGCGCCGTGGAAGCCTCGCTGCCGGCCGCCGGCAAGAGCCTGGCCATTCAACAGGGCTGGATGAAGGGCCCGCCGCTGCCGCCGGGGCAGAGCTGGTTTCCGAGCACGCGCAAGACCGTGCTGGTCGTGGCGCTGGTCGCCGGCTCGGTGGTGATGTTCCGCCCGTGGTGCAAGATCTTCTGCCCGCTGGGCGGATTGCTGTCGCTCTTTAACCGCATCAGCATTTTCCACCTGCGCTTCCGGCGCGAGGCCTGCTACGCCTGCAACACCTGCCGCAGCCGCTGCGCCATGGGCGTGGAGGTCGAACGCCACGTCAATGTCACGAATTGCATCCGCTGCACGGAATGTACGACCTGCGGAGCACTGTATCCATCGCTGGGCGGCGAGGAGCCCAAAGGGTCCAAATAAGTAGCATGGGCGTCTCGCCCATGAGTCCCACGGGCGTCTCGCCCGTGGCGAAATAGAGAACACTGCCGGAAACACGGCCAAGATGGCCGTGCTACGGGTTTTCCCAATCCCAAATTCCAAACCCCGCGATGTGAACATCTCAATGTCCGCAGCACTCACCGCCTTGAGATGCGGCCTGGCTCGCGAGCGCTTCTTCGTAAAACATCTTCACCGGCGCGCCGCCCATGGCGATGGCGCACCAGGCGGCCTCTTCAAGCTGCTGGGCCGAGAGCCCCATTTGCCGGGCCTTTTTCAGATGCACCTCCACGCACGGCCGGCAACGGGACATGACCACCAGCGCGAAGTTGATCAGCTCCTTGGTCTTTTCATCGACCGCGCCGGCGGCCGCGGCGGCGCGCATCAAGGCGCCAAACGCGCGCTGCGTCTCGGCCAAAGAAGAGGCTGGAGGCTGGCCTTGCCCTGCGAAGCCCGCCGAGGGCGAAGCAGGGAGGCTGGAGGCTGGAGGTACGGCCGCAGCACGCTGCGCTTGGGCCGACCTTCCTGCGCCACTTCCAGAACCTTCAACAGCGCTCGCGCAGCACGCGGAAGCCGCCGGCGAGGGAGCAGGTTTGTCGCTCCCGCAGCAATCCACAGCCGCCGATGCCGCGGCAGATGCTTGGCCGGAGCAGCAACCCGCAGGCGCTGCCGCCGCTGATGCCGCTGCCGCTGGTCGTTCTTCAAATTTGCAATTTGCAATTTGCAATTTGCAATCCCCAGCCACCATGACGATCTTCCCCGCCGACACCTCCGTCGCCCGGCCAATTGTCGCGGCCGCAACGCCGCGCCTGGCCAGCCCCGCCAGCAGGGCCGCATGGCCGGCGGCCGGCACCGCGATCAAGAGGCCGCCGGAGGTTTGGGCATCGAGTGCCAGATTCACGCGCGCCTCGTCGATGTCCTCGCCCACAACCAAGTCGTCGCCCAGGTATTCTCGGTTTCGCTCCACCGCCCCGGGCACGACGCCCTGGCGCAGCGCTTCGAGCGCCCCATCCAGCACCGGCAGCGCCTCGGCCCACAGCTCGACGCTCACGCCCGCGGCTCGGGCCATGCCGATCAGGTGCCCCGCCAGGCCAAAACCCGTCACATCCGTGCCCGCGCACGCGCCCGCCTCCAGCATGGCCGCCGCCGCCTCACGGTTGAGCTGGACCATCGTCGATTCGGCCTGCTTCATGGCCTCCGGGCCGATGCGCCCGATCTGCCGGCTGAAACACAGCACGCCCGTGCCCAGGGGCTTGGTGAGCACCAGCACATCGCCCACACGCAGGTTCGCCCGCTCCACCGCGCGGGCGGCATCGACCGTGCCGGTGATGGCGAAGCCGAGCTTCACCTCCTCATCCTTGATGCTGTGCCCGCCGATCAGGGCCACGCCCGCCTCGGCCAGCACCTCCATCGCCCCGGCCAGCATGTGGTACATGATCCGCCCGTCGAAGCGGTCGCAGGGGAAGCCCAGGATGCTCAGCGCCGTGCGCGGCACGCCGCCCATGGCGTAGATATCGCTGAGGCAGTTGGCCGCACAAATTCGCCCGAAGGTGTGCGGGTCATCCACGCAGGGCGTGAACACATCCACCGTCTGCACCAGCGTCACATCGCCATTGAGCCGGTAGAGCCCGGCATCATCCCCCGCGGCAATGCCCGAGAGCACCGCCGGGTCGGTCACCTTGGGCAGCCGCGCGAGCACCGCCTCCAGTTCGGCCGGCGGAATTTTCGAGGCGCAGCCGGCGTTGTGCACATGCTCGGTCAGCCGCACCTGCGACAAATCGATGGGCTCGGGCCGCTCGCCCGCGCACGGGCAGTAGCCCTGCTGGGTGAACATCTCGCACGGGCAGCCGCGGCGCGCATCACAGATGCAATGCCCCAGGGCCATCGACCGCTGCATGATCCGCCGGCGTTTAGCCGAATCCACGCTTGCCATAATAATTCGGTCTCCCGCGGCCCCCGCCGCGGGGGCCGTCATTTCACCGTAAATGTAGCATCCTTCGCCACCACCTCAAACGGCCCGGCCTCATACTTCACGCGGGCGGTGAGCGGGCCGGTGAGATTCGCGGGCACTCGCCATGAGTGCGTGCAGGAGCCGCCTCAGCTATAGGCCATCTTGCCGCTGTGGACTACTTCGCCCTTCTCATCCAGCACCTCCACGACCGGCTCAGGCTGGCGGCCGTTGGCGATGATCATTTCCACGCGGTTGCCGATGCCATCGGCCACCTTCAGCGAGAACGTCGCCTGGCGGCCGGCAAGCTGCACTTCGATGGCGGCAGTCAGGGGCGTTCCTGCGGCCAGGTCGAGAGTCTTACCCGCCTCGACGGCAAATACGGCCGGGGCGTTCACGCCCGTGAGCTGCAATTGACTGCGGCCCTGCATCTCCGACTGCGACAGGCTCAGGAACGCGTACTGATCGACCGGCAGCGTCAGGGTGGCGGCTTCCTCCTTGGCGGCATCTTTGGGGCCGTACTGCGGGGGAAGCTGGAAGATGTAATTCCTGCTCACCAGCGTGCCGGATGAAAATCCGTGGGCAAGTTTGACTTGACCCGTCTGAACGTCGACCTTCTCGGCGGTGATCTTCGTACCATCGTCGGAAACCGTGATCCGCCAGGCCTTGCCGTCGAGAAAGACGTTGCGGCCGACGTAAGCGATGCCCGCCGGCGGGTCGAATTTGCCGTTGGCATCGGCCACGACCACCACATCGCCGGAGGGATACCCCATCAGCGACTCGCGCCGAAAAGGCATGTTGGCGATCTCGCTGATGCGCAGGTTGCCGGTCATGTCGATAGCCCGCACCTTGCGCACGCTGTCCCCGAAGCGGCAGAGGCCTTCCAGGCCCGTCAAGACAGTCAATGTCACTTGCCGAAAGGCCCCGCCGCTGTTGTTGTAATAATTGCCGGCCACCATCACGGGGATGGTCCCATCATCGCGCTTGACCTGCGTGGGCGTGGGCACGATTTCGAAGGAGCCGCTGCCAGGCCCCCCCTGCTGGCGAAGCTCCGCCACGACGGCATCCTGGAACTTGCCCTGGCCGGTGAAGTCAATCCGAACCACATCCGGGCCGGCGGCGTCCGCCTGGCGCGAGTCGATGGCCACGGACACGGGCGAGAACATCGTCTGTAGCGTGGTGAAGACGGCATGCGGATTGACGGTGCCGGCATCCTCGCCCGGCTTGCCAAACTGATGGCCGTACAGAGATCCACCGTTGGGGCCAAGAGAGGGAACCGACCGGGGCTCAATCGCCACCGGTTTCAGTATGCCCTCCTCGCTGCCAAACGCCCACGCCGCCGCCAGCCCCAGCACGCACAACGAGAGCACCACCTTCTTCATCGTAAATGCTCCTTCCCCGGATGCGATTTTCCAATGCCCGATAATGGTTGCTACTCTACCCAACCCTCCCCGCCCGGCCCCAAACGCCTTGGCGGGGGTGCAGGGACTCTTCCAAGGTCACTTCCCATATACAGACGCCTATCTTTCGTAAACGTTGCAGAAAATCTCTCTCCGGCCTCCAGCCTCCGACATCACTTTCCCAGCTTCGCCCCGCGCCGGCGGCGATTGCCGGAGCGGACGGTCAGCCGCTGGGTATCGAAATAGTCCAGCAGGGGCACGGCGAATTTCCGGCTGACGCCCAGTTTGTCGCGGAATTCGACGGTTTCGAAACTGTCCTGCCCGGCGAAAAGCTGGCGCACGACCTCGACGGCGGCCGTCACCGCCTGGCGGTGCATCACCACCTTGCGGTCCAGCCGCACAACTTCGCCGCGATCGGCCAGCAGTTGCACGATCCGTTCCAACCGCGCTTCGGGCAGGCCCAGCGTGGCCGCCAGATCGGCCGGCAGCGGCGGCTCGAGGTGGGCTTCGGTCAAGGCGGTCAGCACCCGCTCGCACAGCCGGTCTTCTTCGGAGGAAACCTTCGCCCCGCGCCCCACCAGGCGCACCACCTCGCCGCGGCGCTGCGCCTTGTTGGCGGCCAGCAGGTTTTGCAGGGCCAACGCGCCCAGTTCGCCCGTTACCTCCGCCGCGGCCAGAAGCTCCCCAGGCTCCAGGCCATCGCGCATCGGGTTGGCATCGTGAAAAGCCTTCAATGCCTGCTCGATTTGCTCGCCGGCGGCGGCGGCTACATCGCGATGCACGATCTCGCCGTTGCCCAGCCGCACAGCCTCACCGCGGGCGCAAAGTTCATCCACCAGTGCGGCCGCCTGCGCCGGCGGCTGAAGGCAGCGGCTCGCCAGCGCGGCCGGCGAAAGCGGCCCATCCGCCTCGCGCAGCACCGTCGCTGCCCAGCGGGCCGGCTGATCCAGCGCGGCGTGCCGGCGGGCGAGATTCTCCAACGTCCAAACCCGGTTTCGCCGCAGGCGGATATTGCTCGACCCCAAGATGCGGCCGCCGCCCAGCGTGGCCAGCCGGCCATCGGCCACCGGGCCGCGAATGACAAACCGCTCCCCCGGCGCCACGGCCAGCGGGCTGGCCAGGCGAAACTGCACGGCCATGGACTGGCCCGCCTCCAGGTGCTTTCCCACCAGCAGGGCCACGTGGGCCATGGCCTCGGCCGTGCCCACGTGCAGGTGCACCTCGGCGTAATCCTTCAGCGGCGAGCTTCGCCGCCCCAGCAGCGTCAACTGTCCCTCGAACATGGTCGCGGGCGCCAAACCCTCGGCATTCGTCAGCACCGAGCCGCGAACGACCGCCTCGGCCGGCAGGTCGGCCAGGTTCAGCGCCACGCATTCCCCGGCCCGGCCCTGGTCGGTCGAAGCGCCGTACACCTCCATCGACCGCACGCGGCCTGACGAGCCCGCCGGCAGCAGCCGCAGGCGATCGCCCACGCGCACCGTGCCGGCCGCCGGAATGCCGCTGGCTACCAACCCAAACCCGTGCACGCCGAAGGACCGCTCCACCCACATGCGGAAGAGCCCCCCCGCCTCCCGCGGCGGACAGGAATTCGCACGCTCGTTGAGGGCGTCGAAGAACTCGCCAAACCCCTCGCCCGTGATATTCGACAGCGGGCAGATGGGCGAATCCGCCAGGAACGTGCCGGCCAGAAGCCCGCGGACATCCTGGCACACCAGCTCGCGCAGCTCGCGGTCGACCAGGTCGATCTTCGTCAGCGCCACCAGGCCGGTCTTGACGCCCAGCAGCGTGAGAATATCCAGGTGCTCGCGGGTCTGGGGCATCACGCCGTCATCAGCGGCCACGACCAGGATGACCACGTCGATGCCGTGCGCCCCGGCCACCATGTTGCGAATGAAATCCACATGCCCGGGCACATCCACCACGCCCACGACGCGGCCATCGCCCATGCGGCAGGGGGCAAAACCCAGCTCGATCGTCAGCCCCCGCCGCTTTTCCTCTTCCAGCCGGTCGGTGTCGCAGCCGGTGAGCATCTTGACCAGGGCCGTCTTGCCGTGATCAACGTGGCCGGCCGTGCCGAGCATGATATTTTGGCGAAGTTGGGTCATTGCATTCGTGCTTCAGCCGAAGAATCAACTGCGGAAATTCCGCAGTCGGATACTTCCCATTTTCAAATCACCCGGGGCAGCCGGCAACTGCGGAAATTCCGCAGTTGGATATTTCCCATTTCTGGATCACACGGCTCAGCCGGGCAACTGAGGAAATTCCGCAGTCGGATATTTCCCATTTCGGGATCACTCGGCTCAGCCGCGCAACTGCGGAAACTCCGCAGTTGGATATTTCCCATTTTGATGATACGTGGCATGGGCGTCTCGCCCATGAGTCTCACGGGCGTCTCGCCCGTGGCGAAAGTAGAAGAAACTGCCGGAAACACGGCNNGGGCGAGACGCCCGTGCCACGTTTCCTAGGGCAACTGCGGAAATTCCTCAGTTGGATTATTCCGATTTTGTGGCTGATACGCCTCTTGGCGCAATCAGAAAACTTCGCCAGCCGGTTCAGATTAGATGCCGAGTCGATCAACATGAATTGCCACCCTCACACACTACTTGTAGCAATTGGCGTGCCATAGCTACATAAATAATCTACTATCTTTACTATTTTTGTAACTTCAATTTCTACAATCTCATACGATAGCTACATTTCGTCGAACATTTACCCATCCTAGCCGCTTGCCTGCCATTCTTGGCATACCACCTGCCAAATCCATTCGAAACATGCCAAGAATGTCAGGGCGAGATCTTGCTTTCCTGCACGGCCCGGTCCGGCGGCCGATGCGCGCGTATTTCACTCTGCCTTTCCCTCGCAAATCCTCCCCATGGCCTGGGCGATGAGCGATAAGTCCTTATCTTCAATGGTCCTGGCATCCAATATCACCTGCTCGTCCTCAATTCGCGAGAAGATGCACGCCTCGTCCGTTCGCAGCAGCCTCGCCAGTGCGGCCGGCTTGGTGTCGCCGCTGGGGGTCAGAGCGACTACGAAAGTTGGCAGCTTCTCCATGGGCAGCGAGCCGGAGCCCAGGTAGCCAAAGTCGGGCCGCACTTCGGCATTCACGCAGGGCGCCGCCGCACGAATCGCCTCGGCCAGCGACCGGGCCCGCGCTTCCAGCGCTGCCGGCGGCGTGGCCAGGGCGCGGTACAGCGGATGCTCGCGGGCCAGCAGGTCCACATCGCGAAACAGGTGCAGCGTCCGCTCCAGGATCATCAGGCAGGTCTTGTCGGCCCGCATGGCGCGGGCCAGCGGGTGGCGGCGGATTCGCTCCAAATGCGCCCGCCGGCCGGCGATCAGCCCGCCCTGCGGGCCGCCGATGAGCTTATCCGTCGAGGCCAGCACCACATCGGCCCCGGCGGCGATCGACTCCGCGATCGTCGGCTCGTGCGGCAGTCCGAATCGCTCCAAACCCACCAGGGCCCCAGCGCCGAGGTCATCGAGCACCAGCACGCCGCGGCTCTTGCCCAGTTCGACCAGTTCCGCCAGCTCCGGCTGGCTGGTAAAGCCCACCACGCGATAGTTGCTGGGATGCACGCGCAGGATGGCGGCTGTGTTGTCCGTGATGGCCGCGGCGTAATCGCGCAGGTGCGTGCGGTTGGTCGTGCCCACTTCCACCAGGCGCGCCCCCGACTGGCTCATCACCTCGGGCAGGCGGAACGAGCCGCCGATCTCGATGAGCTGCCCGCGCGAGACGATCACCTCGCGGCCGGCCGCCAGGGCCGCCAGCACCAGCAGCGTGGCGGCGGCGTTGTTGTTCACCACCGTGGCCGACTCGGCCCCGGTCAGCTCGGTCACCACGTATTCGATGCGCAGGTGCCGCTCCGAGCGCGTGCCGGTGGCACGGTCGACGGCCAGGGTGACGTAGCTCTTGAGCTCCTCGATGATGGAATCGACCACGCGCTCGGGAAACACCGACCGCCCCAGGCCCGTGTGCAGGATGATGCCCGTGGCATTGATCGCCCGGCGGATGTGTGCGGCCGCTCGCTCCTCCAGCAGCAGCCCGGCCGCCTTGAGCACAAACGCCTCCGTCACGTGCGCCGGTCCGCAGCGGCCGCCGGTATCTTCCAGGATCTGCCGGCGAATCTCCTCCACCGCCTGGCGCAGGCACTCCGTAACCAGACCCTTGGGATGGTGCTGGCACCACGCCTGGGCCGTTTCCGTGGCCAGCAGCGTGCCGATCGACGGCAGCCCGCGCAGCAGTTCCTGTTTCATATCCGCCATGGCGCTTCTCCACCCGCTCAATTAGACGACATGATAGACCCGCCGAGGCCTTTTGGCCAGCGATCGAGTTAGCGCCCGCCGCACGCCGACCCCCTGCCAAACCCATTGCGTCCGCCCGCAACTCCGGCTAGGATGCATTGTACGTTCAGCCGGCGCCGCCGGCTGGGCCGCCCGCGGGCGTAATTCAGTGGTAGAATGCCAGCTTCCCAAGCTGGACGTNNGTTCGAATCCGGTCGCCCGCTATATCGCAGACGTTCGCATCTTCTCGCAAGTCGCCGCACAACGCCGTAGCACCGCAAGCGTTACGTGGCTCATCAGCACCGTCCTGACCACTACCCGCCGTCGCAATCTGACGCAGCGTGTCGCGTCGTTTCGTGCGCCCACTGCTATCAATATAGCTATCGCGCTGAGACTCGGCGGAAATCTTCGCGGTGTTGCTGGTTGCTCGTTCGGCGGCCTCGGGTATGGAATTGATCGCGTCGTCTTTCTCAGGAGTAAGGGCGAAACCGTCACAACCGTCATTGCCGTCACGCGAGAAGCGTAAGCCCTTGCTATGGCGTTCGTTAATAGTTGTGACGGTTTGCTGCGTTTTTGTGACGGTATGACGGTTGACTACTGCTGGATCGTCACGTCCGGTGGTGCCAGTCGCCGCGAGGGCGTTGGCTTCTGGCGTCTTGATGGAAGGCAGAGCGTTGATTGCCTTGGCGGTATCCACCAAGCCGAGCACGGTGTAGTGCTTGAGCGTGGTGCGATAGTCGCCGTGCCGCATGAGCCTCTGCGCGAGCTGCGGCGCTACGCCGGCCCTGGCCAGGTTGGTGCCAAGCGTCGTCCGCATGGCGTGCAGATCGACCACACGGCCCTCGGCGTCCTCGGTAACGATCTTGGTCTTGGGCCGCAGGCGCTTGCCCTTGCCGATCATCACGGGCTTGCCTTCGGCGTCAGTGACGACTTCCCGGCGGGCCAGCCCCGCCCGCAGCAGGTCCTTTTGAACCGTGATACTCGTCACTGTCTCAGGAAACACCTTGGCCATCGGCAAGGCCGTGGACGCATTGCGGCGGGCCATCAGCTCTTCAGCCAGTTGGGGATGCAGGGGCAGCACATCAGTGCGTTTGGCCTTCCCGTCCGCGATTGTGATGGTTCCGGCCTCAAAGTCGATTGCGCCCCAGGTCAACCGACGAAGATCGCCCAGGCGTAGTCCTGCCAGCACGGCCGTCATATACCACGCCCGCCGACCTCGCTGGGCAGCCACATCCAGCAAGGCAGCCACCTCATCATCGTTCAGTGGGCGACGGACGCGACGGCGGTCCTGACGCTCGTCCTGTCGCGCAACCACGGTCAGCGGGTTGATCTCGACGCGATTGGTGTTCTTGCACCAGTTCATGAACGCCACTGCGATCTGCCTGGCGAAGTTGCGCGTCCGGGGAGCCTTGCCGTCTGCCTTTAGCGCCCACATGTGCTTCTCAAGGGTTTCCGCAGTCAGTTCCGACAGCCGGGTAACCTTGGTGACGTGGAGCAGGCTCTTCAAGTGCCGCTCTTTCTCCTGCACGTGCTTCTCGGCTTGGCCGGACTGGCGACAGTGCGTGATGTACGCCGCGACGTGGTCAGCCAGGGGCAGGCGGTTGGCCTCGCAGCAGCGATCCTGCCGTGGATCGACAATCCCATCCCGACGCAGTGCCGTGTCCGCGACGTACTTCGCCAGCAGCCGTTCGGCGATCCGCCGGTCGGTCGTGCGCGTGGACTTAATCCGCCGCTTGCCCGTGTGGTCGTACCATGCAGCGACCCATGGGCCGCCCACGACCCGCTGGAACAGCGTCCCTTGACCGTTCGACCGTCGTTTATTCGCCATGTTTTATGCTCCTACCACTACGGGTTCACCCTTGCTCGTCTGGGGCGGGCTTTCAAGGGAATTCGGCGCGCCCTGGCCCATTGGCAGTAATTGCTGCATCTGCGGAGTCTGTGCGACCGGCTCGCAACTGCTGGCGACCCGCCGGATCATGATGGGCCTGCTCTTCCCAGTTCTCGGGAGCACCTGCACGTCGATGCCCTCGGCACGTAGGTTCGGGGCGATCCGGTCGATCGCGTGCCGAAGCTTCGACGGCGTCGTGGGCCATTCTTTTCGCTGGCGGGTCTTGTCATCAACGATGCCCTCAAGCGCCGTAAGAAGGTCCTTGCAACTGCCACTCCATTCGTTCTGGTTCTCCATGAGACTCACGACTGCCGGACCGACCGCACTGGATTCAATGGCAACGGCATTGGCGTCCATACGGTTGCTGGCGTACGCCGCGATGAACGTGCCGGCTTTCCACGGCAGGCCATGTTCGCACGCGACGGCCCACTGGGCGAAGTCCAACATGCGCGGCCTGTCGTTTGGATCGATGTAAACCTGATCGCGATACTTCAGGCCTGCTGCCACAGCGCTCAGGAGTGCACCGAGTATTCGCGGTCGGGCCTTCTCGAACTCGGCCCAGAGGCTCTTTTCGTCCTTCCGCTCAGCCGGGGTGATCGCCTTGAGTGTGATCGAGATGCAACGATCCAACAGGTCAGCTCTACTCGCAAGATCGCTGATCCCGTTGAAGGCCAACGGGCGCGTGGCGTCAAAGATCGCCTCTTCATCGTTGGTGTAAACGGCACGGAACGCCGATCCGCCACCTGTCGCCAAGCGGCAGAACGCATCCGAGAGCCACGGTGGGATGTTTGAAAGGTTATCGAACACCAAGGCCCAGGAGTTTGACGCCGAGATTATCAAGTCCCGAGGTTCCCTTGGCTCATTGCGGAGCGGGGCGGCGTTCGGATCGACCAGCGACCGCAGAAGGCGTTGCATCGTGCTCTTAGCGCTGCCCTGCTCGCCGGTGACATTGAGCACCGGATATGGCCCGTGGGGGCTGAGCGCCGCCAGCAACCAAGCAACGACAAGGACGAAGTGCGCATCATCTTTGACGTTTACGAATGCTCGCAGCGCGTCGAAGTTGCCTCCCTCAGCCGGCACTGGCAGCGGAAGCATGCCTCGCCCACGTCGAAACCACACAGGCGATTGGTCGAGAACCCGCCAGTCGGAGCCCGTCACCTCTACCACACGCCAACGGTCGTCACACAAGTCGAGGTAGATCACGCCACCTTGCTCGCCCACACGCAGAAAGACGGCAATTTTCTGGCCCTCGTGCACCGCCTTGGCTTCGATGAGGTCTAAGGCCGTCTTCAGGGCCTCGGTGTATGCAGCCTTGCCGTACTGTTCGTAGAGCCTCCGAGCCAACCATTGCCGAAATCCCTGCGACCGGATGGGCCAGGTTTCTCTGTGACCGTCTACCTCGATGCGAGCGTAGCCGACCCCGTTCTGATCATGGGCAAGTTCGGCGCTATTGGCGATCTCCACCAGCATTTCCGAGATGGTCTGCTTGGGATCGGATTCATCCTTGCCGGCGGCGTCAAGTTGCTTCGATCGCTCATGAACCAGTTGGAGCAGCCGCTTCTTGACCTCGCCGGCGTCCACGCCAGGTAGGGTCTCCGCGATCTTCGCCATGAATCCGGTGCGACTGGCATCGCTGGAAATGTCCAATGTGTCGCAAAGCACCACCTTCTCGCCAGCAGAGGCAGTGATGGTTGCCCGAAAACCGCGTCCCGTCCAGCGGGCCGTGATCGACACGTCGGGTCGCTGCTCATCCTGCCTGATTGTTTGGGAGGCATCAACGTGCATGCGTAACTACCTCCAGCCGCAGCGGTTGTGGCGGCGTCTCATTGATGAGCCGTATAAGATCACCATCTGTGGCGCCAGCAATGTGCCAAGCCCGCAGATCCTTGTGGCCCGCCGGCGGTTCGATGACTTTCAATGCTCGAACGAGCGGACGAAGTGCGCGTGCCAGACGCTCGGCGCCGGCACGGCCGGGACCGTCTGAGTCACCGACGATCACCATGACCGAGGGATTCATCGCACGCGCCAGATCCGCAAGCATGTCAGTCTGCCCGGTGCAACTGAACCGGCCGACTGTTGGAAGTCCCATGTCGAACCCGGCGCAGGCGTCCGAGCCGCCTTCGACGATCAGGAGCACGCTGCTGACGCCAGCGCCGATTTGGAGGTCATCGGGGATGTACAGCCCCGTGTGCGTGCCGAACATGACGCGTTTGTTGCTGTCCGGGAACCGCCTGTTCACGCCGATAATCCACCCGGCGGCATCCCGGAGCGGCCAGGTCCAGCAGTGCTCTGCGGGGTTGAACCCCACACCGAACCGCCGCAATGCCGCAGGAGAGACGCAGATGCTCTCAGACAGGTTCTCCAGCCAGCCGCCTTGGTCGGCGATCGCCTGCCATTCACGGCAGCGGTCGGCGAGGCCTGCGACGACGGACGAGGCGGATCTCAGCATGGTCACGCAAATCCGTCGGGGTCTGCGGTGGTACTCGCGCAATTCGATGATGTGAATGTACCCGCCATTCCGCGATGGCCTGCCCGATTCGACACGCATGCAAATTGCAAACGAACCGTCATCGGAGATGCCGCACCAGTCGGCTCGGCCACAGATAGTGCAGGGGTTGAGTTTGGAGACCCGTTTCATCTGAGGGCCTCCCGCTTGCGACGTTCGATCCACACATCAAGATCGCGTGGGTCGTACCGCACTGCCCGCCCAATACGGAGGTGCGGGATCTCCTTGGTGTTTGTGAGTGACCACAGAGTGCGCGGCGAAATCGCGAGTCTCTTTGCGGTTTGTTCGGCATTGAGCAGCGAGGCGACGGCAGTGGTGGTGGCAACCAACTCAGTCATCATCCGCCCTCCGCCCACAACATGCGCGGGTCTTGTTTGAGTCGACGTGCGCCTTTCCTACGTCCTGCACACTCCAAGCCTCCGGCCAGACGTGGCCACCGCCGCCGCGGCCTGGCCGCAAGCAAGGCGGCCAGCCGGCGGCTGAGATCTCCAACAGTGCGCAAGATCAGCATGGTTTGGGCTCCTACGGGGGTTAGACAGAACCGCCGTGCTGGCGATGCAATATGCCAGACACGGCAGTAGGGGTTACAAAAATGCGGTACGACTACAGGGAAACTAGCATCCCTCTATATACGGGGGCACGCGGACAGAAAATCTTGTGTCCGCAGCCTGTTTATTGGGGTTTTGTGGCAAAAGTGCGGACGTCCGCAGTTGTGTCCGCACCTTGTCCGCTACCACTCGGCTGCTAGCACCGCCGACGGTTGCTCAAGGTTGGGCTTGCTATCTTCGGGGCGCACAGCGTCCGGGCCGAAATCCTCCGGCGCTAGCAGGTGGGGGTTTCGGCTCTTTTCTCGGCGCGCACTGGGGATCACTCGGCGGTATTTCTCGAAATACCTGATTTCCGCCTTGAGCGCGTCTTGTGACTCCGGTAATAGGACCACTTGGCAGAGGGGCGCACGATGTTCTTCTCTGCGGGATTTCGTCTCGGCCTTAAAGAACAGCTCTGGTACCAGCATGTTGCACTCGGCACACCGGCGGGCCTCACCAACCCGCACAAATTGCGTGCTCTGGCACCGTGGGCACGCGTGGATCACCCTTTGGGCAACCGGCAACCCAAGGCGACGCAGAATGATTTCCTGCGTAACATGCGAATCGCGGCTGTGAGGCTTTGGTGTGAAATCCTCACTCACCCTATCTCTGTCCAAGCCATAAACGATGGCCTTCATCGGTGTAGCGTCGATCGCGGCGGTGTCGGGGTCTGGCACTACTGTTCCCTTTATGCGTTCAATTTGCTCGGTGTATGGTCCGGGGCTCTGCCACCACAATTCCTCCAGGCCCGGCTCGTCCTTGCAGCGTTCGGCAAAATCAATCTCTTGTTGCTCGATGGTACAATCTGAGCATTCGGCGGCGCAATGAGAATATGGCAATGGGCTCAGCCTGCCGCACGTCTGGCACTTCAGTATAAGTGGCGATGCTTGACTCACCTTGTAAACCCAAGGCGGATCCCCGTGCGCGCGTAGCCGGGCATAAGTATCAGCCGATGGGCGGCAATCGTAGCACCTGAGCAAGGGCGGCGGCCAAGGCGGATCGTCCTTCGGGACAAGCGGAGTTAGCGCGGCCTCTACCCAGGCAATGGAGCAATACTGATCCCGCAATTCCGCATCTCTTTCCACAGCTTGGGGCAGACTCAATAGCACGATTTCCTCTTTCACCGTCCGCCCCCCTTCTCAGGGAACGGCGAAGAATCTGGAATCTCGCTTCTATGCAGCGGCGCAATCCAGTCATTCCATGAACCAGTGCGCCGGATGGACCTTTCGTTATATGTCTTGGCCTCCTTTGTGTACTGGGCAATGCCGCCGGCGATTGCCTTCGCCGTGAAGCTCTTACCCTTCTTTTTGGGCTCTGCGGTGTTGGTGTGCACAGCCTCCCGCCATTCCTGGTAGTTCACCCGGTTGCGGAGTATGTACTCGTGAACGTTGTTATTCCTCTCAACCTGGTCGCGCTCACCAGATTGCGGGGTGCCCTTCTTATGTTCGGGGGTATCGGCGGTTTTGGAAGGTATGGCCGCGCCACCGGCGTTGCTTCCCTCATCTTTGGCACGCCAGGCGGCTATCTCCTTGGTTATCGCCGTTCGGACATCGACGAACCACTGTTCTAAAAGAATGAAATCTCGCTGGGTCGGCCAGTTGAGATCGTCGGCCAAAGGTATGTCCTGAAGTGCTAGCCCCTCGCATCCCCAGGCAGTCCGAACATCGCGGGCAACGCCGATTGCGATTTTCAACTGCTCACCAAAGAACGGAAACTCAGACTCAAAGAGCCGGACAAGCTCTGACGTTGCTGCCATTGCAGCAGAAACAAGCTCCGGGTCGTCCTCGTCGTATATGTCAGGCAGGGGGAACGGCGGCCAGTCGGCGGGAGCGGTGCCACACAACAACTGATCGCGTCGTTTTCGGTATTGTTCCTCGGATATGCCCAACTGTTGTGCTTGCTGAGCTTCTTGAGGATTGAGGGGTTTGCTGTTTTGTTTCATGTTCCACCTGATCGGGTCGCCCCCGCCGGCAGGGGCGTTTGGCCGGTTGCAAGCGGCCCTCCCGATGGTTCATTCATTGCAAGATGATACTCGGTGGGTCACCAAACCGGAAGCGGCGGGTCCTAGCCAGTCCGCAGTTGGCCCAGGCGGTTCGCCAAGCGGTCTCTGAGATGAAGCAGTCGCTGGCGCGAGTGGCGTCGGATTCAGAACTCAACCAGTTCGTACGGGACTTCGTGGGTGAGATGGTTGTTGACGCCGATGGTAGTATTCGCGCCAAGGAAACTCCGATTCCCGGTGATCAAATGGACGAGGCCATTTGCGCACCGGGAATTCTGGCGGCTGCCTTCTGGAACAGGATCGCCAAAGCCGCTTAACTGTTTATTTGTGAGCATGTTAGCTCTAGGTCTTCCATCCACCAGACGCGCGGGATTCAAAATCCCGTGACCCCAAAGGTCGTGTGGGTTCGACTCCCAACCCCGGCAGTGCGTCAGATTGCGTTAGGAGGCGTCACCACGCGACAGGACGCGGCACGTTGGCCCGGTTTCAACGATTTTGTCCACCTTCACGCAGTCGGCGTCAACTCAGGTACTTGGCCACGATAGAATCAATTACATCCATCACCTCCGGTTCCCTTATTCAAAACGGGCGGCACTGTGGGGCCAGGAAGATTAAGGACATGGCGGCTGCATCCGGGAGTGAATTCTGCGGCAGGTATGCACGCGCCTCTTCCAGCCGGCGGTAAAAGGTGCAATGGGCCAAGGGCATGGCTTTAGACGAGGAAGAATCCGCCTACGAAAACACCGTATCTGTTTAGCGGGTTGAC
>PMYD01000103.1 GCA_003171335.1 Phycisphaerales bacterium
CCCATGCGATAGAACACCCGTGGGCGGACGGTTCAGCCCTGAGCGGTTCACCGCCGAAGGGCCCACACGATTTATGCCAAGCGGGCGCGCGCCCGCGGAGTTGGCGGAAGGCAAAATGATTGCACGAAAATGGGCTCAAAAAAACGTGGTCCCTCTATATATACCCTGGCGGCGCGGCTTCAGCCGCACAGGCAAAGAGAGGGATCGTTGTGCGGCCGCGAGTTACAATTCAAGAAAGGAAATATCCCAATTAAGAAAAATGGGGCAATCAAACCGGGGTTCCCCGACTAACTCCCCGTGCGGCCGGGCGATAAAAAAATCTGCTTGATTGCCCGGAATTATTGAAAATTCAGAAAAACCCTAATCCCGGGCAATCATCCGACTTTTCCGATTTTGGTCACAGCCGCACAATTTCGCTTTTGCGAATGATTGCATGGCGGGCGAGGCCTCAGTTGAGAAGGATTATTAGATATGATGTGTAAAATTTAGCTTTGTGCCGTGGCTTCGCCGTCCGCCGCCACGCCGTTTTCCGATCCGACAAGACGTGGTCGCAGACGGCGCAACCGCGGCGCCCGGCCTAAGTCTGGCGTGATATCCGAATCATTCCTGCACGGGGAAAGTGACCGGCTTGCCGCGTTTCATGGAGAGGTACGCGCCGCGGACGATTTCCAGTGCCCGGCGGCCTTCGCGGCCGCTGACGGGCACATCGCCGCCGGTGCGCACGGCCTGGGCGAACTGCTCCACCATGACCCGCCGGCCGTCGGGGGCATCGGCGGGCTTGGAGATCTTGGTCCACTCGCCCACCTTCAGATCGCCGAAGGGCTCGGAGATGAACATCCGCACGCCGTCCCAGGCGGGGCAAAGCTGGCCCTTGCTGCCGTAGATGCGGTCGCCGTGGCTCTCGCCGCCGACGGCCGCACTGGCGCCATCGGCCGACCAGAGCGCGCCATCCTCGGTGCGCATGACGAAGGAGATGAAGTCCTCCACCTCGACATCGGTGGTGAAGGTGCCGTATTCGGCGTAGATCCGCGTGGGTTTGGGGTCGAGCACCGAGATGACCGCATCGATGCTGTGGCTGGTGTTCATGATGAGGTAGCCGCCGCCGCTCTTTTCCAGCGACACGCGCCAGTCATCCTTGCGCCGGCCGCTGTAGCCGCCGTGCCAGTACGTTTCGGGCTTGTTGTACACGGTGTGCAGCTTGACGGCGATGATCTTGCCGATGGCCCCGGCCCCCACCAGCTCGGCCACCTTGCGCCACTGCCAGTTGAGCCGTAGCGGGTACAACACGCCCAGCTTGAGCTTGGCCTTCTCGGCGGCGGCGATCATGCGGTCGGCCTGGGTGAGCGTGCAGGCGATGGGTTTTTCGGTGAGCACGTGCTTGCCCGCGGCCACGGCCTTGATGGTCAGCGGCTCGTGCAGGAAGTGCGGCGTGGAAATGACCACCACCTCGACCGCCGGGTCGGCCAGGAGCTTGTCGACGTTGTCGGTGTGATTGGGCGCGCCGTACTTGTCGGCTAGGTCGCTCGCCAGCTCCTTGGCCACATCCATCGTGTGCACGATCTGCACGGTGGAGGTCTTGGCAATCTCCTGCGCCGTCGCCACCGCGATCTCGCCGCAGCCGATCAGACCGAACCCGACTTTGTCAGTCATCGCGAACTCCTTGGTTCAACGAGTGCCGCTTCAAAAAACGGGAGATTAAGATAACGACGATACTCCTGCGCCGGCCCGGCGACAAGGGGCAATGACTTTGGCGCGGGACCAGGTAATGCCCTCGATTGGTCGGGAAGTAACGCACTCTGTTGAAAGCCGCATGGTTTGGGAATCTTGCTCTTATTCTCAGGCCCGGAGGGCCGAAACGCTTTTGTAGCCGGGGGCGTAAGCCCCCGGATCACGATCGCCCTATGGCGATAGCCCCGAAGGGGCGAAAGATCGCACTACAGGCGCTCTGGCCCAAAAGCCTCTTTCGCCCTTTCAGGGCTTTACTCAATCACAGCCCGTTCCGGGGGCTTACGCCCCCGGCTACGGTCTTTCGCCCCTTCGGGGATGGGCTCCTTCCTGCGATTATTCCAGCTTTTGCCTGGCCCACTGGGCCGCGGCCTTGAGGGCCTCGGGCAGCTTGGCGGGTTCCTTGCCGCCGGCCTGGGCCATCGTGGGCTTGCCGCCGCCGCCGCCGCCGACCAGGGGGGCGATCTGCTTGACCCAATCGCCGGCTTTCAGACCCTTGGCGGCGATGACCGCATCGGAAACCGAAGCGATGAGGGTGACGTTGTTTTCCTCGATCCAGCCGACCATGATGGCCACCTTCTCGCCGGCCTTCTGGCGGATCTGGTCGACCGCCGCGCGGAGCTGGTTCAGTGAGGCGGCCGCCAGCTCGCCGGTGATGAGCTTCACATCGCCGATGAGCTGGGCGGAGGCCACCAGGGCATCGAGATCGCCGCCGCGTGCGGCCCCCGCGCCGCTTTCGAGCTTCTTTCGCAGGGTCTTGATTTCCTTCTGCATCGTGGCGATTCGCTGGGCGTGCTGGTGCGGCGCCGCCGCCAGCAGCCCCGTCGTGGCGCTCATGGCCCTGGCCAGGTCCTGCACCTCGGCGATGGCGCCGCGGCCGGTGACGGCGGTGATCCGCCGCACACCCTTGGCCACGGCCTCCTCGGCCACGATTTTGAAGAAGCCCACCTGGCTGGTTCGCGCCAAATGCGTGCCGCCGCAGAATTCCACCGGGTTAGAAAGCGTGGCCTGGTGCAAGGGGTCGGTGGTGCCCACGGAGATGACGCGGACCGGGTCGGGATATTTTTCGCCGAACATGGCGCGCACGCCGGCGATCTGCTTGGCCTGGGCCAGCGGCATGGTGGTGGCGGCCACTACCTCATCGGCCAGCACGCGCTCGTTGACCAGGCGCTCGACCTTCTCCAGCTCCTCGGCCGAAACGGCCTTGGGGTGCGAGAAGTCGAAGCGCAGCCGGTCAGGCGCGACCACGCTGCCGGCCTGCTGGATGTGGCTGCCCAGCACCTCGCGCAGGGCCCAGTTCAACAGGTGCGTGGCGGTGTGGTTGCGCATGGTTTCGGCGCGGGCGTGATCGACGCTGAGGCGGGCCGGCTGGCCGGGGCGGATCTCGCCGCGGTCCACTCTTCCCGCGTGCAGCACGCAGTCGCCCTGGCGGTAGGTTTCCTGCACGATGAAGCGGCCGGTGTCGGTCTCGATGACGCCCGTATCGCCCACCTGGCCGCCGGCCTCGGCGTAGAAGTTGGTGCGATCCACGACCAGCGCGGCTTCCTGGCCCTCGGCCAGCGAGCCGGCGGTGAGGTACCGCTCGCCATCGGCCCAGCCGAGCACCTTGGCGGCGCCCTGGAAGGGTCCGTATTTGGCCGAATCATCCGTGGCCGGCAGGCCGACCACCTGCACGGCCTTGAAGGCCGAAGAGGAGGAGGAAGAGGTCTGGCGATGCGCTTCCATGGCCTGGCCGTAGGCATCCATGTCGACGGAGAGCCCGCGCTCGCGGGCCATCAACTGCGTCAGGTCCACGGGGAAGCCGAACGTGGCGTAGAGCTCGAAGGCGGTTTGGCCCGAGAGCACCTTGCGACCGGCCGACTCGATGCGGCCGGCCTCGGCCTCAAAGAGCGCCAGGCCGCGGTCCAGCGTGCGGTTGAAGCCCGCCTCCTCATCGCGGATGATCTCGGCGACCTGGGCGGGATTGGCCTTCAACTCAGGGAACGCCCCGCCCATCTCCTGCACGATGGGCTCGACCAGCCGGTACAGGAATTCCTTGGAGCCGGTGTTGAGGTACTGCCGGCCGTACCGGGCTGCGCGGCGGAGGATTCGCCGCAGCACGTAGCCGCGGCCCTCGTTGCTGGGCCGGCCGCCATCGGTGAGGGCCAGGGTGAGGGCGCGGGCGTGGTCGCCGACGACGCAATAGGCGACATCCTTCATGTCGTCCAGCCGGCCGGCGTAGGCGGCCGCGCCGGTGATGCGCTGAATCGCCCTGAAGAGCCCGGCAAAGAGGTCCGTCGCGTAGTTGCTGGATGCGCCCTGGAGCACACGGCAGATCCGCTCAAGACCCATGCCGGTATCGACGTGTTTGGCCGGCAGCGGCGAGAGCTTGCCATCTGGGCCGCGATTGAACTGGATGAAGACCAGGTTCCAGAATTCGATCACCCGCGCATCGCCCGCGTTGACCAGGTGGCCGCCGGAGTTGTCGGGGGTCAGGTCTATGCTGACCTCGCTGCACGGCCCGCATGGCCCCGTGTCGGCCATTTCCCAGAAGTTGTCCTTCTTGCCGAACCAGTGGATGTGCGAGGGGTCGATATCCGTCTTGGTCCGCCACAGCTCGGCGGCCTCTTCATCGGCATCCAGACCCTCGGACTTATCGCCGCCGAAGACGGTGGCGTGCAGCCGCTGCTTGGGGATGCCCCACTGCTTGGTCAGCAATTCCCAGGCCCAGGCGATGGCCTCGGCCTTGAAATAGTCGCCGAAGGACCAGTTGCCCAGCATCTCGAAGAAGGTGTGGTGGTAATCATCGTGGCCGACCTCTTCCAGGTCGTTGTGCTTGCCGCCGGCCCGGATGCATTTCTGGCTGTTGGCCGCCCGGCTGTACGGCCGCGAGCCGGCGCCCAGGAAGACATCCTTGAACTGGTTCATGCCGGCGTTGGTGAACAGCAAGGTCGGGTCATCCTGCGGAATCAGCGAACTGGAGGGCACAAATGTGTGCCCGCGCTGCTTGAAAAACTCGATGAACTCCTGGCGAATCTGGTTGCCGGTTCGCGGCTTATCGTTCCTGGCGGGCATGGGTTAATTCCTGTTCAATTTCCGTGTGAACCTCGATTTAGCAATCCTACAGGCGCCGCCGGGTGCGGGCAAGGAATCCCCCCCGCCAAGTGGGGCGACCTCCTGGATGCACCGCCGATCGGCAGCGGGGAAAAGCCGCGATCGGGGCCGCTGAACCGCCGCGACCAGCCCTGGCAAGGGGCTTGCGAGTGACTAACATTTTTCTCTGG
>PMYD01000144.1 GCA_003171335.1 Phycisphaerales bacterium
GGTTATTCGGATAGGCTCTTAGTTGGAAGTGAAATCGGCCATCGGTTTGGACTAAATCGCAAGCGACTGAAATTTAAAGCTTTGGCTGCATTCCGGGGCATCAACAACTCCCACCCGTCGCGTGATGTTTCCCTCCTTCAGGCCCTCCGCTTTCGATTTCTGAGGTTTTTTTGGATGACTCGCCGGGCCTTCGCCGCAATCA
This sequence comes from Phycisphaerales bacterium, assembly GCA_003171335.1. Taxonomy (GTDB): domain Bacteria; phylum Planctomycetota; class Phycisphaerae; order SM23-33; family FEN-1343; genus FEN-1343. Next base: position 203 of record PMYD01000144.1, read on the forward strand.
TAGTCATTCCGGTTTTGGGCTGGCCTAGAGCACCGAACGATTGAGATGTCATATTCAGGCGTCGGCGAGACAAGGATGGCAAGGAAGAAAACCGAAGGCATATTTCCTATATGCCGAGGTTTTTCTGGCCGCCGTCGCAGCCAGCCTGAATGTGACAGATCAAGAGTGAGCTGCTCTAAGCCCCAAGCATGAGCTCCAGGCCTTCTTCCCACAGGAGATGCAATGGCTGCCAAGCTGGAAGTGAATGTGATGCTGAAGTCGGGCCAGTCGGTGAAATTCGACCGGTTCGAGCCGCACCAGGCGTACTCGGCCACGAAGGATGGCGTCACGCTGGCCGTGGCCGCCGGCTGCCCCGCCCCGGTCACCATCACGCCGCCGGCCGGCGGGCGCGTGGCCAGCGTGGAGTACAACCTGTACAGCGACATGCGCAACTACCACAAGGTGATCATCCCCGAGTCGGGCCGCTGGTACATCAACATGACGCAGATGGTCTCCTTCTGGCGATTCGCCAAGGACTCCTCCGTCAACGATGTGAAGATGCCGCTGTACATCTTCACCGGCCAGCACCTGAACATGGCGATGGCCTTCGGCATCATCGGCACCTCATACGAGACGGAGTTCAAGACGCTCGAGCCGGAGGTGAACCGGGCGCTGATCGCGTTCATGCGGCGGCTGTCGATGCAGATCAAGCGTGGGACAAAGCTCTACCCCATCCCCGACAGCGTGGCGGCGGCCAAGGGCGATGGCTCGTTCACCGAGTACCTCTACTTCCACACCGATGCGGACATTCCCGGCCAGCCCTGGCTGCTGACGTTGCGCGATTTCGCCGAGCACCAGAAGCGCATCTACAAGCTGCCCGATGTGGGCAGCGCCGGCGCCATGGCGCCGCTGTGGTGTAGCTGGACGGACTGGTTCAGCGATGATGTGACGGACAAGGTGATGCTCGCCAACGTCCGCGAGGGCGTCAAGCTGGGCATTCGCAACTACATCATCGATGATGGCTGGTTTGGCCCGGGGCTCGATAACGACTATTCCGTCCAGCTCAACATCGGCGACTGGGAGATGGACACCAAGAAGATCAAGGACATGGGCGCGCTGGTCAAAGGCATGCGCGAGCTGGGTGGCGTGCCGATGATCTGGTGCGCGCCGCACGCCGTGGCGCCGCACGCCAAGTGTTTTCCCGAGCGCAAGAAGTACCTCATCGTGGGTTCCGACGGCCAGCCCGTGCTGACGGCCAACAAGTTCCACTCCCTGTGCTTCATGTGTCCCGAGGCCCGCGAGCTGATGGCCGACATCTGCGCTGGGTTTATCAAGCGGTGGGACTTCGACGGCGCCAAGTACGACCTGTTCAACTGCGTGCCGAACAACCGCTGCGAAAACCACGAGCACACGCACGATGTCAGCTCGATGGTCGAGGGCCTGGAGCTGACGCTCAAGCAGATCGACGACAAGTCTCGGGCCATCAAGCCCGATTACATCGTTGAGCTGAAGCAGAACTACGCCACGCCGTTCCTGTCGCGCTATGGCTCGATGACCCGCGCCGGCGACACGCCCTACAACACCGAGGGCAACTTCCTCCGCACGCTGTACGTGCAGGGCTACTCGCCCTTCTCCATCAACGACTACCAGACGATCACCAACGACGACAAGCCCGAGGATGCCGCCTGCGTCGTCTTGAAGATGATGGCCGCGGGCATTCCCACGTACAGCATCGACTTCGCCCGCCTGTGCAAGGAAAACAAGAAGGTCATCGCCCGGTACAACAATTGGTACCTGGAGAACATCAAGGCCTTCATGAACTATCGCATCCCGCTGGATGGCGAGAACAACGTGTTCAAGCTGCCGGCGGGCCAGGAGGATTTCTACTTCCTGGTCAACGATGGCGGGCCTATCACGCTGGAGAAATCGGCTACGGTGCTAAACGGCACGTATGCCACGAACCTGTTTGTGCAGTTGCCCGAGGGCCGCGCCGGCACGGTCATCTCCTACGACTGCTTCGGCAAGCAGAAGGGCCGCCGCCGGCAGCTCAAGGGCGGGGGCTTCAAGCACGTGCAAATGTTGCCCGGCGGCATGGTGAAGATTGAGGTAAAGTAGCTCGGCGAGAGGATGCGAGCCTCGTGGGCAAGATGGCCGAGCGGCGTATCGGCCCCGGAGAAATGAATGGTCCTGGCCCTGAACATCGTTGACGTGTTCCTGCACATCGACAAATACCTTGGCGATGTGGTCAAGCAGTACGACCAGTGGACGTACCTGATCCTGTTCATCATCATCTTCTGCGAGACGGGCCTGGTGGTGACGCCCTTCCTGCCGGGCGATTCGCTGCTCTTTGCCGCCGGGGCCATCGCCGCCACCACCGGCTCGCTCAATGCGCCGGTGCTGTTTTGCCTGCTGGCGCTGGCGGCCATCACCGGCAACGAGGTGAACTACCGCATTGGCCGGCTGGTCGGGCCCAAGGTGTTCCACAAGGACACCGGCTGGTTTCTCAAGAAGGAATACCTGGAGCGCACCCACCGCTTCTACGAAAAGCACGGGGCCATCACCATTTGCATCGCCCGCTTCATGCCCATCATCCGCACCTTTGCCCCGTTCGTCGCCGGCATCGGCGCGATGAAGTACTGGCGCTTCGCCATCTACAATGCGGCCGCGGGCATCTTGTGGGTCGGCTCGTTCGTTTTTTGCGGATATTGGTTCGGCACCCGCGAGATCGTCAAGAAGAACTTCTCGCTGGTGATCCTGGCGATCATCATTATTTCCCTGCTGCCGGGCACGATCGCGTTTATACGCGAGCGCACGTCCACCCGAAAGGCGCGCGCGGCGGCAGGCGAAGAGTCCTCTGTAGTGGCCCAACGTAAAGGAAGAGACGAGTAATGGATGTGAAGCCACCCTCCCCCGCCGCACCGCCGGTGAAACTCCTGGAGAACGAATATTGGTGGGGCGGCATCGTCCGCCACGGCACCGACATGCCGTATAGCGCCGCCAAGCCGTATACCGGCGACCTGTACAACCTGGTCGGCAACCAGGGCTGCCCCGTGCTGGTCTCCAGCAAGGGCCGGTACATCTGGAGCGATGAGCCGTTCGTTTTCGAGTTCGCCGCCGGGGCGATCAAGTTTTCCAACGCCATCACGCCCATCCAGATCTCGGAAGGCCACGGCAACCTGCGCAGCGCCTACCTGGCGGCCGGCAAGGACCATTTCGCACCCTCCGGCAAGACCCCCGATGAGGTGTGCTTCACCGCCCCGCAGTACAACGCCTGGATCGACATGATGTGGGATGTCACGCAGGAAAAGGTCCTGCGCTACGCCCAGGACATCCTGGCCGGCGGCATGCCGCCCGGCGTGCTGATGATCGATGACAACTGGTACCTGCACAACGGCGGCTGGGTCTTCCACCCCCACCGTTTTTCCGACCCCAAGGGCATGGTCGACCAGTTGCACAAGCTGGGCTTTAAAGTGGTCGTCTGGGTCACGCCGTTCATCTGCGCCGAGACGTACCAGTACCGCATCCTGAGCGATGCGGGGCTGCTGCTTAAGGATGGCAAGGGCAAGACCCGCGTCTTTGAGTGGTGGAACGGTTTTAGCGCCCTCTTGGACCTGACCAACCCCGCCGCCGCCAAGGTGCTCACGGACTCACTCGACACGCTCATCGAGACCACCGGCGTGGACGGTTTCAAATTCGACGGCGGCGACCCGTACTACTACACCGGCGATGTGCACAGCCTCCACCCGCGCACCGCCAACGCCCACTGCGAAGACTTCGGCCGCGTGGGCCTGCGGTACGGCATCAGCGAATATCGCGCGTGCTGGAAGCTCGGCGGCGAGCATCTCATCCAGCGCATCCGCGACAAGCGACACGAGTGGGGCGAGGATGCCTTCGGCGATGTCATTCATTCCGCCATCGCCCAGGGCCTCATGGGCTATCCCTTCACCTGCCCCGACATGGTCGGCGGCGGCCAGGTGGGCTCGTTCTACTACAAGAAGCTGCCCTTTGACGCGGAGCTCTTCCTCCGCTGGGCGCAGTGCGCCACGTTCTTCCCGGTCATTCAGTACTCGCTGCTGCCCTCACGCGTGCTCAAGGGTAAGGAGCTGGAGATCTGCATGGCCACGCTCCAGCTTCGCAAGAAGCACACGCCGCGCCTGCTCGAGCTGGTTCGCCACGCCGCCAAGACGGGCGAGCCGATCCTGCGCCACATGGCGTACGTGTTTCCCGATGAAGGGCTCGAACTGGTCGGCGATCAGTACATGTTCGGCGATGAAATCCTGGTCGCGCCGGTCATGCAGCAAGGCGCGCGCAGCCGCACGGTGCGTTTGCCCAAGGGCAAGTGGCGCGGTGATGATGGGTCGGTCGTCAGTGGGCCCTGCCAGATTACGATTGAGGCCCCGTTGTCACGGCTGCCGTTTTATACGAAGGTGGCACAGGCTTTCTAGCCTGTGTCCGATGCTGAGAAGACACAGGCTAGAAAGCCTGTGCCACCAATGCAGAAACCAGAGGAAAACGCAAACGATGGATGAGAAAGTTAAAGAAGTGGAAGCGCCGCCGGTCAAGCTGCTGCCCAACGAGTTCTGGTGGGGCGGCATCGTCAACCACCACTCCAAGATGCCCTTCCACGCGGGTGTGGCCCACCAGGGCAACCTGTACAACGTCGAGGGCAACCAGGCCTGCCCGCTGCTGGTCTCCAGCCAGGGCCGGTACTTCTGGAGCGAGCAGCCGTTTGTCTTCGATTTTGCCGGCGGCGAGATCCGTTTCTCCCAGGCCCCCGGCGAGATCCAGCTCTCCAGCGGCCACGGCGACCTGCGCAGCGCGTACCTGGCCGCCTGCCGCGACCACTTCCCCCCCACCGGCCGCACGCCCGCGGAAATCTGCTTCACCCGTCCCCAGTACAACTCCTGGATGGACCTCATGTGGGAGGTCACGCAGGAGAAAGTGCTGCACTACGCGCGCGACATCCTCGCCTCCGGCATGCCGCCGGGGGTGTTCATGATCGACGACAACTGGTATCACCACGTCGGCGGCTGGGAATTCGACCTGCGCCGCTTCCCCGACCCCAAGGGCATGATCGCCCAGCTCCACGAGATGGGTTTTCAAGTCGTCGTCTGGCTGGCACCCTTCATCTGCCCCGACACCTACCAATACCGGCTGCTGAACGATGCCGGCATGCTGCTCAAACGCTCCAACGGCAAGACCTGGATCTTCGAGTGGTGGGACGGTTTCAGCGCCCTGGTCGACCTGACCAACGAGAAGACCTTCAAGTTCCTCACCGACCAGCTCGACCGCCTGGTCTCCGAATTCAAGGTCGACGGTTTCAAATTCGACGCCGGCGAGCCGTGGTACTTCACGGGCGACGTTGTACCCTCCAAGCCGGCCACGCCGCACGACCTGTGCGAGCTTTTCGCCCGCGTGGGCCTGCGCTACTCCATCAGCGAGTACCGCGCCTGCTGGAAACTCGGCGGCCAGCACCTCATCCAGCGCACGCGCGACAAGCGCCACGAATGGGGCCCCGACGGCATGGCCGATGTCGTACCCTCCGCCCTGGCCCAGGGGCTGATGGGCTACCCCTTCAACTGCCCCGACATGATCGGCGGCGGCCAGATGAACTCGTTCTACTACAAGAAGCTCGCCTTCGACCCCGAGCTGTACCTCCGCTGGGCCCAGGCGGCGGCGTTCTTCCCCATCGTGCAGTTCTCGCTGCTGCCCTCGCGCATGCTCAAGGGCCAGGAGCTGGAAATCTGCATGGACATGCTCCGCATCCGCCAGGAATTCACCCCGCGGCTGCTGGAACTGGTCCGCCACGCCGCCCAAACCGGCGAGCCCATCCTGCGGCACATGGCGTACATCTTCCCCAACGAGGGCCTCGAACAGGTGAACGATCAGTACATGATCGGCGATGACCTGCTGGTGGCCCCGGTGCTGGAGCAAGCGGCGCGCACGCGAACCATCCGCTTCCCCGCCGGCACGTGGCGCGGCGATGATGGCTCGACGGTGAAAGGCCCCTGCGCCAAAACAGTCGATGCGCCGCTGGCGCGGCTGCCCAGATACACCCGGGCGTAGCGTCCTTCACGGTCGAAATGAACCCCTCCCCCTTGACGGGGGAGGTGGCCCGAAGGGCCGGGCCTGCCCGGCGTAGCTTTAGCGAAGCCCCGGGCCTGCCCGGCGTAGCTTTAGCGAAGCCGGGTGAGGGTGCCGCGCAAAGAAGAACAAGGCCGCGCGGATTAACGCTTGGCAGGCGTTTTCCGCGCGGCCTGCGCCTTCAATCAATGCAAACACACAAACCCGGGCGATGTTCGCTGGCCCTGATTCCCTACCGCTTCGTCGCGTAATTCACCATGCCCTGGAAATCGACCACCACCGCCGGCTCATCGCCGACCACCCAGGCATCATGGCCGGCCGCCAGCAGCGACACATCCCCGGGATGGCAGTCAAACTCGTTGCCATCATCCATCTTCACGCGGAGCACGCCGGAGATGTGATACTGAAAATGCGGCGCCTCGCAGCTCTTGGTCTTGGCGATCGGCTTGACCGATGTGGACCACCGCCAGCCCGGCTGCAACGTCGTCCGCCCCACCACCCGGCCGCCGATGTGGATCAACTCCAGCCGGCCAAGGGGAAATTCGCGCACTTCATCGGGTTGGCCCAGGTTCTTTATTTCCGTCTTTTCCAGAAGAGCCGACTTTTCCATGTTAAACACTCCTTTTCAGCCTTCGGCCGACGTCTTCCCAATCACGCCGACGCCCGGCCGGTTACATGGAAATAGTAAGCTTGGACGTGCATGTCGCAGCAAGCGACGGCGGAGTTATAGCGGCCAAGCGGCCGAGTCTGGAAGTGGTTGTTCCCTCATCGGCCCGTCAAGTCAGAAAGCCGGCAGCCCAGAGCGCGAGCGACCTTCTTCAGCCGCCCGAGACTATGGCGGTCGATTTCAACTTGCTCAAGCTGCGCCCATGCGGCCTGGGTCCAGCCGACAGACTGAGCGGCCTGTTCCTGCGTCAGCCCGGCCTTGGCGCGGGCGATGCGGATAGGGTTGAGGGTTTCCGCGCGCGACGTCATTACGCTACCGCCTCGACATAATCGGCTTCGCTGGTAGGTTCGGGAATCGGCTGTCCATCTTCACGCATGCCTTCAATGTGAAATGCGATCGCGGCGCGGATGTTCCGCAGGCACTGCGCGCGGGTCTTCCCAGTGGATACACAGCCGGGCAAATCGGGCACATAGGCGCTGAAGTTCGAGCCTTTGGCGTGCTCCAGGATGACGAGATATTTTCGTGGGTCCATGCGTTCTCCTTGCCGGACGAAGCTTATGTCAAGCCGGCTTGCTGAAGAATGCTCTTGGCCGTCTTGGGATGAAGGTCATCGTTCGGTTTGCCGGCGATCGTCACCCGGCCCGCCTTGACCGGATGCTTGTATTGCCGGTGGCTGCCGCGCTGCGCGATGCAGACCCAACCGTCCGCTTCAATCATCTTGATCGCCTCTTTGACCTTCGTGGTCATCGCCAACTCTCTAATCCTATGCAGGGAATATAAGCGATTACTTATAATCTGTCAGGATGAAACTAGAAGCAATCGCTTATTTTTTCTTGAACACTTGTCGATTCGCTTAGCCACCTGGCAGTTAAAAGATACCCCGGAGCCAAGCGGCGGCCGTTTGGGTTCAACCTATCTGCTCCATTGGCGAACCCGCTGCTCCATCTGCTCATCGGAAATGACCCGGCCTTCGCGCACATCGGCCAATCCGCGGTCCACCCTGCGGCTGAAGGCCAGCTCGCCCAGGATTTCGTCAAACGTGGCGTCGTCGGGCTGGGCTTCGACCAACGCCTTGATCGCTTCTTTGTCCGTCATGCTGCACCACTCTCAATAATAAGCTTTCTTCCCGACAAACGGCCTCAAAAAGCAAATCGGTTGCCGGCCCGGAAAGTGCAATACCCTCATCGACCCGTCAAGTCAGACAGCCGGCAGCGCAACGCAGTAGCGACTTTCTTGAGCCGACCGAGACTATGCCGATCAATGTCAACTTGCTCAAGCTGCGCCCAGGCGGCCTGGGTCCAGCCGACGGACTGCGCGGCCTGTTCTTGCATCAGGCCTGCTTTGACGCGGGCGGCGCGGATGGGATTCAGGGTCTCCAGACGCGAGGTCATCACGCCACCGCCTCGACAATTTCAGCCTGGCTGGCCGGTTCGAGGACGGGCAGACCATCCTCGATCAGTCCCGCAACGTGCGACTTGATGGCCTGACCAATGAGCCGTTTGGCCGCTTCGGGCGTGTCCTGTCCGATGGCCACACAGCCCGGCAGGTCGGGCACGTAGGCGCTATAGCTGCCGTCCGCGGCCCGCTCGATGATCGCCAGATAGCTTCGCGTGTGTTTCACTTTGATTTGCTCCTTGCCGGTCATTTCAGGCCCGCCTGTATTGTCTGTCACCAATGGGCTTCGAGCTCCATTTCCTTGGCCACCTTGGCGAGCCGGACATCTTTCGTCCACAACGGCGCCTTGGCCAGCAAACAGGAAGCCAGCAGGTGAATGTCAATCAACCCGAGCCCGCGGCCCCACAGGCCGTTGCGCTCGATGAAAAGCAATACTTCCTCATCCTTCGCCTTGGGCAGCGCAGGTAGCGCCATCAACATCGCGAGCAATTCCGCGCGATTCCCCAGATGCCCGCAGGCCAGTTCGCCAGCGATGAATGGGTGACATGCCACCTCACCGGCTTCCAGGAGTTCGGCCAGTTGACGCTCTCCGCGCCGCAGGTGATCGACCCATACCGAGGTATCCGCCAGGATCATCTCACCTGCTCCTGCGCCGCCGAATCGGCCGCAGCTTCTTCTCGCTGCCGCCCAGCGCCGCCAGTCGCGCTGCGCTGGCCCGCGCGATCAGCGCCTCCAGGCCCATCCGCACCAGGGCCGTCTTCTCCCGAACCCCGGTAAGCTCCGTGGCGCGGGCGACCATGGCCTGGTCAATGTTCAGTGTGGTTTTCATACATATAAGTATGTACTATTGGTATGTATATGTCAAGTGGCTGCAAGGGAATTCTTACCGGGCGCACACCGGGTGTCGTGGCTGCGCTTTTTGCAGCCACGTCCTTCAGTCGGACGCGCCAAGACCAAAGCCAGGCGGCTTCAGCTTCCAGGGTTCTTCTCCTGCTTCTTCAGAAGGGGATTGCTGCGGCTTCTACATCGACCTGTACGTCGTAGTCAAAATTCCCCTCGGCCGTAACCAAGCGCAATATGCTTCGGCCAGAAAGTTTATAAGAGTCCTTCAACTCCTCGCCTTTCCAAGCATATGCCATCGTTTTTTTGGCGAGGAACTGGACTTGGGCCCAAGACCCTTGTTGAAAGCGACGCAACGGCGGTGAGATAAAGTGACGTTTGCCGAAACCAGGCAAATCGGAGTCGGTTGATGGGCTTAGCTTGTTCTCCTGGTAAATCATCCATCCATCACTGGAATAGAAGTAAATAGCCTCCAATTCGGGAGAAGGATTTGTGCTTTCATTCGAAAGGTCGATTTTGAATTCAACCTCGGCTTCAGTGGAATATTTGTCTTTATTAAGCGATGCGAGCAAAGGACGCGGTTTAACGTTGATGCGGCTGTGACGGATCTTGTCAATTTCCGTTAGAGCCCACTTCAATTCTGAATGAAGAAGCTCTGCCAAAAGTTTGATTGAACCCCTGTAAATAACATGGCGACGATGTTTGAGGTCGAATGGTATGTCATTTGCGTCTGAGGTCACAAGGATGCACAACTTCCCTTTCGCGTGAGCATATCCCACCTCATAGAAGACGTTGGGATTCTTGCCGGACATATCAGCCACTACGATATCAGCCATCTCTATTTGGCGATATATGCGTTCCAGAATGCTCTCGCTGTAGGTCTGCTCATCTACGCGCTCAGCCTGTATCTCAAGGGTGGCAGCAGTCTCCTTGATGCCAAACTTGTATGTGTCGTCAAAAGCAGAATTGAATGGCATAAGGACGAATGCGAATGTCTTTGGGCGGCTCATACTGGTGCTCCAAGGAACCAAGGGCAGAACTCCTGAAAGGTCATGCCGGCAACGTATTTCCTTATCCTGGCGATGGACTCGAGGATATCGGCCAGCCGAACTCGCCAGTCTCTAGGCGGCACGGAAGGCCTCCTTAAGGATTTGCTCGCGCATCTGGGGCCGAAGGGCATCGGGCGTGGCCAGGTCAACCGGGCACCCGAGGATCTCGGCGAGGAAGCGCTGGAGGCGGACAAACTCGAAGAGTCCCACCGGCCGCCCTGCTTCAAATTCCACCAGGACGTTGATGTCACTGGAGTCCGTAGCCTCGCCTCGGGCAACCGACCCGAAAATCGTCAGGGATTTGACAGCATGCTCGCGCAGCTTGTCGCGGTTGGCCGCCAGTATTCGCAGCGCGTCTTTCTGTCTCATAGCCCAAACCGCCTTAAGGCTGATTCCGTTCGCACTCGTGGAGAGTAGAAAGGAGAAAGTAGACCGCAGGAGAGGTCGAGCCGACAGCCGGGCGTTGGCTCAATGGCAAACCCCGCTGTTTGCTCTACTTTCTCTTCTCTACGTACTCCTGCTCTAGTGCCGCTTGGCGGCACTCGGGGCGGTGAGATTCGAACTCACGACTTCCTGCACCCAAAGCAGGCGCGCTAGCCAAGCTGCGCCACGCCCCGTACTGTCCTCATCTAAGCCGAAGCGAGGCGGCAGGTCAATCCTGTGCCGCCGGCAGTGTTGAGGGCCGAGGGCTTCCCGGCAACTCTTGCGGTCAGGCATGGGAAGCGTGGCAAAAGAATTCCAAGAATTTTCTTGACAATGTCGCCACCATGGATTAGCATGGCTTAACTCCATTCATTCTTTGGAGTGGGATTCTGTTTCCGGTGCGGGATATCTGCGCCGCAGTCGGCAGTTCTTGACAACCACATAGGGTTTACAGGCAATCAGCACGGTTCCGGAAGAAGAGGCCAGGAACGTGCCCTTCCCGACTGGTAGGTTCGCAGCTTTATGCGAGCCTTACGTAAGCAGCTTATCGTAAGCTAGTTACGATTACGTGCGAAGATGCGCAAGCTTTAGAAGCTGCGGGATATGCAGTTTAAGCAATATGCACTATTGCATAAAACTAGGCGTGGATTCGCATATCTAGCGGTTAGTAAGCGAGTTATGCTTAAGCATGAAATATGCAAAAATGCATATTGTGCATATTGCCACAGCCGCGCAGCTTTCCAGACGTGCAATCCGACTGGTGAAATTCACCAGTTGGTGCGATGGCGCCCAGCAACGTGGTCGAGTCGACCACCTGGATCGCGCACAGCCGAGGGCGGCTGTGCCACATTTTTCGGCCTCCGGCCTCTGCCTCGACTCTGCCGGGCGCCCTGAGCCCGTCGAAGGGCAGCCTCCAGCCTTCTTCAGAACCCCGGCAGGAATTCCTTCTCCGCCTCGAAAAGCTCCTCGGCCATTTGCTTGATTTCCGCCGGGCAGCACACCGCCGCCGTCAGCGGGTCGAGCATCAGGGCGTGGGTGGCGGCCGCGCGGCTCTTCTCGATGCAGGCCGTGGCGGCCAGGTCGAACATCCGCATGTTCCAGTCGCACAGGGCGGCGCACTGCGGCGGCAAGGGGCCAAAGCGGGTGGGCATCACGCCGCGGCGGTCCACCAGGCAGGCCGTCTCGATCACGCCGTCGGAGGGCAGGTTCTCGATCAGCCCTTTATTGGGGACGGTTCCGTAGATGGTAAAGGGCGAGCCGGTCTCCATGGCCTCGATGATGTAGCTGGCGTACTCCCAGGTGCGGGCGAAGGTGATCGGCTTTTGGCCGGCAAGTTTTTGCCGCCGGTTCTCATCGCACTCCTTGCGCCACTGCGGCCAGCCATCGGCGTAGAAGCTGGATTGGCCTCGGTAGTTGGACCGGCAGTATTTCTTGATCAGCTCGGGCCGCTTGCGGTAGTACGGTAAGTACTCGCTGAAATGGCCGCTGGACTCGGTGACGAAATGGCCGAAGTGCAGCATCATGTCGAAGCGGATGGGGTCTTTCTCGTACACCTCGCCGCCGGCCCGGGCCTTTTCGAAGAGGATGGGGTAGATGTCCTCCACCCCATCGCGTTTCAGTTCGGTAAACCACGCCAGGTGGTTGATGCCGCCGCACTTCCACACCAGGTGCTCGTAGGGCACGCCGGCGTACTCGGCCAGGTGGTGGCTGGTGCCCTGCACGCTGTGGCACAGGCCGATGACCTTGGCGCTGCTGGCGCGGGCGGCGGCCAGGCACATAATGCTCATCGGGTTGGTGTAGTTGAGCACCCAGGCGTTGGGGCAGTATTTCTCGACATCCTTGAGCACGTCGAGGAAAACCGGCACGGTGCGCAGGGCCTTCATCAGGCCGCCGGGGCCGATGGTGTCGCCGATGCACTGGTCGACGCCGAACTTGGCGGGAATGTCGTTGTCGTGCCGCACGCACTGGGTGCCGGAGACTTCGATGCAGTTGATGATGTAGTCGGCGTTTTTCAGCACCGTGCGGCGGTCGGCGGTGGCCTGGATGGTCCACGTGGAGCCCATCTCGGCGATGATCTTGCCGGCCAGCTTTTCGGCCAGCTCCAGCCGCTCGGGATCGACATCGACCAGGCCGAGTTCGCCGGCGGTCGCGCCGGGGATGCTCAGCACATCGATGAACAGCTTCTCGAAAAACCCGCTGCCCGCGCCCAGGAACACCAGCTTGAGCGGCCGCTGCACCGCCGAAAGAATGCCCATGTTCTCCGCACGCTTGCTGTGGTCAATGTGGCCGGCCATCTGCTCTTACTCCTTGGCTGTGATCAATCCGGAAGCTTTCTGTGGGAAAGGAGACAGGGTAACGATCCGGCGGCGGATTGCAAATTGCGGAATTGCAAATTGCAAATTGAGGAAAAGGCAGGAATGCCGCCTGGCTGCCGTCGCTGCCCCCTCTTCAATTTGCAATTGCTTCATCTTGCTGCCACGCTGGGAAAGAGCCCCGCCTCCACGTTCGGCAGGAACATCGCGCAAGAGTACGCGTCCTGGAATTCCGGGTCGAGGTTCAGCTCGATCACCTCGGGCCGCTCGGCCAGGTGGGCCATCGTGGCGCTGACCGAGCGATCGACGAGCCGCAGGTACGAGCCGGCCAGGGAGCCGTTGCCGATGAATCGGTAGCGCTCGCGAGGAATGTCCGGCAGCATGCCCATGGTGACGGCGCTGTCCAGGTCGATGTGGCGGGCGAAGCCGCCGGCCAGGATTACGCGTTTGAGGTCGGAGAACTTGTGGCCCAGGTGCTTCATGGCGATCTGGATGGCGGCGAAGATGACGCCCTTGGCCTGGAGCAAGGCGGCGATGTCCGCCTCGCTCATCAGGATCGGGCGGATGCCATCATCCGTCTGCTCGGCCGGGACGATCACGTACGCGGCGGTCTGGCGGCCGTGGTGGGTGGTGAGCGTGGTCAGCCGCTGCGGGCAGCGGGCGCGGAGTTTGTCAATGTCCAGCCGGCCGGCGGAGTTCACCAGGCCCGAGAGGTACGCCTGGGCCAGGAAGTCGATCATGGCGCTGCCGCACAGGCCCACCGGATCGGCACCATCGATGAGCGTGTACTGGCAATCGAAGGTGTCACTATTAATTCGCAGGCTGTCGATGGCCCCAGCGCTGGCCCGCACGCCGCAGGAGAGCCCCTGGCCTTCGAACGCCGGCCCGGCCGGCGCCGCGGCGGCGATCATGCGGTTGCGATTGCCCACGATGATCTCGGCGTTCGTGCCGATGTCGACCAGCAACGTCAGCTCGTCGGTCGTGGCGAAATTCGCCACCACCATGTCGGCGGTGATGTCGCCGCCCACGTACGCCGCCGTGGCCGGTGCAAGTTCCACACGGGCGGCCGGGTGAACCGCCAGGCCCAGTTCGGCGGCCGCGAATGGGCCGGGCAAATTGCTGGCCGGCTGGAAGGGCACGCCGCCCAGGTGCGTCGGATCGACGCCCAGAAACAGGTGCATCATCACCGTGTTGCCCGCCAGGCTGACGGCGGCGATGTCGTCAGTGCTGATCCCCTGCCGGGCGATGACCAGGCCGATCAGCCGGTTGATCGTGGCCTCCACCACGAGCCGCCGCAGCTCCTCGAGCTTCTCCGGCGTGGCGGCGTACGAAATGCGGCTGGCCACATCGTTGCAGCGGCTGACCTGCTGGTTGTAGCTGCTGGCCGTCTGGACGATGCGGCCGCTGCGCAGGTCCACCAGCGAGCAGACGACGGTGGTCGTGCCGATATCGACCGCCAGGCCGAAAAGTCTGGCCGTGGTGTCGCCGCCTTCAATTCGCGTGAGAAAGCAGCGGCCATCCTCGCGGGCCAGCGTGGCGGTGACCTCGTAGCCGCCCAGGCGGCAGGCCGGCGGCGCCTCGCGCAGCACGGGCAGGGAGACCTCGATGGCGGGCCCGTAGCCGTGCTCGGCCAGCACCGCCGTGATGCGCTCGATATCACCGAGCTGGTCGAGCAGCGAGGGCCGCGCCAGTGCGAGATGAATCTTGTCGATCGCCGGCGCCAGGCGCCAGGCGGGCAGATGATCGAAATCGACGACCACCTTCTCATCCGCCGACACCAGGCTGTGCCGCGGCACGCGAATGCGGAACGGCCCCGCCTCGACCACCACCTGGCAGCCCAGGACGCGCCGCGCCTTGCCATCCAGCGGCAGCGGTTCACCGTCGAGATGCGCGAAGCGCCCCTCCAGCAGGTCGACCGCGCAGCCGCCGCACGCGCCGTGCGCGCCGCAGGCGACGTTCAGCACCACGCCGGCCCGCTCGGCCGCGTCGATCAGACGCGTGTTGGGAGCGACCTGGCAGGCGGCCTGCTTTCCGGGAAGATCGAAAATGCCTTGGAGGATTGCTTCAGACATCGCAACTCCCGCGGAAGGCAAATCCCAAATTCCAAATCCCAAATTCCAAACAAGCACCAAATCCCAAATTCCAAAAACGGGTCCCATGTTTCTCGTTTGGAATTTGGTGCTTGGAATTTGTTTGGGATTTGGGATTTGGAATTTGGAATTTCATTTTCCAGCCCCACCTGCCTTCAAGAACTGAACATACTCTGCCACGCCCTCCTCCACCTCGTGCATCTTGTGGCCAAAACCGGCCGCCCGCAGTTTGGTGGTTTCGGCCTGCGTGAAATACTGGTACTTGCCCCGCAGGTCCTCGGGCATGGGGAAAAACTCGATATTGGCCGGCCGCCCCAGGGCCGTGAAAACCGCCGTGACCAGGTCCGCGAAGGTGCGGGCCTTGCCGGTGCCGACGTTGTACAGCCCGTTGGGCGCAGCGGCGGCGGCGGGCGTATCGAGAAAGTGCAGCACGGCGGCGACGGCGGCGGCGACGAAGATGAAGTCGCGCTTCTGCCCGCCATCGGGAAAATCCGGCCGATGCGACTTGAAGAGCCGCGCCTTGCCGGTGGCCAGAATCTCGTCATACGCGTGCAGCGCCACCGAGGCCATGCGGCCCTTGTGGCCCTCGCGCGGACCGTACACGTTAAAGAACTTCAAACCCGCCCAGCGCGGCGGGGTTTGCTTTTCCGCCAGCGCCCACAGGTCGAAATCCTGTTTCGACTGGCCGTACAGGTTCAGCGGCCGGTAAATGCGGGGATCGACGCGGTCATCGTAGCCCGCGCTGCCATCGCCGTACGTCGCCGCGCTGGAGGCGTAGATGAGCGGGCGAGCAGCCCGCGTGCACCACTGCCACAGCGTGCGGGTGTACTCGGTATTGACGGCCGTGATGAACGCGCGGTCGCTCTGCGTGGTGTCGCTGCACGCGCCCATGTGGATGATGGCCTCGACGGCCCCGCCATCGGTCTCCAGCCAGCCGGCAAGCTGGCGGGCATCGATGCGCTGGTGGACCTGCATCGCATCGAGGTACGCCGGCCGCCGCGGCAGCGGCCGGTCGGGCTCCGGCGCGGCGAAGTAATCCACCGCCACCACATCCGCCCGCCCGCGCGCGTTGAGCGCGTGGACGATGTTCGAGCCGATAAACCCTGCCGCGCCGGTGACGACGATCATGGGACTCTCCGGTTTCTTAGCCGGGCCTATTGTCGGAAATCTTCCAGGCCGTGGCAACCGGCACGGGCGAGAAGGCGCTTGCGATTTTTGATTTGCGATTTGCGATTGAACGGCCGGACAAACGGCTTGCCTGTCGGGGCGACGGCGGCCCTGCCCCCGTAATCGCAATTCGCAAATCAAAAATCGCAAATCTTTCTGATATGGTATACAGGTCCCTGGTCCATGCGGAGTCTCTATGGCAGCCGACCCTGCCGAAGAAAAACGAATGTCCCTCGGCGAGCACATCGAAGACCTGCGCCGCTGCCTGCTGCGCGGGCTGGTGGGCGTGGTCGTGGGCGTGATCGTGTGCTTCGCCCTGGGCAACCGGATCATGGAGCTGATGTGCTGGCCGGTGGCGTGGGTGCTGCGCAATCGCGGGCTGCCCGTGCATTTGCGCGTGCTGGCGCCGGCGGAGAGTTTCATCACGTACATGCAGGTCACCATGATCTGGGGCCTGATCATCAGCGCCCCGTATGCCCTGTGGCAGTTGTGGCGATTCATCGCCGCGGGACTTTTTCCCGCCGAGCGGCGGGTGGTCAGCCGGTACGTGCCCTTCAGCCTGGGTCTGTTCGTTCTGGGCGTGGCGTTTTTCATGTTCATCATGGCGCCGCTGTGCCTGAATTTCTTCGTCGGCTTCACCCAGTCCAGCTTTCCCACGCCCACGTGGGCCAACCCGCTGCTGAGAAGTCCGACCGCGCACACCGCCGCGCTGCCGCCGGCCACTTCGCCCGCGACGACGGTGGCGGCAGCGGCCACGCCGGCGAGCCTGCCCGTGCTGAGATCCGACCCGGCCGCGCCGCACGAGGGCGATCTGTGGATCAGCGCGGCCGATGGGAAACTACACGTGTTTCTTGGCGGCAAGTCCCAGATTCTCGAGACCTCCGCGCCGTCGTTTCTCTCCTCCGATTTGACGTTGGGCAATTACATCAGCTTCGTCTCCCAGCTCTCGCTGATGTTCGGCCTGGGTTTCCAGGTGCCCATCGTGGTCTTTATTTTGGCGGGCACGGGGCTGGTGAAGCTGGACCTGCTGCGGCGCTCGCGGAAGTACGTGGTGCTGATCGTGCTGATCTTCGCCGCCGTGCTGCTGCCCACGCCCGATGTGGTCAGCCAACTGGCCCTGGGCGTGCCCATGTACCTGCTCTTTGAGCTGGGGCTGCTGCTGGCCGCCAGATCCGCCCGCACCCGTCTTGCCGGCCAGCCGCCGGGCGATACCACCCCCGGCGATACGACCGGCGGCAATACGATTTGATGGGCGAAAACCTGCGTTGACAACGCCCGCCGTTCGGATATCCTTTGCGGCTCGGCTGTCCGCCGAGATGCGTACATAGCCTCCCGGAGTTTTCCGGGTGGGAGTCGAAACCGACCCCATCGTCTAGAGGCCTAGGACACCGGGTTTTCATCCCGGCGACAGGGGTTCGAATCCCCTTGGGGTCAGTGCGGAGAGAAGACGCCCGCAAAGATGCGGGCGTTTTTCTTGCGGTGTGCCGGGCATGG
>PMYD01000069.1 GCA_003171335.1 Phycisphaerales bacterium
CGGTAAGCTGGCGTACCTGGGCCGCCAATTGATCGACCTGGGCTTCCAGTTGAGCAATCCGGCGGTCCTTATGGGCCGCGGCATCAAGGAGTTGTTGGTAGGTGGGCTGGGCCATCCTGGCCGCTCCCGTCACCGCGTCCAGCTCCGCTGGGCAGCAGCCGGCGACAGGAAGGTTATCGGCCCATCAGGCCGCAAAACTATCGGAAACGATTGACAATGGCGGGCGGGAAAGGCAATCCCAACCGAATGAGCCGGCCGCGTGGGCTGGTCAACCCGCTAAACAGATACCTTGCAACCTAACCGCTCTGTTCCCTATCAGTCGATCAGAAGACACCTTACCCCTTGAATAGCGGTGCTCCTCGCAAACCCAATTGACCAGTTGACTAATTGACTAATTGACCAAATGACCAATTGACTCTATCTCCACTGGGAGCCCCCATGCCCGACACCTTCGATCCTTTCCGCACCAACGACCTGTTCGTGCGTCACCGGCCGCGCTGGCAGATGGAGCTGGATGTGAGCGAGTTCACGCTGGATGTGATCCGCTCCGGCGCGTACCTGGACCGCTTCAGCGACTCGGAGCACGAGGCGGATTACGCCTACCGCGTGTCGATGGCCTGCCCGCTGGATATGTGCCGCGACGGCGTGCGCATCCGCGTCGATAACCTGTGGCGCACCAGCCCGCAGCGCGTCATCCGCGAGGGCCCGCACGCCGAACTGCTGCGGCTCTTGGTGGCCGACGCCGACGGCGAGGGCACCAGTATCGATGAATTCATGCGCCAGGCGTGCTGGGACATGTACGTCACCGGCTGCGACCTGGTCACGCAGATGACCGCCGCCCCCCAAGGCCAGGTGCGCACGCGGGCGGATGAGCGGGCCGCGGGCGTACGTCCCTACTTCCTGCGCTTCGGCCCCCTGCAGCGGCCCGACTGGGCCGTCAGCGGCAGCGGGCATTTCACCTGGGCGCGGTACTGCCTGGGCGCCGAGCCGGCCGGCGATGAAAGCGGCCCCGCCGACGGCGCCCCCGTGCGCTTCCTCACCGTGGCCGCCGATCAGTGGAGGCTCTGGTCCGCCGCACTGGTCGCGCCCAACGTGCGCAAGGTGCAACTCGTGGGCCAGGGCGACAACCCGCTGGGCCGCCCGCCGATCGTGAAACTCTATTTCTCCGAGAGCCGCAAGGGCGGCAGCGGCGGCGTGCCGCTGTCGCTGCTGACGCGGCCGGCCCTGGTGGCCCGCGTGGCCATGAACCTCAAGAGCCAGGCCGACGCCGACCTGCTGGCCGCCGTCACACGCTGGACCATCAGCGGCGCCGACAGCGATGAACTGCCCGACTGCTACGCCCCCGGCGTTATCTGGAAGCTGGCCAACCCGGAGGCGCGGCTGCAAATCGCCCAGGGCGACGTGGCCCACATCGCCGAGAAACGCCAGTGGCTGGTGCTGTACCTGGCGGAGATCCTGCGGCTGCTGAAATTCCGCGGCGGCATGGCCGCCATCGACGCTTCGGCCGGCTCGGGCCTGCGGCTGGCGCTGGAGCGGACGGACCTCGATAACGAGCTGCGCGCCACCGCCGCCCAGCTTGAATCGGCCGAGCTGGAGCTGATGCGGCAGGCCGTCAGCCTGGCGACCGGGCAGGTGATCGCCCCCGAGCGGGCCGCCGAGGAGCTGGGCTATCGCGTCACCTATAACCGCGATTACGTGCTCTCGCCCGTGGCGGAGATGCTGGACAACATCGGCCGCTGGCTGGGCGCCTGCTCGCCCGTCGCCGCCGACGTGAAGGAAATCTCGCGCGAGATGACCCGCCAACTGGCCAACCTGCTGATGCGCGATGGATCCGACGCCTACCGCATCACCATGGAGCAGATCGACCAGGCGCCCATGCAGGGCGTGGCGGCGCCCACGTCGCGCCCGCCCATCCCGCCGCCCGAGCCGGCGATGAATGAGTAGGGCGTGCAGCTTTGCTGCACACGGGACTTCATGGAAGGCCCTCCCTATTCTGCATGAGTAACAATTCAAACTGACCGTTGTGTCTCAGGCCCGCAGGGCCGGAAGGTTCTCGTAGCCGGGGGCGTAAGCCCCCGGAAAACTGCCAAAACGAACCAAGCCCTGAAAGGGCGACAGAGGCTTCGCTATGGGCTTGAGGCGATGCGGAAATGTCTCTTTCGCCCCTGCGGGGCTCTTGAAGAATAGAGCTCCATTTCCGGGGGCTTACGCCCCCGGCTAAAACTACGTTTCGACCCTCCGGGTCTAAGAAACCGGTCAGGGTGAGTAAAAAGAGCGGACTGTATTTTATCGTAGCCCGTGTGCAGCGAAGCTGCACACCCTACATTCCCAATGGCAGATCCCTATGGTGAACGAATGAGCGAAATCGACACGACAAATACGGCGCCGGTCGGACAGCCTGCGCCATCAGCGACGGGTGAGCCATTGCCTGCCGGCGGCCCGGAAGGACAAGCGGCTGTCGCGCGACCGACGGTCCCTCGCGCGGAGCTGGACAAGGTGATTCGCGAACGTCAGGCCGCCAAGCAGCGGGCGCGCAGCGCGGAGGCGCAGCTCGCCCAACTGCGCCAGCGACTGGCGCAGTTAGATGGTGGCACAGGCTTTCAGCCTGCCTCCATTGATGGTGGCACAGGCTTTCAGCCTGTGTCTTACGACGAGATAGACGGCGCGGACGCGGATGCCGGCCTATCGAATCTCGCGCCGGAGCCGCCGGCGCTCGATGGGGAGGATCCGGCGGCGATCGACGGAGAGGAGGCCGCGGATGCGGCCGGCCAAGTCGAGCCGCTCGATTTGGGCGAAGAGGCGAGGGAGGGCGCAGACCTTCAAACCGCTTCCGGACGCGCTGTCGCCGCACACGTGGCTGCTGACGCAGCCACGGCACCCAATTCATCTTCGGCGGCTGGCGGCACGCCATCCGATTCATCCTCGGCACCCCAATCCGGCGCGTCTCCCACGCCGCCGCCGGCGGCCGCGGATTCACCCACCCCGCCCGCGGCGGATGCCCGCACGTTGCGTCGCCGGCTGGCGGCGCGGGAGCGGCAGTTGGCCGCGCTGCTGCGGGACCAGCGGCTGCGGGCGGCGGCGCTGGCGGCCGGGGCGGTCAACCCCGACCAGGTGGTGGCCCTGCTGCGCCAGCAGGTGCGCATGGTCGAGGGGGCCGATGGGCAGTTCGCCCCGTGCTTCCTCGATGGTCGCGGCCGGGTGGCCGCCGATGAGGCTGGAAAGCTCCTCGACGCCGACGGCTTCGTGCGGACCTACCTGTCGCGGCCGGAAAACGCCAACCTCGTTCGTGCCGGCTCGGTGGGCGGCAGCGGGGCCCGGCTGGCCGGATCGGCCGCCGCCGCCGACGGCGTGCCCACTACGCTGGCCGATTTCAACGCCCTGGACCCCCGCGAGCGCCGCCGCGTCGCCCTCAAGCTCTCGCGCCGTCAGCGCGAGGCGCTGCTGGGCCTGCGGCCGAACGAGGGGGCGGGGTATTTGTAGGCTGGAGGCTGGAGGCCGGAGGCTGGAGGAAAGGCGGGATTCTGCCGCTCTCACTCTGGCCGCCGGCGGCTGGCCCAAGCCTCCCGTGAACAATAGCCAAGTGCTGGAACCGGAGATTCAGGGGCGGTGGCACGTCAATAGGGGACCCTAGTTCCCCTCCGGCCGTGCCTCCAGCCTCCAGTCTCCAGCCTCCAGCCTAAGAAAGGAACAAGAACTCCCCATGACCCAAACCAACACAACCACTCTTCAATATTCCCTGCCCACCGAGCACATCGTGGCCGCGGTGGTCCAGGAGGCGCGGCCGTACAACGTGTGCGCGCCGCTGGTGCTCAATGAAATTCTCCCCCGCGGCGCCGGCAAGATGTGGCAGAAGGTGATTCTGCCGACGACCACGGCGGCCTCGGTGACCGAGACCACCGAGCTGGCGGCCGCCCCCCGCACCGTCAGCCGGGCGTATACGCAAATCGGCGAGGTGGGCCTGTCCACCGAGCTGTCGCGCCTGGTGGAGGAGACCAGCACGATCACCAACCAGGTGCTGCTGTGGGCCGAGAGCCAGGGCCGGGCCATCGCCCAGAAGGTGACGGGCGACGTGTGCGCCCTGTTCATCGACCTGAACGGCGGCTCCACGGTCGGCACCTCCGGCTCCAGCATCGCCGTCTCGGACTTCGTCCAGGCGATCTACACGCTGGACAACGCCAACGCCCCCGGGCAGAAGCGCTGCGTGCTGCACCCGCGGCAGGTGGCGGACCTGTTCGCCGCCCTCACCGGCGCCGGCGCCGTGTACCAGAACCTGCCCGAGCTGATCCGCCAGGGCATCTTGCCCGAGGGCCAGCCGGCCGCCGGGTTTGTGGGCCACCTGTTCGGCGTGCCCGTGTACCAGACCACCGAGGTGGACCTGGCCAACAACAGCGCCGACCGCTGCGGGGCCATGTTCGTGCCCGAGGCCATGGCCTTCGTGCAGCTTCGGCCCATCAGCGTGGACTACGACCACTACGCCACCCGGCGCACGCGCATCATCGTCGTCACCGCCGCCTACGGCGTGGCCGAGGTCGTCGGCACGTATGGGGTGCCGATCGTGACCCGCGCCCACTAGAAACCCTCCCCTAGACCGCCCGGCGGCGGGGCGCGTAACTGGCCCGCCGCCGGGCCTTAATTGAATTGCGAATTGCAAATTGCAAATTGAGACCTCTGTAAGTGGCATGGGCGTCCCGCCCATGAGTCCCACGGGCGTCTCGCCCGTGGCGAAATGCAGAAAACTGCCGGAAACACGGCCAAGATGGCCGTGCTACTCACGGGCGAGACGCCCGTGCCACGCTTCCCTGTTCCGGCCGTTGAATTTGCAATGTGCAATTCGCAATTTGCAATCTCTTAGGAGCTCGAAATGCCCGACACGCAATATGACTTCACCCACTCCGAACAGTCGGAACTGGACGCGCTTCGCGGCCGGCTGAGCCAGCAGGGCGGCTTGTACGCCTGCGATGCGGCCGGCGAAATGGTGCTCGATTCGGCCAATCGCCCCGCGCCGCTGGAATACGTGGTGCTGCGCTCGCGGCGGTACCTGATGGACCCGGCGGGCCGCGCGTGGCGGTTCTTCGCCGAGGGCACGCGCAAGAATCCGGCCGCCGCCGATGGCGGGGGGGCGCCCTGGCGCAACAACCGCGTGGAAATGTGGAACGGCCGCTGGCGCCGCGTCCTCGGGGCCGACGGGGCCGTGACCTACCACAAGGTCCTGGTCAGCCGCCCGCTCGATAAGCGCATCAACGGCCAGCCCGGCAAGAGCCAGCTCGAGTGGTACTGCGGCGAGAAGCGCTACCGCCATCCGCTCGATGAGCCGCACGCGCCGACGGACCAGCAGGCGCAGGAACTCGAGTGGGGCAGCAGTGTCTCTTCACAGGCCAGACCCCAGATCCTCGAATCCAGATCCGACAGCGGTTCCAAATCCAAGACCACAAAACCCAAAACCCAACAGAGACCCCAACCGTGCCCCTCGACCGACACACTGTAGAGGCCGTCAGCGGCGCGCACATCCGCCAGCTTCAGCAGATTCGCCACGTGCGCGAATCGGAGAAGCGCGAGATCCGCAAGCTGCACGAGCAGGCCGCGGCAAAGGTGGAACAGCGAAGTAGGTTGACGAAGTAGCTTCGCAATCCAGGATCACGAGGTGGCATGCCCTCACGGCCGGGGCGAAAGCACCGGACGGGTGGGCATGGAAATGCGCGCCTGGGCGACCCTCTTGTCGAGAGGCCCATGCCCACCCGCCTCGGCCGCCGAAGCGGCCTTCGGCGTGAGGGCATGCCACCTGAAGCCCCGATTAGGGCGTGAACATCCATCAACAAGGACCCCAAGCATGACTGACACCGGCATCGACAACCCCGCCACCGGGCGGCTGAGCATCACGACGACGTCGCAGACGATCGACCTGGGCTCGGCGCGCCGGCAGGTGCGGGTGTGGCTGGAGAAGGGCGCCAGCGACGTGCACCTGTCGCTTCACCCCGCCAGCCCGTTCACCATCACGGCCACGGATGCGTTTCCGCGGATCGACGACGGCATCGGCTACGCGCGGGCCGTGGCGTTTCCCGGCACGCGGTACCTCCACTTCATCGGCGCCGGCGCGACCGGCAAACTCAATTACGAGGCATGGTGAGCATGGCAACCTATGAATCCCTGTCGCCCGCGGCGACCCTGACCGCCACGGCGGCGCAGATCAACCAGGTGTGC
The DNA here is from genome assembly GCA_003171335.1 of Phycisphaerales bacterium. Classification (GTDB taxonomy): domain Bacteria; phylum Planctomycetota; class Phycisphaerae; order SM23-33; family FEN-1343; genus FEN-1343. The sequence goes on from PMYD01000069.1 coordinate 6,199, forward strand.
GCCGGCGTAGCCGCCGGGGTGACGGCGGCGGCCCTGGCGGCGGACCTGCGCCGGCCCGTCGCTACAGTCCCCAATATCATCCTGGACAGCGACATCGGCGATGACGCCGACGACGCCTCGGCCTTGACGATCCTGCACGCCCTGGCCGACCGCGGCGAGTGCAACCTGCTGGGCACGGTCACCGACATCAGCAATCTCAAGGCCGCCGGGGCCCTCCAGGCCATCAACGCGCATTACGGGCGGCCCACGATTCCCGTGGGCTACCTCCAGGACAGCACGCTGGCCAGCCCGCCCTGGAGCGACAACTACGCCACGCTGCTGGCGGCCGGCTGGCCCAACGCCATCGCCACCACGGGCCTGGCCGCCAATGCCACCGGCCTGTATCGCCAACTGCTGGCCAATGCGCCCGATGGCTCGGTCACCATCCTGTGCACCGGCTACCTGCGAAATCTGTACCACCTGTACAACTCGCCCGCCGACGCCCTCAGCCCGCTCGCCGGCGCGCAGCTTATCGCCGCCAAGGTGGCCCGAGTCGTGGTCATGGGCGGGGCCTATCCCACGAGCGTCGCCTCCGGCCCCGGGGCCAACGGCGGCAGCGGCGGCACGCCGGAGCATAACCTCGTCAGCGACTTGACCGGCGCTGTGGTGCTCAACAGCCTGGCCAACACGAGCACGCCCATCTATTTCCTGGGTTATGAGCTGGGCGCCAATTGCACCTACGACACCACGGCCGCCAGCGCCTCTTCGCCCGCGCGCACCGCCGTCATGGCCTACAACACGGCCGTGCTCGGGCCCTCCTACGCCGAGCAAGGCGCGTGGGATCTCCAGGCGGCCCTGTTCGCCGTGCGCGGGCTTTCGTACACGCCGCCCGGCGAGGCAACCACGAACTACTTCGCCTCCTCGCCGGCCGGCAAGAACGCGGTCACGCCCGCCACGGGCGCCAACGCCTTCACCGCCGGCGCCGGCACGCAGTATTACCTCACCTACGCCAGCGGCATGACGGATGTCGCCATGGGTGCCATCCTCCAGGCCCTGGTCAACACGCCCCCGGCGGCGACGGGCACCGGCGGCTGGGGCCGCACCGCCGGCAACCTGGTGGCTCCGCAGGGCAACGTCGGCGTGGGTACTACCGGCCCGCGAAAGCCGCTGGAAGTGAACGCCGGCGACGGCTACGGCATTCGCGTGGCGTATAACGACCCGGCCGGCACGGGCGCCACCTACCTGGATATCTACTGCGATGCGGCCGGCGCGTGCCACCTGGGCGGCTCGGGCGGCAAGGTCGCCATCAACAACGCCTTTAACCTGGGCTACACGCGCACCACGGTCAACGGCTCGACCTCCGGCACGGCCGTCTTCAGCCAGATGTTCCAGGGCGCCAGCTACAAGAAGTGCGTGTGCTACTGCAATGCCCTGCTGGGCACGGCGGTGCACACGTTCCCCACGGCGTTCGCCAACCCGCCGCACGTGTACGGCAGCGCCGCCGCCATCGCTACGGCCACGGCCACCACGCTGTCGCTTTCGGCCGGCACGGCCACCACCGGCTGGGTGATCGCGGAGGGGTATTGATATGAAACAGGGACAAACCAGCTCCAGCGTGTACCTGGTTCTGCGCGATCCGGCCACCGGCGCGCCCAAGGCGGGCCTGACGGCCGCCGATGCCGCGGTCGGCTACGTGCGCCCCGGCAGCGCGCCCGTGTGGGCCGACGCGGCCGCGCTGGCCTCGCCGGCGGCGGCGTTTTCGCCCAACGGGTTTTGCGCGGCGGATGCGACCAACCTGCCCGGCGTGTATCGCGTGGACTTCCCCAATGCGGCCTTCGCCGCCGGCGTGCGCGATGTGGCCCTGGCCGTGCGGCCGCTGGCCGGCGCGTTTGCCGCGGTGGTGGGGGTGGAGTCGCTCTCTGATGTCCCCGGCGCCAGCCGGCTGGTGGTGCTGCGCCAGGCCACGCTGGGCCTGCCCGCCACGGGGCTCACCTTCGCCGATGCGAAAATCGGGTACACACGGCCGCCCGCCGCCGCCGTGTGGGCCAGCGCCGTCGCCCTGGCCGGGCCAGCGGCTGCCTACGCCGCCAACGGCTTTGTCGAAATCGACGCGGCTGCGCTACCCGGCCTGTATCGCGTGGATTGGCCCGCCGCCGCCCTGGCCGCCGGCGCCGATCGCACGCTCCTGGCCGTCGCCCCGCAGGCCGCGGCCTTCGCCCCCTCCACCATCCTGGCCGAGCTGGTCGATGCGACGATCCTGCCTGGCCAATCCCAGGTGCTCTTGGGCGTGGCCTTCGGCGACCCCGCCAGCCCGCTCTCGGGCACCCTGACCCCCACCGCCGCCGCCGCCGGCGGGCGGAGATGGATCTAGAGCTGTGTCACAGATTGCGGTGATAGTTGACGAACGCCGATCGCGCCGGCTATTCTCCAGCAGTCCTTGAGGTCCTTCCTCGTGTGGATGAAATACGAAAATCCGGACGACTGGGCGTTCGATCCCTGGCCTACGAGCGAGCCGGCGAGTTCCTTCCATCCTTGGCTGTCGCTACAGGAGGCGCTCATCGGCGAGCCGACAGACGTCAACCCCTGGCCCTGCGTTGAACCGGCGGCAAGCGAGCCGGTGGCCTTCTTCGATCCCTGGCTTTCTACGCGGCTGCCTGCAAGCGGCAACGGTCTCTTGGTTTGGGGGCTCGACCACCCCTGGTCACCTGATCCGACGGCATCTCCGGATGGGATGCTGCCAATTCCGACGTCTTCAATGTCGTCGCCGAACAATCAGCCTAACCAGCCCTCTGGCTACGGGTATGAAACAACCGCTCCTGCTGATGGCCAGCCCAGAAAGCCAACAGAATCGAATCCGAAGGAGGAGCTTGGTACGCTCGGGGACGTAAATGAGGTCGTCAAATCTCTAGGCGAGGTCGCGGGCCGCGGGAAATTGGCCAAGAAGCTTGGGCGGATAGGGAATTGGGTCATTCAGCCCGTGACAATCGCCAACGACGTTTTGCAGGCGAGCGACTCGGGCGAGCGGTGGATTCGCGGCATCGGCGGGGCCATAAGCTGGAGCGCCTCGGCATTGGCAGGAATCATCGGAACGGGATTAGGAGGTCCTTTGGTGGGCGCGGGCGCCTCGATTGGCGCCACTCATGCTGTCGATAGCGCGACGGACAAAGCGGTAGAGAACCATCTTGAGGACCAGCGAAGTGCGGCCTATTGGCGAAGCTTAGGATACCAGATACCTGAGGGCGCCGATGGTCTTGTTGGAGCGATTATTATGCAAAATGCTGCCGCCGATCTGTTGTATGAATCCGAGACCGGGCAACATTATCTTGACGATTAGACTTCGTTGCTGCAACTGCATGGAGTATTTACTGTAATGGTTTGTCCCAAGAGAATGCGCTGGGCGGCCGTCAGCTTGATCGCGGTCGTGATATCCTGCCTTGGCGTTTGCACTGGCGCTGAGGGCCCAAAGGTCCTGGCCGGTTCCCCGCCCTCCTCGCGGCCCTCCACGGCTTCGGCCCCCACTACCAGGCCGCTGGAAGCTGTTCAGACGGCCGCCGAAGCTGGCGATCCGGAAAGCATGTGCGAACTGGGAATTCGGTACGCCAAGGGCTCTGGCTTGCCCAAAAACATGACCGAAGCGGTCAAGTGGTTCCGCAGGTCGGCCGAGGCCGGCTGCGCAAAGGGAATGTGCGTTTTGGGAGAGTTGTACGAAAAGGGTAAGGATGTAAAGCAAGACTACGCCGAGGCCGAGCGATGGTATCGCGCGGCCGCCGATGGGGGAAACACAGCCGCCATGACGAATCTAGCGATGATGTATAGGGAAGGGCGCGGCGTCAAACAGGATTATGAACAAGCGGCCGCTTGGAATGAAAAGGCGGCCCAGGCGGGTAATACTTATGCCATGTGCAACCTGGGGACCGCCCTGTGGATGGGGCAGGGGGCGCCCCAGGATCTGGCGGGGGCCATGGCCTGGTTTCGCAAGGCAGCCGAGGGCGGAAACACCCGCGGCATGATGAAGCTGGGATTGATGTATTCCAGGGGCGCGGGCGTGCCCCGAGATTATGTCGAGGCGGTCCGGTGGTTCAAGATGGCCGCGGATGCCGGCGATCTGGAAGGCTGCTGCGCCTTGGGCGGCATGTACCTCAGCGGAGAGGGCATTACCCAGGACTTTGCCCAGGCCGTACGCCTGTACCGCGAGGCGGCCGATGGTGGCAGCGCCACGGGCATGTCCTTGCTCGCCGGCTGCTATTCTGACGGCCTGGGAGTCACAAAAGATTACCGCCAAGCCGTGGCCTGGGATCAGAAATCGGCCGACGCCGGTTCGCCGATAGGGATGGCCGCTCTAGGGCGGGCTTATGAACAGGGCTTGGGCGTTCCGCAAGACTATACCCAGGCCATTGCCTTGTATAGAAAGTCCGCCCAGGCCGGCGGCGAACTGGGGATGCTCGGCCTTGGCCAGGCCTATGAGCGCGGCCGCGGCGTGCCGAAGGACCTCGCCGAGGCGGTGAAATGGTATAAGAAGGCCGCCGATGCCGGCAACGACGTCGCCAGGGCGGCTTTGAAGAGGCTCGCCGCCTCCCAGCCGGCCAGTCAGCCAGAATAGGGCGCCCCTTTGGGGCCTCAGGTGTCAGTAGGCGTTTACTCCCATCAATAGGTTCGCCTCTGAACAGCCGCACCTCAAAAACAGGAATCACCTATGTCCCGCATGTGGGAATCCATCATCTGCTACGAAGACCGCTCGAAGTACTCGCCCTTCTACACGTCGCGCTGGCGGCTGTCGGGCATCCGCACGAAGGTGGGCGCGGAGAACACCGATAGCGGCGTGCTGTGGCTGTCGATGGTCCGCGCCAACAACATCGTCACGGCCACGCTCTATAAGGATGACGGCCTGGCGACCGCCGCCGGCGTGGCCACCGGCAGCGCGGATATTTCGCACGTGGACGGCATCGCCGCCAACGCGGCCCAGGTGGAACTGAAGGATACCAACGGCAGCGGCATCGACGGGTCGTTCTGGATCCACCAGTACATCGCCGACGGCGTCTGCCCCGTCCAGGTGGCCCTGTGCACGGATGAGGACCTCGAGTCCCTGTGGGATGGCATCGACTCCCTGACCGGCTACAACGCCACGGGCGGCATGGCCGAATTCATCCGCGTGGCCGGCGAGGACGTGCTGGCGCGCATCACGCGACTGTTTGAGGATGCACTCGGCGCCGCCGCCCCGGATGCGTGGTTCATCCGGGATGCCGAGCGCACGTACCCGGATCTCCGCCGGCTGGCCAATCCCGGCCAGCTTCGCCTGGCCTGCGCCTGCCGGGTTCTCCAGTTGGCCCTGGGCCGCCAGCACGACCGGGCCGACAACACCGCCTTCAGCGTGCTGCGCGACAGCTTCGGGAAGGAATTCGAAGCCGCCATGCAATCGGTGCGTCTGGCCCTGCGCACGGGTCCCCAATCGGAGTCGGCGGTGGCCAAGCGGCAGACGAGAGTCTGACAATGCCGTTTAGGGACCCCTCCCCCTTTTACGGGGGAGGGTGGCCCGCAGGGCCGGGTGAGGGTTCCGCGGAAAGAGAAGACCACGGCCGACGTGCATCGACGAAGTATGGCAAGGCGCAGCCGCCGTAGAACCTCCAAGGCAATCGTTAAGGCGCAAGAGAGAAGAACCCATGGCCGAAATCACCCTTTCCAATACCGACTGGACCATAATCCAGGACCTCCGCGACACGCTGGCCGCCGCCACGCTACTGGGCCAGCCGCTCTTTGAGCAGGTGGCCGTGACGACCTGCCCGCGGCAGGCGCGGCAGCTTCAGTTGGCCGGGGCCGGCCCGCGGGCCGTGGTGCGTTACACCGGCACGCACGAGGCGCCCCCCTCCGAGGGCGTGCTGGGCTGCTCGGTAGCGGTCGAGCTGCTGCTGGCGGCCAAGGCCGGGGGCAATGAATCCGCTCGCCTGGAGCAGGCGCTGCGGCTGGTGAACGCCGCCCGGAACGCCATCGAGGCCAACCCGCCCGCCGCCGCCCGGTATTGGGGCGACCGCTCGCACTGGCTTTCGCGCCTGGCCTGGTCGCCCGCCGCCATCGACACCGCCGAGCGCCCGCCCTGGGCCCTGGCCTCGCTGCCCTTAGCCGTGGCGTACACGCTGGCCGGGCCGACGAGTCATTAAGAACACCTACACAAGACAGCCAAAACGCACGGAAGTGTTTGTGCTTTAAGCAGTAAAGAAAGCAGGTGGGCACAAGATCATCCACCAGAGCCTCACGCGATCTTCGGCGAAATCCTCTTGACGTATTCCGGAGTATCGCATAAACTACTCTTGAGGTTGCGCAGGAAGCAGGTCTTCTTGGAGAGTGAAAACGCCCCTGAGCCGGGGCGATTGAGGTTTCTGGTAGTTCCCCTTTGCTGGCAAGGGCAGCTTTTGTGCTGCTGCTACGTACAAGGCGGTCTTGTACTTTCTTGACCAGTGAAGAACTTCTCCGTGAGCCGGAGGAGGGGACAGGCGTTCTTGTGAAGGAGAGGGTATGAAAAAGGTTGTTCTCATTTTGGTTGCTTGCCTGGCGCTGACAGCCGCCGCGCAGGCCGAACGGATTCTGGTGGATATCGGTGACCCAAGTACCGGTAGCGGCACGGGTTGGAACAATTTCACTGCACTTCCTCACTGGTATAGCGCCCCCGGAGTGCTGGGGGATGGCGAAGACACCTACATGCAGCAGGTCGGCGCGGGTGCCCTGGTTGACTCCACCGGCGCCATTCTTCCCGGCGCGGCCTTCGGCGTCGCCAACATCGACGATGTCAGAACGGGTTCCGGCACGGCCACCGTCTATACCGCGGCTGGTCTGACCTATCCCCTCACCGCAACCGAGGACATCGCCCAGACCGTTGACGCGACCCAGGGCGACATTACTGGCCCAACGACCGGTTTCATGGGCAGATTCATGATCTCCGGCCTGACCGGCTCGGCCTATGATGTCCGCGTGCTGAGCGCGCGCGACGATGGTGGCACTCGGTTGGGCTACTACCAAGTCAATGGCGGCCCCATCCAGGCCTGTGACTCGGGCAATGCCCCGGCCCTTTTGCTGTTCGCCGGCGTTGCTCCGGCCGCCGTTACCTGTGGCCAGACGAATCTTACCAACGCCATCGAAGTTGACTTCTGGGGCGCAGTCGGTGGCACCACGGACATGAACCTGATCGATCTGGTTGCCGTTCCTGAGCCGGCCACGATGGGCCTGCTCATCCTCGGCGGGGTGATGGCCCTGCGGAGAAGGCGGTAAGAGCGAGTCCTAACCTGTAAGTGTGTGAGGTGTTTGGCACGTGTGGCGTCCCTTGGCCACACGTGCCGATTTTTCTGGGGCGCCGGTTTTGCCCCATGTCGGTTGACGACGCCGTCTGATTCGGGGTAAGGTGCCCCCGGCATTCGAGGCCTGTCTTCATGCAAATGCGGTATGACAGCGAGACGATGAGCTCCTTCGACCCCTGGCTCTCTCTGCGGCCGCCGGAGGAGGTTGCACCGGATGCCACTGCCAGCAGCACGGCGTCGCCCGTAATTGACTCGCCGCCATACATCATCGATATGCCGGAGATTAGCCCTTCGGCTTCCGCGATTGCCTTTTGGCCGGAGGTTCCACCCAGCGCGCCGAGCGATCTAGATGTGCCCCTGGGAGAACCGGCGGCCGAGGGTTTGCTGGGGCCCGTGGACCCCGGGGCACAATACTTGATTCCGGAGCCGGCCGATGAACGTACCGCGCGCCGTGCCGCCTGGTATCAGCACATTACCGGCCAGTCCCTGGAAGATGCGGGCCAGTTGGCGATTGTGCTGGCGGCCATTTATCAGCAGGCCTCCGATCCTGAGGTTCAGGCCCGATGCATCACGCTGTTCAATGATCTGGCGCTGGAGCAGGAGCCTCTGTCCGCGAGCCGGGATGACGCCTATATTCGCGGTTACGGCTGGGAAGTGGCTAAGCAGATTGCCGCCCTGCCGCCGGAAAGTGCCTATGCGCTTCGGCCCACCTACGATGAGATCAATTTTCTGTTGACGGTTCAGCTCCTCGGGTCGATTCCGCGAATGGCCGCCGCCGCCCTGGACCGCCTGCTGGCCGTCAAGGCCGGTGCGGCCGTCGCCGCCAAGGTTGGGGCTAAGGCTGCCGCCGAGGGTGTCATGAAGGGTGAGGCTCAGGCTTTACTGATGGCACGTGCATCATCCTTCGGGGAAGGCGCTGCCGCGGAGGCGGTTAGTGGCTCTGGCTCTGTAGAATCAGGGATTTCCAACTGGATTACCCGTCCTGGAGTCCGATTGAGAAAGGTCGGGAACTACTGGATCAAAGAGGTTAATCCAGATGCATCCGCGATTGAACAGTGGTATGGCAAAGGTTCAATCGAGGCTCAGGCGAAAGGGCTCGACGCACTTGGGGATATGTCGCCATCCCATCTTTTTGAAAATGGCAAGTTGATCACTCGCGACGTTGGATCCTGGCAAGGAGGCAGCACGTCGGGTTTGTGGGCGCGGGGTTCCTGGCGGCTGCGCACACCGTTCAATGACATCCGGCCTGGGAACATTGGAGCCAACGGACTAATTTTCGACCCGGCGCTCCACCCTGTGGATCAGGCCATCAGGGGGATAGGATTTGGAGGCAGCGCCGGCTTGCTCGGATACACCGGATATGAAATCTGGCGGGCAAAGGAGGATAGGTGATGCTGGCATATACTGTTCATGATCTGGTGCTTCCGCTGGTTCTGGGAATCTTCAGCTTATTATGGATGCTATCATTATGGCACATATGCGGCAGAAGGTGGTTTCCGCCAAAGTGGTCTCTGTTTATTGGATTGCTAGGCACCATTGGAGGGTTAGCTATCGCAATTATCGCCGGCATTTTGACCTATCGAAGAACGCACTGAAGTTCTGAAAGGCGCCGCATCTGCCATGATAGCTTATGCCGTACGTGATTTGGTGCCGCCAATGATATTGGGCCTGTTTGGCTGGCTCTGGACCTTCATCTTGTGGTATATCGGCAGGCGACGATGGTTCTCACCGGGGTGGTCTCTGATAATAGAGTGGCTGGGGAGCCTTGGAGGGATAGGCATCTTTATAGTAGCGGCTATATGGATTTACAGGAGAACACACTGAAATTGGCTGAAAAGGACCGGCAGATGAACAAACTTAAGAATCCCTACTACCTGATTTTCTATATTGGATTTGCAATTGCCTTGTCGGGCGGCGTGTGCATGGCCGTGGGCGGAATCCGAGATGGATCGAGGAGTCGACTCTGCCGCATCGGTGAAATGGTGACTATCGTGGGTATAGGCATCTATAGCCTGCTGCCTGCGATCGTCCTGGCGTATTTGCTCTACGAGCGGTGCTGGATCGCCGTTGGCAGGTTTCTTCGCATCCCTCCGCCGAAAGTGAGTGCCGAACAGGCGGCCTGCCTCGCCTATGCCGAGGCGCGCCGGCGGGAGGCGCAGCGCGGATTCGTTGACGTCCGGGAGGGCTTGAGGACCTGGATCGTGAAGGTTGACCGCGATACGAAAAATGGTCCGGTTGTCATCATCGATAAGAATACAGGCGAAGTCCTGAAATGGATCCACCGCCGGCCTCACACACACATTGAAGCGACGAATGCCGAAGGAGCGCATCACGATGACCCTTCTTGAGCTTCTCTGCGTTTTCGGCTTTGTGGGTCTGATCATTGGGATTATCTGCCCCTGGCTGCCGTGGCCATGGTGGGCCAGTTGCCTTGGTGGCATCGGGATTTGTTTGCTGTTCTGGATCGGCCTGATGCGAATTGGGCGCAGGCGCCGGGACCGAAGAGAAGACAGACCCTGAAAGCAAGAGTGTTGGGGGAGGCCCCGTGGTGTTTCCTCTAATTGACCGCTTGACGAATTGACTCGTTGGCGACTTGACCTATTCGCCAACTGATCCCCTCACAACAACCCGCCTCGCGGCGGGAGGAGAGTCCCTATGTCCTATAACGTGTATCACAGTCCCAAGAACGTCACGCTGGGCGGCACGGCCATCACGGGCGTGACGGCCATCGCCGTCTCGCAGATGTACGGCGAGCTGCACGCCGCCGCCGACGCGGATGTGCACGAGAGCGTCGCCGTCCACACCACCGGCCGCACCGCCGGCACGCTGTCGCTGCTGGATCCGGTGCAGGCCCAGGCGGCGGGCGGCCTGTCCGGCACGCTGGTCTTCACCTGGACCAACGCCGCTGGCAGCAACGACAAAACCGTCACCATTACCGGCTGCTCCATGGCCGGCTGGGACGGCCAGGTGGGCCGCGACCAGGCCTCGCGCGCCGTGCTGAAATTCGTGGCCGCCAAGCCCGATGGTACGAATCCGGTGAGCATCGCGTAAGTGTGGCACAGGCTTTCCAGCCTGTGGAGCACCCCAAGGTGGCACAGGCTTTCCAGCCTGTGGGGCTCCCCAAGGTGGCACAGGCTTTCCAGCCTGTGGCTCCAATCGATACGGCACTCACGATGGAAACAGCAGATCCCAAAGCACTCACTTCCAACGAAAGCCCCCCGGCCGTCACAGGCTGGAAAGCCTGTGCCACGGAGCTGGAGGTTCGCCGCCGCCGGGTGGGGGCGCTCCATCCGGATTTGTGCCCCAAGTTGCACCTGGCGGGCGCGGCCTTCGCCGTGCCGCCGCCCAGCGTGCGGATCGTGCCGCGCTTTGACGGTGCGGCGGTCCGCGCCGAGGTGATCGGCCTGGACGCCGATGCGCCGGCCCGCCGGCTCCTGTCGCTGGCCCGTTTCGCCGAGGCCCCGCGCTGCCCGCGCTGCGGCCAGGCCAGGCCCTCACCGCTGGAAATCGCCGGCGAGCGCGATACGGCCTTCCTGGCCGAGTGTTTCTCGCTGGCCCGCCGGCTGCTGCTGAGCCAGTACGAGTTGGCCGATGGGGAACTCGCCGAGCTGCTCTCCTTCCCCGCCGGCTCGCCGCCGGCGTGGATTGGCGAGCTGCTCCGCTGGTGCGCCGCCGGGGGCGACACAACGCCTCAAAGCCATATGGAAGACCCACCGGCGCGCCCATGGTGGCGGCGCTGGGAAAGGCATTCATGAGCACACCGCTTATTCACATTCCGCTCGATTCCCACACGGCCGCGGCGATTCGCCGGCCGACCGGGCTTGGCCTCAGCGTGCTGTCCCAAACGGCGGCGGCGGCGCGGGCCCTGCTGGCGCGTGCGGCGGCGACGAATTCTGCGTCTCCTGCGCCGGCCCGGCCGGTTGTGGGGTCCCCTGATTTGGCCGCCGGTTCTCTGATGCCATCCGCCCGCGCAGCCCGCCGGCCGGCGGGCGCGCCATCGTCGCCGGCAGTCCCGGTTGCTCCGGCCGAGTCGCCGGGTGATGGGCCATGGACTGCCAGCGCGCCGCCGGCGGATGCGGCGCCAGCCGTCGCCGATTCTCCGGCTGTTTCGCGCCCCGAGCAGGGCAGTGGCGCGGATGACCTGCCCCAACCTTCGCCGGATCTCGGCCCCGACGTAAATGATTTAATCGCCGCCGGAGCCGCCGCCAGCGCAGGTGCGCGTGACTACTCCGGTCCGCCGCCGCCCTGGCAGGGCTCGGATTCGCCGCCGACGGTTCCCCATTCTCCCGGCGGCCCCACGGTTCATATCGGCGTCCTCTACGCCTCCATGCCCGCCGACCGGGCGCTGAACGAGCTGACCCGAACCAGTTAGAGCACCAATCCCATGCCCAACCCCACATTCAACGGAATCGAGCTGACGGCCCTGGCCGCCCGAACGCAGTTGTCCAGTCGCCAGAGCCGCGCGGTCACCGAGACGATGCCCGGCGTGAACGGCGTGTTCGTGCAGCCCTTGGGCACGGGCGGCCGGCGGATCGAGGTGTCGGGCCTCCTGTGCCAGGGCGGGTACGCCGCCCCCAGCGTGCGCAGCGATGTGCTGGCGGCCTTCCGCCAGCGCGAGGCCCTGGCCGACGGCCGCACCATCGCCGATTTCGTCGATGCCGACGGCACGACCTACCCGGCGTGCATGGTCACGCGGATTTCGCACGGGCCGCTGCGCGTGGCCTCGCCCATCGCCGGCGTGTGCGCCGCGTACCTGCCGATCACGGTCGAGCTGCTGCAACTGAATCCCTGATGCGCGACTGAATCCTGATTAGTAACTCAAACTGACCGTTTTGTCTCAGGCCCGCAGGGCCGGAAGGTTTAGTAGCCGGGGGCGTAAGCCCCCGGAAAACGGGCAACGACGAACCAAGCCCTGAAAGGGCGAAAGAGGTTTGCGCAATGGGCTGAAGGCGGTGCTGAACTTTCTCTTTCGCCCCTCCAGGGCTTTTGAAGATAAGAGCCCCGTTTCCGGGGGCTTACGCCCCCCGGCTAAAACTACGTTTCGACCCTTCGGGTCTAAGAGACCGGGCAGTGTGATCAATGACCATGAGCTACACCGAGCAAGGCATCACGATTCTGGCGGCCGTGGCCCGCGATGGCGGCGTGCTGCTGCGGCTGGGCAACGCCAACGCCGACAAGGTGCTCCAGTGCTACGTCAACGGCGTGCTGGCCACCTGGCAGCCCGCGCCGGCGGTCGTGTGGGCGTGCGAGCTGGCCGGCGTGACGGGCGCGGACGAGGTGTTTGTCCTGGCCGTCGATGCGGCCGATGCGGCCACGAGCTTCTACGACCTGGCGGCCCCGGCGGCGGTGAGCCGGCGGCTACGCGTGCGGCTGATGCGCAAAATCGCCCCGTATCGCCCCGGCGACCGCTGGCGAATCTACCGCGGCGACGCCGGTGCGCCCGCCGCAACGCGCCTGGCAACGGAAATTCCCCTCCGCGCCGGCGCGCACGCCGCCGTGGGTTTCGGCCACCAGTTCGGCGCCGGCGGCTTCGGCTGGGATGGTGCCGCGGCCGTCGGCTTCGGCGGCAACTTCGGGCTCGGTGAGTTCGGCTTCGACGCCGAGCAGGCCGGCTGGCAGAGCGACGCGCTGCCCCCCGGCGGCTATCCGCTGCGCGTCGTCACCGTCGATGCCGCCGGCAATGAGTCGCCCGCCGCCGCCGCCACGGTGATGATTGCCTCGCCGCCGCGGCCGGCGAGCAGCCTGAGCCCCACGCAATACGATCCCACAACCGACACGCTGACCTTCACTTTCACCCCATCAAAGGACGTGAACTAATGGCAGAGCTGCCCCTCAATCCCGCCGACGCCGATGCCCTGAGCGGCGCCACCGACAGTCAAACCGACCTGGTCTACCCGGCCATCGGCCAGTCCACCTATTACACGACGGTGTACCAGCTCATTCACCGGCTGCTGGCGGTGGCGGCGGCGGCCAACGCGTTTCGCCTGTACCGCGATGGCACGCTCACCTGCGGCGTGCGGCCCGGCCGCTGCGCCCGCGGAACCACGCTGTACAGCTTCGCCGGCGCCTCGGGCTACGCCCTGGCCAACGATGCGGTGAATTACCTCTGGCTCCAGGTGGACGCCGGCGTGCTGGCCCTCCATTCCAACACCACCGGCATGCCCAACCCCGCCACCACGCCGCTGCTGCCGCTGGGAACCATCGCCACGGGGACAACCTCAGCGGCGGAAACGACGGGGCAATATGCGGCCAGCGACATCCTTGATTACCGGGGACAGGCGATATTCAGCCTCATAGGGTAGGGTGTGCGGCTTCGCCGCACACCGGAGTGATTCGGCAAAGAGCGCCGAAATAGCGCAGGACTACATTGGGATCCAATCATGCCTTTCACTGGCCACAACCTCTATCGCGGCCTGGGTGGCCTGGCGAATGTGAACTTCGCGGTTCCGCTCGCTCAGGTTGCCGCCGGCGGCCAAAGCCAGCTTGTCCTGCAGGCCGCCGGCCATCAGCCGGGGGCAACGTACACCTACGTGCTGCGGCCGGTGGTGAACGATGCGGTGTCGCCGGATGTGTCGTGTGCGGCGACGTTCACGACGGATGCCGCCGGCCAGTGGGCCGGCCCGCCGCCGGCGCCGCCGTCGCAGGTGACCTGGTCGCTGCGGCCGACGGCGATGGTGCGCATGCAGTGGCGCTGCGACCTGCCGCCCGGTGCGCCCGCGCCGGCGGATTTCGCCATTCGCGTGTCGCGCGGGCTGCCTGTGGACACGAGCGCGCCGCCCAACCTGGTTATTCCCTACACCGGCGAGGGTTCGTACCTGGTGGACGTCTCGACCGGCTTGGGCAGCTACTACGTGGCGCTCGAGGCCCGCACCGCGGCCCAGGCGCGCTCGCCAGCGGGTCTCGTCGGTCCCATCGTCGTACCGCCGCCGCCCCTGTCCGCCCCGGCGGTGCAGTTTGACGCGGTCTGAATCCAGGTGGCATATTTGATCTTGGTGGCATGCCCTCACGGCCGGGGCGAAGCACCGGACGAGTGGGCATGGACGTGCCTGCGAGAGTGACACCTGCCCGCAACACATGCCCACCCGCCTCGGCCGCTGGTGCGGCCGCGACGTGAGGGCATGCCACCAGCCAATAGCAATTTGATTAGGGAACTCATGCATGCCTAGCGTCACCTTCGAATCCCCTGATTTAGGCCTCTCCATTCGCCCTCCCCAATTCACCATCTACCGCCGCGCGGCGGCGGCCACGGCCGATGGTCTGGGGAGCTGGGGAACGGCGACGGCCGAGCCGATGCTGCGGCCGGTAAGCCTGCGCTGGGGCATCAACGGGCGGCCCACCACGCTGGAGTTGGAGCGCTGCCTGGGCGCCGGGCCGGGGCAGGAAATCGCCGTCGGCGCGGCCGAGGCCGCCGGCGCGATCAAGGCGGGCGATGAAATCTCGCTGCTGGACGATGCCGGCGAAACATGGTTCTGCGGCCACGTGGCGCAGCAATCCGTGCTCGTGCAGGCGCAGCCGGATGCCGAGCGGCTGGCGTTCGTAGCCTACGGGCCGGAGCTGCGCCTCTCGGGCCAGTCGGTGCACGGGCAATGGTGCAAGACGGCGGCCAGCGACGACCTGGAACTGGCGGGCACGCTCGACGCCAACCACGCGGTGCGGGCCGGCACGTTCCTGTCGGACCTGCCGACCCTCTTCAACGCCGAGGGCCGGCCCAACGCCTCGCCCTCGCTCTCGGCCGGCGGCAACAGCCTCGCCTGGCAGCTCACCTCGCGCACCGACCTGGCCGGCGTGACGAGTGCCCCGCGCGGCGGCCGCATCTTCGAGCCGCCCGGGCGCCGGGTCGATTCGGCCAGCGGGCCGGCCCTCGTGGCGGAATACTGGACGGCGTACACGGCCCTGCGCTCGCTGGTGGAGTACGTGGACGATTACACCGTCATCTCGCCGCGCACCGACTGGTCCGCCATCGCCGCCCTCCTGGATGGCGTGGTGCTCGCCGAAGTGGTCGTCGAGGGCCTCTCGCTCCTGGCGGCGATGCGGGCGGTGCTGGCGGCGGCGGGGTTCGGCTTTTGCCTGTCGCCCTGGCCGGACGGCACGGCCGATGCCGACGGCCGGCAGCGGCATGAGCTGTTCATCTTCCCGCTGCACCCAACTAACGAACTGGGCGCCGCGCCCACGCTGGCCGACCCATCCGCCGGCCCCATCTCCATGAGCGATGCCGCCGGCCGCATCGCCAGCGTGCAGCGCGTGGAATTCCTCCAGGATGCCCACAGCGTGATCAACGAGGTGCGGATTATCGGCGACCGGCGGCGGGTGCAGGTGTGCCTGGAATTCCACGACAACGCCGCCACGCGCGACCTCCAGCCGGCCTGGGATACCGCGCAGAACGACCTGGCCACGTGGGCCATCGGCGGCGCCATTCCCGAAATGGAGTCGGCCAGCTATTCCGGTCAGGGGTCCCCTGATCCGCAGCAGTTCATCGACCGCTACGGCACCGCCGGGCACGAGCATCTTGGCAATCTCGACGTCTTCCGCACCTTCGTGTGGAATGAGGATGGGGCGTACCGCCCGATCGTCAGCACACTGCCCGATCTGACGGGCCTGTTGGGCGCCAATCAGTGGAGCCGCCGGCCGCGGCCGCTGGGCGCAACATTGCTGCACCCCGGCGGCAGTCCGGAAGGCGGCGCGCTGCCGGCGTACGTGCAGATCGGCATCGTCGGCGATGACGCATCGTGGATTCTCCTGCCCGATTGCCGCGTGCTGGCTGACCGGGCCGGCTTTACCGTTCGCGCCCGCCGCCTGGATCTCTTCTACCCGTACCGCACCGCACCGACAGCGCTGGCGAGCAAATATGGTGTCGGCGATGGGGCATGCAGCTACGCCACGCTGCTCTATAACACGCTGCGCGGGGCGACCGGCCAGGGCAACTACAAGCTGCGCTTCCGCCTGGTGGGCACGATCGGGGCCGATGACGCCGTCGTGGGCGAGGCGCCGTACGACGCCGACTCCGCCTGGCCGCTGCGGGCCACGCGCACGCTGTTCCTGCCGCAGCGATTCCGCCACACGCAGGTGGCGGCCGCGGCCAACCCGGACGAACTCTACGCCGCCACCAGCGACGACACCGCCGCCGCGGCCGCCTGCGCCGAAAGCGTGCTGGCCGCCAGCCTCGACGCCATGGGCCACGGCTCCATCGTGCTGCGCAGCCTGACCCGGGCGTATCGCCCCGGCATGGCCTTCGCCCGCACCCGCGGGCGCGCGGTGGAGTTTAGCGTCGGTCCCGGCGGCGGCGTGGCCGGCGTGGTGGGCGTGCGCTGGGTGTTCCAGCGCGAGGCCAACAAGACCGAGCTGCTGCTGGATAGCTCGCTGCTGGAGGTGACCAGGTGACCGGCGCCACGGATATCCTGATGGCTCAGCGCCAAGCCGAGCGCAATGCCGGCCGCGCCGCGCTGCGGAGTCTCCAGCCGGCCGAGGCGCCGCCGGCGGCGGCCCCTGGCGGCACGCTATCGTGGGCCAAGGCGGCCGCGGGCTGGCGCAATGCGGCCGGCAACGATTCTTACGTCGACGCGTACCCCTGCGACGACCGCTCCGGCGCCAACGCCAGGTCGAGCGGCAACACGATTCGCATCTACCTGCCGCGCCCGCCGGGGCAGGACCCCAATGTGTTGCTCAACCAAGTGGTGGGCTATATCGCCGATGCCGCGGGGGCGAATATCGCCGCCGTAGGGTACCTTGATGATGCCATCGGCACGGTGAAACTCTGGTCCAAGACCGGCACGCTGCCGGCCGGCTGGGTGGATTGCGCGCCCAACACCGGCGCCTCGCCGCCGGTCCAGGCGCTGGCGGGCAGCTTTCCCGTGGGCCTCAAGAGTGGCGACAGCGACTTCGGCACGCTGGGCAACTCCGGCAACCAGGACCGCAAGACGCACGCTCACAATTTGGAGCGCGATGTCTATACGCCGCCCCCGCCGGCCAACTCGGTGTATGTGACCGAAGGCCAATACGAAACCGCGCGCCTCAACATGGAACTGTGCAATCATCTGCCGCCGTGGTGCGTCGTGAGGTTCATAGAACGAATTGACAATTCCGGACAATAGGGAACCACCTCATATGAAAACATCCGAACAAACCCGCCGCACGGTTGACCACCAGGCCGAGCGCATCCGTTTGGCGCGCGAGGCCGCCATGCTCACCGAGCTGGTGGCGGAACTGACGCCCTATGCGGGCGAATTGCCCGAGACGATGGAGCAGTATCGCGCCTTGCCGGCGGCGCATCGGCGGCAGTTGGCGCTGAAGCATCCCGAGCATGTCGGATCGCTCCAGCAGGTGGAAGAGCTGATGGAGCACGCCGCCGCGGCGGACCGGCGGGGGGCGCAGAGCCGCCAGGAACTGGCCGGGCTGCCGGTCGATTCGCCCGAGGCCTTCGCCGCCTTGCCGCCCCACGAGCGCGCCCGCCTGGCCCTGAGCCTCACCCGCCGCCAGCGCCTGGCCCTGTGCGGCCAGCCGGTGGAGGAGAATGAGGGGTACTTGTGAAGAGGTTAATTGGTCAATTAGTCAATGGGTCAAGTGGTCAATTGGTCAATTGGTTAATTGGTCAATTGGAGGGAACCGGATCCATGCGAGTCGGCTAAAGGTGTGAGATAGGCAAGGTCGTTCCTCCGACCGTTACCAATTAACGAATTGACGAAGTGACCAGTTGACTCATATGGAAGCCCGACTCACCCCTTGTTACGGAGTCCCCAATGCCAGCAACCTCCCCTGACAACATTTCCACGCTCCGTCGTCGTGTGGCGGCGCTGCGTGGGCGGCTGCCCAAGGCGCGGCTGCGCGAGTTTCCCGAGGGCGTGCCGCCGGATGGCCGCGATGAGAC
The DNA here is from genome assembly GCA_003171335.1 of Phycisphaerales bacterium. Classification (GTDB taxonomy): domain Bacteria; phylum Planctomycetota; class Phycisphaerae; order SM23-33; family FEN-1343; genus FEN-1343. The sequence continues at coordinate 24,322 of PMYD01000069.1, forward strand.
CGGGCGGGAATACCTGACGATCCATCAGGCCGCCGCCCGGCTCAACACCACGGCCGAATCCGCGGTGAGCCTGCTGGCCCGGGTGGAAACCCGCCTGGACCTGAACGGCGTGAGCGTCGTTGAGGCCGGCCGCTTCGAGCAACTGCTGCTGGACCTGGCCGACGGGCGCGACCCCTCGCGATTTCTGTAGCACAGATGTGAGCAGAGTGGGGTGCGCTCAGAGCGAAGGGGTGCCACGGCTGTCCGCAGCCGTGCGCTGTGCTTAACAGGATAAACGACAGGCTGATCGGATTCCACAGAACCTTCCGCCCGCCTGGGCAGCGCGAGCGCACGGCTGCGGACAGCCGTGGCACCGACTGACGACAATTTGTGAACGATTCAGACATCCCTATTGAGGAGCCCCATTCATGCCTTCACCCTGCACCCGGACCATTCCGCGCGCGTGCGCGGACTCATTTGCGGAGATCCGCCAGTCGCTGGGGCGGATCGAGCAGATCGCCCAGGCCACGCACGCGCAGGCGGCCAAGACCAATGGCAGCGTGGCCGATCTGTTTGCCGCTGACGCCCAGCGCCGCACCCAGTTGGCGCGCCAGGGCGTGCAGCTTCAGGAACTCCAGGCCCGCCAGAGCGATCAGGAGAGCTTGGCGCGGACGGTTCTGGCCGCCGGCTGGAAGATCTCGCTCATGCTGGCCGGGGCCGTGGCGTCGCTGTTGGGAATCAAGCATCTGTTCAATTGAGAGAACGGCGGCGGGACCGACGGTCGAAAAGCGTGCCGCCGGCCACGACGTCTTCTGTTTGCGCGAATACCCTCACCCGGCCCTTCGGGCCACCCTCCCCCGTGAAAGGGGGAGGGGTTCTGATTGACTTCCCTACAAGGAGAAAACGAGTGGATCCCAAATCAGGTCTCAAGACAACCGAGTTCTGGACGGCCGTACTGGGTGCAATCGGCCTGGCGGTACCTTCGCTGCTGGCGGCGCTGGGCAACCGGCCGTGGGTGGCGACGATTCTGGGCGTGGCCGGCACCGTGCTGCCGGCGGTGTACGTGTGGGGCCGGGCCATTCTGAAGGCCGAATTGGCCAAGCAGACGCAGGTCCTGCCCGATTCGTGGGACGGCCCGCTGAGCCGCGCCCTGGATGTGGTGGAGGCCCTGGCCACGGCGCTGCCCAAGGTGGCGGCGGCCGCAGCAACCTCCAGCGCATCCACAGCGCCCGCCGCAGCCTCCAGCGCATCGGCGGCGCCCGCCGCTTCCACGGATGGCTCCACGCCCGCCGGCGCGGCCGCCTCAACCGCGGACTTGACCCGTGGGTAACTGGACGGCCGCCCTCTCGGCCCTGACGGCCCTGGCCACGCTGGTGTTTCAGTGGTGGCTGTCGCGTCGGCCGGCCGTCGCGGCCCGGAAGGCACAAGATGAGAACATCCGCATTCATAACGAAGTGGCTGCTCATGATGTGGCTGCCCTTCGCGCTCGCCTGTCCCGCCTGCGCGCCGGCGCGCCCTGAAGCGGCCGACTACGGCCGCCAGTCCCTCCTCCATCTCGACGCCAACCAGCCGGCCCCCTTTGCCGGCTGGTTGGTGTCCGACCAGGACCTGGAATGGCTCGTCAAAGCCGCCCAGGACCGCAACGCCCAGGACGCCAACGGCCTGGGGCCATGAGCACGAAAGGTTAACGATTCGCCCTGCTGGCCGCCCATGCGCCTGCGGATTTACAGCCCGACGAGCGTCGCTCGCCGTCGCGGCAGAAAAGCGCAACCCGCCATGGCCGCCTGCGCCCACAGCACCGGCAGGCGCATGCGCTCCATGCCGTGATATTGGGTGGCCAGGATGAAATAGAGCATGCAGCCGGCCAGGAGCAGCAGCGGCGCCCAGCGACCCGCGGCCATCAGGCGGACGAGCCCCACGGCCGCCAGCACGGCCAGCAGCACGTTCAGGGCCGTCCAGGCGGCGGGCAGCGCGAGGCTGGGCAGGTCCAGGCCCTGCCAGGACCCATGGCCCGCCAGCAGCCGGTCGCGCAGGCCCGTGGGCCGGTAGGGCCGGCCCAGCAGGTCGCACAAGTCGCCGGCGGAATGGTCGAGCATGAATTTGCCGGCGCTGGAGGCCATCAGGCTGGCGTACGCGCCGCCGCTGCGGCCGATGCGCTGGCGAACGATGCGCTGCGTGGCGGCATCGACGGTTTCATCCGGCCGGATCTCCCGCCGCACCTGGTCGACCACGCCCAGGAAGTGCGGCCAGAACTCCTCGGGGTAGCGGGTCTGGCCGGCCTGGCGCATTTCCATCAGGGCGGCCGTCTTGGCCATGTGAATCGTGCCCACGTTGGTGAGCTGGAAGCCGGCGCCCAGCCGCGCGTTGTGCGCGGCCCACAAGCCCGCCGGCAGCAGCGACAGCGCCATTAGGGCCGCCGCCGCGGTGAGGTCCTGGCGGCGCCGCCGCGTGAGGGCAAGCCAAAGCGCCACGCCCACGCCGATCAGCAGGCCCACCGGCCGCACCAGCGCGGCCAGGCCCAGAATGGCGCCGGCGGCGGCGGCCCGCGGCCAGCGGACCGGCAGGTCGGGGCCGCGCAGCAGCAGCGCCATGGCCCCAAGAAACATGAACGCGTACAGCGATTCGGTCAGCAGCAAATTGGCCGCCACGGCGTCGGCCGGGTTGAGAGCCAGGATGGCCGCCGCCACCAGGCCCGCGCGCTCGCTGCCCAGCCAGCGCCGCACCAGCGTGAACAGAATGGCCGCCGCCGCACTGCTCAGCAGCACTTGGAGCAGCGAGACGGCCTGCCACGGCGCCCCGGCGGCTCGCACCAGGGCCAGGAGGGCCGGGTAGCCGGGGGTGCGCAGCAGTTCGGGCAGCACGCCGTCGATCCGCGGGGGCACTTCGCCCCGCGCCAGGCGCAGGGCATGGAAGGGCTTGACCGGCGAGCTTTCAAATTGCTCCTCCTCCACCAGCCCGAAGCGGTGCCTCTGCCGCCACGTGTCGGCCAGCAGCATGTAGCGCGAGGAATCGCCCGCCAGCGCCCGCTGGGGGTGCCAGGCGGGGCCCAGGAGAAAGAGGACCAGCCGCAGGGCCAGTCCCGCCAGGAGCAAAATGGCCAGCCGCCGCCGGCGGGTTTGGTTCTGCGCAGCGGCGGTCGCAGCGACCGCCGAGGGCGAGGCGGCCTGGGCGATTTGGGTCATGATGAAAACTCCAGCCGCGACCGCGCTCTTCGCGGTCGCTACCGGAATTTATCGGCAAGGCCGGCGGCGGATGGCCCGCAAATCCGTGGGCAAGGTGGCAGCGGTAAGGTGGCATGCCCTCACGCCTGCCGAAGCGCCAGCGGAGGCAGGCGGGTGGGCATGTCTTGCTTTCCTGTCTTGCTTTCCATTTCGCAAGACATGCCCACCCGCCGCTGCCTGCGGGCAGGCAACGGCGTGAGGGCATGCCACCTAATACGCCGCGCAATAAGTTCATG
>PMYD01000037.1 GCA_003171335.1 Phycisphaerales bacterium
CTCTCTTCATATCTTCATGCCCTGATACCCTTCCCGATGTTATCCCCAATGCTGCGCAGCGGCCCGGCAGGGCCAGGCGCAGCAGGATTGGGGATAACTCGGCCGACGCTGCCGGCCAGCCTGTTGGTAAACTGGCCGCACGCGATCCTGACGCCACAGCCGGGGCACGGATCCTATGCCCTAACCGCACGACGGTCCTCGTGAGATCTTCGGCCCCGGCCGCGACGCCTGTGCAGAGGTCTAAGAGAACTCCGCCTCGTGAAGGCTCCGTATCAGGTCGATCGGACACAGGCCGGCGTGCAGGCGCGAGAGGAGGCTCTATGAGCACGCTGCCAGATCCGTCCGCGTTCGTGGAACGATTTACCCTGTTCCTGGGCTTTGACTGGGCCAGCGACCACCACGACGTGGTGGCCGTCGATGCGACCGGGCGCATCCGCCTGGATCGCTCCATCGACGACACCGCCGAAGGCTGGAGCCAGTTGCGCCGTCACCTGCTGGAGCTGGCGCCGGCGGATGCGGGCCAAGTGGCCGTGGCCGTGGCCGTGGAGACCTGCAACGGACCGGCCGTGGATCGCCTGCTGGAGATGGGCTGTGCGGTGTACCCGCTCAATCCCAACGCCGCCAAACAGTATCGCAGCCGCAAGAGCCCCAGCGGCGCCAAGAGCGACCGGTTGGATGCCTGGAGCTTTGCCGATGCGCTGCGCACCGACGGACACGGGTGGAAGCGGCTCCTGCCCGATGATGCGCTGACCCAGGAACTACGGCTGTTGTGCCGCGACGAAGTCAAACTGATCGAGCAGCGGACGGCGTTGGTGCTGCAACTGAAGGCCGCCTTGCATGAGTATTATCCGGCGGCGCTGGAGGCGTTCGACGAGTGGGTCAGCCCCAATGCCTGGGCGTTCATCGAGCGCTTCCCCACGCCCGAGCAGTTGGTCCGGTCGGGCCGACGGCGGTGGGAGAAGTTCCTGCACACCCACCCCTTCTCGCGCCCGGAGCATTACGCGCGGCGGCTGGAGATTTTTGCGCGCGCCCAAGAGTTCTGCGGCAGCGCGGCGGTGCGCAGCGCCAAGAGTCGTCTGGCCCTGGCGTTGGTGGCCCAGCTCCAGGTGGTGGAAAAGCAAGTGCGACAGTACCGCGCGGCCATCGAAGAGCGTTTTGAGCGCCACCCGGATCGGGACATCTTTGGCTCGCTGCCCGGCGCGGGACGAAAGATCGCCCCGCGGCTGCTGGGCGAAATGGGCTCGATCCGTCAGCGGTTTAGCGACGCCGCCGCGTTGCAGGCGTATGCCGGCACGGCTCCGCTGACCCGGGAAAGCGGCCAGCGCCGCCAGGTGTGGTTCCGCCATGCCTGCAACAAATCCCTGCGCGCGGCCGTGCAGTTCCTGGCGGACCTGAGCCGCGCTCAGTGCGTCTGGGCGCAAGTGTATTACCAGCGCAAACGCGATCAAGGGGCATCCCACGCGGCGGCCTTGCGCTGCTTGGGGCAACGCTGGCTGAAGATCCTCTGGAAGATGTGGCAAACACGTACGGTTTACGATGAGGCCTTTCACATCCGCAACCAGACCCAGCACGGTTCCTGGGTTGTGTCTCTAAACCAGGAGGCTGCCTGTTGAAAACTACCGTCAAACCTACCTTGACAAACCAGAGAACATCTCACGACCGGGGCGAAAGCACCGGGCGAGTGGGCATGCCGCCTTGACTTGTTCGGCCCAAGGCCGTTCGGGTAGACTGCGCTAAGATGCAAAGGCCATTGCCTCAAATCGCAGGAACACGCCCGCAGGGCGGCCCCCAGCGCCGCCGGCTGGAGGTCCGCGGCCGCGTGCAGGGGGTGGGCTTTCGGCCGTTCGTGTACCGGCTGGCGACGGAGCTGGGCCTGGCCGGCGGCGTCGGCAACGACATGGCCGGCGCGTTCATCGAGGTGGAAGGCCCGCCGGCGGCGCTGGATGACTTCGCCGTCCGCCTACAGCGCGAGCTGCCGCCGATGGCCAGCATCGCCGAGTTGAGGCTTTCCGAGCAGCCCCCGCGGGGCCAGTCGGGCTTTCGCATCGAGGCCAGTGAGGCGGCGGGCCGGCAGGAAGCGCAGATCGCCCCCGATGCCGCCACGTGCGACGATTGCCGGCGCGAGCTTTTCGACCCCGCCGACCGCCGCTACCGCTATGCGTTCATCAACTGCACCAACTGCGGGCCGCGGTACTCGATCATCCGCCGCGTGCCCTATGACCGGCCCAATACGACCATGTCGGCCTTCACCATGTGTCCGACCTGCCAGGCGGAATATGACCACCCCGCCAGCCGGCGCTTCCACGCCCAGCCCAACGCCTGCCCGCTCTGCGGGCCGCGGCTGTGGCTGGTGGATGCGGCGGGCCGCCCGATCGACGGCGACCCCATCGCCCGTGCGGCCGAGCTGCTGTCGGCCGGCAGGATCGTGGCGATTCGAGGGATCGGCGGCTTTCACCTGGCCTGCCGGGCGGATAGCGATGAGGCGGTGCTAACCCTGCGCTTGCGCAAGGGCCGCGAGAGCAAACCTCTGGCCATCATAGTGGGCAGCATGGAGCAGGCCCGAACGTGCGCCCACGTGGATGTGGCCGCCGCCGAGGTGATGACCGAAAAGGGCCGGCCCATCGTGCTGGTCGCTCATCGCGACGGCGGGGCCATCAGCCCGCACGTCGCGCCCGGCTGCGGCACGCTGGGAATCACGCTGGCGTATACGCCGCTGCACGCCCTGCTCTTTGCCCAGGGGCTTGGCCCCCTGGTGATGACCTCGGGCAATCCCAGCGATGAGCCGCTGTGCCGGGACAATGAGGAGGCGTTAACGCGGCTGTCCGGCGTGGCCGACGCGTTTCTCCTGCACGATCGCGGTATTGAGCGCCGCATTGATGACTCGGTGGTCATGGCTGCACCGGCGGCGGCTGTGGCTGGTGTCGATGCAAATGCGGCCCTCACTTTCCCCATCCGCCGGGCCCGCGGCTACGTGCCCAACCCGATCACCGTGCCGGTGCCGTCGGCGCGGTGCGTGCTGGCGGTGGGGGGCGAGCTGAAATCGACGATTTGCCTGCTCTGGGGCAACGCCGCCGTGCTCAGCGAGCACCTGGGCGAGCTGCCGCACCCGGCGACGTACCGCAATTTCCTGGCCACGGTGGAGCTGTTCAAGCACCTGCTGCATCTGGAGCCGGAGGTCATCGCCTGCGACCTGCACCCCTCCTATGTCACCACGCACTGGGCGAGGGCCGCGGGGGGAGCCGTGGAGGCGGTGCAGCATCACCACGCCCACGTGGTCAGTTGCATGGCGGAAAACGGCATCACCGGCCGCGTCATCGGCATCGCCTGCGACGGCACGGGCTATGGCGTCGATGGGGCCATCTGGGGCGGCGAGGTGCTGGTGTGCGATGAGGCCGCCTTCACCCGCGCCGCCCACCTGCGTTACTATCCGCTGGCCGGCGGCGATGCGGCGGCCGTCGAGACCTGGCGGCCGGCGGCCGGCCTGCTGCACGAGGTGCTCGGCGCGGATTGGCCGGCGGCCAGCGCGTTTGCACGCGTCGAGCCGGAGGCCCTGGCGCTGACGGCCGCACGACTGTCGGGGCGGTCGCGCCTGCCGCTGACCAGCAGCCTGGGCCGGCTCTTCGATGCGGCGGCCTTCCTCCTGGGCCTGTGCGACCGCAACGGCCATGAAGGCCAGGCCGCCATGGCGCTGGAAGCCGCCGCGGCGCGGGCGAGCCGCGAAGTCGAGCCGCTGCCGTATGAAATCATCGCCAGCGCCGAGGGTCCGCTATGGCTCGATCTTCGACCCGCGCTGGCCCAACTGGTGGTCGAATCGGCCGGCGGCAGGCCCGTCGAGGAGTTGGCGCGCGCGTTTCACGAGTCCGTGGCGGCCGCCTTCGCCGATGCCGCACAACGCACCGCGGAACAAACCTCCCTCGACCGCGTATGCTTAACCGGCGGCTGCATGGTCAACCGGCTGCTGCTTTGCGGCCTAGCCGCCCGGCTGCGGCGGGCCGGGCTGAAAGTTTTCACCCATCGCCACGTGCCGCCTGGCGATGGGGGCCTGGCATTGGGACAGGCTGTGGCGGCGGCAGCAAGAATTGCAAGGTGACTGGTTCATCCTGGAGATCAAGCGAAAGGTAGCCCAACATGTGCCTGGCGGTCCCCGGAAAAGTGATTCGCATCTCCGGCGCGGCGGAATCGCCGGCCGAGCGGGTGGCGATTGTGGATTTTCACGGCAGCCAGGTGGAGGTGAGCCTGGCCATGACGTTGGAGGCCCGCGTGGGCGACTGGGTGCTGGTGCACGCCGGCTACGCCATCGCCGTGCTGGATGAAGCGCAGGCCCAGGAGACCTGGGCGTGTCTGCAGGAACTGGACTTGCCGGGTGAGAGCCCGGCCTGACGGAGATGTGAAGTGGACGTAACCAGCGTACAAGCGGTTCTCGACGAGCTTGGCCGCCTGACGGCCGGCCGGCCGGTCATGCAGATCATGGAAGTGTGCGGCACGCACACCGTTTCGCTCTTTCGCAGCGGCGTCAAATCGATGCTGCCGGCGGGCGTGCGGCTGCTGAGCGGCCCGGGGTGCCCCGTGTGCGTGACCAGCCAGGGCTACATCGACGCCGCCTGTGACCTGGCCGGCCGCCAGGGCGTCACCGTCTGCACCTACGGCGACATGGTGCGCGTCCCCGGCCGCCTAGGCAGCCTAGCCGAGCGCCGCGGCCAGGGCGGCCATGTGGTCGTCGTGTATTCCACGCGCGATGCCCTGCGCTACGCGGCGGCGCACCCGGCCGAGCAGGTCGTCTTTCTGGCCGTTGGCTTCGAAACCACCGCCCCGGCCACGGCGGCGGCCGTGCTGGAGGCCCGCCGCCTGGGACTGGCTAACTTCACCGTGCTGACCGCGCACAAGCTGGTCGTGCCGGCCATGCTGGCCCTGCTGGCCGAGGGCCAGGTGCCCATCCGCGGCTTTCTGTGCCCCGGGCACGTCAGCGTGATCATCGGTGCGGCCGCCTACGAGCCGATCGTCCGCCAATTCGCCAAGCCCTGCGTGGTGGCGGGCTTTGAGCCGCCACAAATGCTCCAGGGCATCTTGCATATCGCCCGCCAGGTCGCCGCCGGGCAGGCCTGCGTGGAAAATGTGTACGGCGTGGCGGTGAGTGCCCGTGGCAATCCGGCGGCGCTGAAACTGCTGGAGGAGGCATTCGCCATCTCCGACGCCGTGTGGCGGGCCATCGGCGTCATTCCCGCCAGCGGCCTGGAGCTGCGCGCGGAGCTGGCCGACTTCGACGCGGCCCGCCGGTTCGATCTTGATCTTTCCGCCAATGATGAGGCCCCCGGCTGCCTGTGCGGCCAAGTGATCCAGGGCAAGGTCACGCCCGCCGACTGCCCGCTCTTTGGCCAGGCCTGCACGCCCATGCACGCCATCGGCCCGTGCATGGTCTCCAGCGAGGGCACGTGCGCGGCGTGGTATAAGTACGGGGAAAAGTGAGCCATGACCGGACATTCCCCAATCGCAAATCGCAAATCGCAAATCGAAAATCGCATCCTCCTGGCCCACGGCGGCGGCGGCGAGCTGACGCGGCAGTTGCTCGCCGAGCGGATTGTGCCCAAGCTGAGCAACGCGCTGCTGGCGCCGTTGACGGATAGCGCGCTGCTCGATCTGCCCTCGGGCCGAATCTGCCTGACCACCGATGCGTACGTCGTGCAGCCGGTGGAGTTCCCCGGCGGCGACATCGGCCGGCTGGCCGTTTGCGGCACGGTGAACGACCTGGCCGTCTGCGGCGCACGGCCGCATGCCCTGTCCCTGGCCTTGGTGCTGGAGGAGGGGCTGGAGCTGGCGCTGCTGGACCGGGTGATTGATTCGATCGCGGCGGCGGCCAAGGAGGCCGGCGTCGTCGTGGCCACGGGCGACACCAAGGTGGTCGAGCGGCAGCGAGGGGACGGGCTGACAATCACCACTGCCGGCGTGGGGCCTCTGCGCGAGGGTGTGCAGCTTGGAATGGAGCGCGTGCGCGCCGGCGATGTGATTCTCGTCACCGGCCGCATCGCCGAGCATGGCCTGGCGGTGATGTCGGCGCGCGAGGGGCTGAAGTTTTCCACCGCCATCCGTTCCGACGTGGCGCCGCTGGTCTCGCTGATCGAGTCGATGCTGGCGGCCGGCGGGGCGGGCGTGAAATTCCTCCGCGACCCCACCCGCGGCGGCCTGGCCTGCGTCCTGGCCGACCTGGCCGAGGGTGCCAAGCTGGCGGTCGAGGTGGAGGAATCGGCCGTGCCCATCTCTGCCGCCGTGTTGCACACCGCCGAAATGCTGGGCTTGGACCCGCTGACGATCGCCAACGAGGGCAAATGCGTGGCTGTCGTGGCTTCGGATGCGGCCGACGCCGTGCTGGCGGCCTGCCGCTCGCACCCGCTGGGCGCGTGTGCGGCCATCATCGGCCGGCTGGTCGAGTCGCCTGTGCCGCTCGTCGAGCTGATCACACGCATCGGCGGCCGGCGGATCGTGCAGCGCCCTTATGGCGAGGAACTGCCGCGGATCTGCTAGGTAGAGGCTATAGGCTGTAGGCTGTAGGCTGTACGTGGCCGTTGGACTTCCAGCCATGACCCTACAGCCTAAAGCCTACAGCCTAAAGACTCGATCATGCACGAAATGACCATCGCAACCAGCCTGCTGGAGGAAGTGCTCGCCCTGGTGCGGCAGCACAAGGCCCGGCGTGTGCGCGAAATCGAGGTCGAACTGGGCGTGATGCGCCTGGTCGTGCCGGAATCGCTGGAGACGGCCTTCGCCGTGCTCAGCGAGGGTACGGTCGCCGAAGGGGCGCGGCTGAAACTGACCGAAACCCCGTTGCGGGCCGTGTGCAACCAGTGCCAGAAGGAATATTCCGCCCGCGTCGACGACTTCCGCTGCCCCGCCTGCGGCCAGGCGGATGTACGGATCACTGGCGGAAACGATATCATCATCAAGGCCGTCGCCCTGGATGTGGCGGAGAGCGGGAGTTGTGGATGAAGATCAAGGTAGTTGAGAGCGTGATGAAGGCCAACGACGCCGTCGCCGCCGCCAACCGGCAGCGGCTGGAAGCGGCGGGCCTGCTGGCGGTGAATATCCTGAGCGCCCCGGGCAGCGGCAAGACCACGCTGCTGGAGAAGGTCATCCTGCGGCTGTCGCCGAAATTGCGATCGGCCGTCCTCGTGGGCGACCTTCAAACCACGCGCGATGCGGACCGGTTGGGCCATCTGGGAATCCAGGTCGTGCAGATCAACACCGGGGCGGGCTGCCACCTCACGGCCACGCAGGTCGCACAAGGGCTGGAATGCCTGGACCTGGCGGGCGTGGATGTGCTCTTCATCGAGAACGTCGGCAACATGGTTTGCCCGGCGGCGGTCGATCTGGGCGAGCACGTCCGCGTGGCGATGCTCAGTCTGCCGGAGGGCGATGACAAGGTGGCCAAGTATCCCACGCTTTTTCAGCCGGCCGACATCATTCTGTTGAATAAGATTGATCTGGCCGAGGTGCTTGATTTCGATCCAGCCCGGGTTCGCCAGGATCTGGCGCGAATCAATACGCGGGCGCCGCTCCTGGAAGTCTCCACCCGCACGGGCCAGGGGCTGGAAGCGTTCTGCCAATGGGTTTCCGAGCGGCGAGCATCCGTTACGAATGGGTGACCGGGAGTAATGGCAGGCATGCAGATTGGCGCAACGCAGTCGTTACGGAATTCACAGCTCATAGTATGGCTTGTAAGTATAAATTTGACAGCCTCTTGTGAATAAGTTCCGGCACGCGAAATTGGGGCGGCAGATTATCCATACTCCGTGCGACATCTCGTCCGATACAGAGTGGATCATTCCCCATGATTTTGGAAAATCCGAAAAACGTGCATTGCCTTTGAACCAAGGAGCCCGTATATTCTAACGACTCGTTGTTACAAGTTTCACAGGTAAGGTCCTGAGGATGGATGAGACACTGAAAAAGGCCGTTGAGGAGATCTGTCAGGCGCGCGGCAACGACGCCGGCGCCATGATGGACATCGTTCGCCAGGTGCAGGCGCGGTTTCGCGGCGTCAGCGAGGAGGCGATCGATCTGATCGCCGCCCAGTGCCACGTGCCGCGGGTGGATGTAGCCGGCGTGGTGTCGTTCTACGCCTTTCTCTCTACCGCCTCCAAGGGGCAGGTGGTCATTCGCCTGTGCGATGACGTGATCGACCGCATGTACGGCGCTGTCGCCATCGCCGAGGCCTTCAGCCACGAGCTGGGCATCGAGATGGGCCAGACCACTCCCGATGGCAAGATCACCCTGGAATGGGCGCCCTGCATGGGCCTGTCGGACCAGGCGCCGGCGGCGCTGGTCAACGATGTGCCCGTCACGCACCTCTCTACGGACAAGGCGCGGCACCTTATCCAGTCGCTGCGCCGGTACATGGACCCCTCGCGACTGGTCGAGCGGCTGGGCGATGGCAACAACGCCCACGAACTGGTCGGCGCCATGGTGATGAACAACGTCCGCAAGGTGGGGCCGGTCATCTTTGCCCCGCTGGGGCCGGGCGAGGCGATGAAAAAGGCGCTGGCCATGTCGCCGGCCGAAGTCATCCGCGATGTGAAAACCGCCCGCCTGCGCGGCCGCGGCGGCGCGGGCTTCCCCACCGGAATCAAGTGGGAATTCACGCGGGCGGCGGCGGGAAGCAAGAAGTACGTCCTGTGCAACGCCGATGAAGGCGAACCGGGCACGTTCAAGGACCGTGTCATCCTCACCGAGCAGCCCGACCTGCTGGCCGAAGGCATGGCCATCGCCGGCTACGCCATCGGCGCCGACGAGGGCATCCTGTACCTGCGGGCCGAGTACGCCTACCTGCGGCGCTTCCTGGAGCAGGTGCTCCAGCGCCGCCGCGAGGCGGGCCTGCTGGGCAAGGATGTGTGCGGCAAGAAGGGCTTCAACTTCGATATCCGCATCCAGATGGGCGCTGGGGCCTATATCTGCGGCGAGGAGACCTCGCTGATCAGTTCCTGCGAAGGCACCCGGGGCGACCCCAAGAACCGGCCGCCCTTCCCGGCGCAGAAGGGCTACCGCGGCTGCCCCACCGTGGTGAACAACGTCGAGACCTTCTGCTGCGCCGCCCGCGTGCTGGAGAAGGGGGCCGGCTGGTTCGCCCAGCTCGGCTCGCCTGGCTCGGCGGGCACCAAGCTTTTGAGCATTTCCGGCGACTGCCTGCGGCCCGGCGTGTACGAAGTGGAATTCGGCATCAAGCTCACCGAGGTGCTGCGCATGGCCGGCGGCCAGGAGGCCCAGGCCGTCGTCGTGGGCGGGCCCAGCGGGCAGATCGTCAGCGCCGCCGACTTCGAGCGGCCCATTTGCTACGACCACCTGGCCACCGGCGGCTCGCTCATGATCTTCGGCCCGCAGCGTGATGTGCTGGAGATCGTCGAGCATTTCCTCGATTTCTTCATCGAGGAGAGCTGCGGTTACTGCACGCCCTGCCGCGTAGGCAACGTGCTGATGAAGGAGCGCGTGGCGCGAATCCGAAGCGGCAAGGGCGAACTGGCCGACCTGGGCTATCTCGAGCGGCTGGGCCAGACCATCAAGACCGCCAGCCGCTGCGGACTGGGGCAGACCTCGCCCAACCCGATGCTCTCCACGCTGCGGAAATTCCGCAGCGCGTACGACTCGCGGCTGGTGCAGCAGGCCGGCCCATTCCAGAGCGCGTTCGACATTCAGGCGGCGCTGGCCCAGGCCAAAGAGGTCCAGGGCCGCGCATCCGTTCTGTTCTCTGGCGAGAGGCATCATCGATGAGTGACAAAACCATCACCTTCACGATCGACGAGGTGGAGGTCAAAGCCCGTCCCGGCCAGACCATCATGGAGGCCGCGGATGAGGCGGCCATCTACATCCCGCGCCTGTGCTCGCTCAAGGGCTTGAGCCCCTTCGGCGCCTGCCGCGTCTGCACCGTGCTGGTGAACGGCCGGCCGCAGTCGTCGTGTACCCAGCCGGCCGCCCCGGGCATCGTCGTGGAAAACGCGTCCGAGCGGCTGCACGACATCCGCCAGGACATCGTCGAGATGCTCTTCGTCGAGGGCAACCACTTCTGCATGTTCTGCGAGAAGAGCGGCAACTGTGAACTCCAGGCCATGGGCTACCGGCTGGGAATGATGGAACCCAAGTATCCGCGGCTATGGCCGCGGCGCGAGCTGGATGCCTCCCACCCGGACATCTTTATCGACCGCGACCGGTGCATCCTGTGCGCCCGCTGCATCCGCGCCAGCCGCGAGCAGGACGGCAAGCACATCCTGGGCTTCCTGGGCCGGGGGCCCCATAAGCGGGTCACGCCCGATTCCAGCGACGGCCTGGTCCAGACCGACGCCGCCGTCGCCGACGCCGCCGTGGCCGCCTGCCCCGTCGGCTCGCTGATGCGCAAGCGGGTCGGCTTCGGAATCCCGATCGGCCAGCGCAAGTACGATCATCGGCCCATCGGCTCGGATATCGAGTCCGGCGCGGAAGTGCCGGATGAAAGGAAGTGAACATGCCCGGGGAGAAAGCCAACCCGAAAGCGCCTGCCAACGTGACGGCCGGCAAGAAGCCTGCCAAGGCGGCTGGCGTTCAAAAAAAGGCCGCCAGTGCGGCTGCGCCCAAGACGCAGCCGCTGGAGATGGTCCAGCCGGCCGCGGCGGCAGCCAAGCCCAAGCCGAAGATCGCCACCGTTTCCATGGCCGGCTGCTTCGGCTGCCATATGTCGCTGCTGGATATCGATGAGCGGATCCTCAAGCTGGTCGAGCTGGTCGAATTCAATAAGTCGCCCATCGATGACATCAAAGTCTTCACCTCGCGCTGCGCCATCGGCCTCCTGGAAGGCGGCTGCTGCACCGATGAAAACGTGCACAACCTCCAGGAATTCCGAAAGCACTGCGACATCCTGGTCTCCGTGGGCGACTGCGCCACGATGGGCGGCGTACCGGCCATGCGGAACATGATTACGCTCAAGGAATGCCTCGACGAGGCGTACCAGAACGGGCCGACGGTGTATAACCCCAAGAACCTCATGCCCAACGATCCGGAGATTCCGCTGATCCTGGACCGGGTTTACCCCTGCCACGAGGTGGTGAAGATCGATTATCTGCTGCCGGGCTGCCCGCCATCGGCCGACACGCTGTACGCGGCCATCACGGCGCTGTTGTTCGGCGAGCCCCTCAAGCTGCCTTACGAGCTGATCAAGTACGATTGAGTTGCATTTTAGGCGTAGCATGGGCGTCTCGCCCATGAGTTCCACGGGCGTCCCGCCCGTGGCGGAGCAGGCAAATGCCGGGAACACGGCCAAGATGGCCGTGCGACTCACGGGCGAGACGCCCGTGCTACGACCGGGAAGTACGATTGAGTTTTCGCGGGAGTTGCGCTGATGGTTGAGAAGACCAAGGGTTTGAAGCGAGTGGTTATTGAGCCGGTCACCCGCGTGGAAGGCCACGGCAAGGTGAGCCTGCTGCTGGATGAGCAGCACCGCGTGGTGCAGGCGCGGCTGCATATCGTGGAATTCCGCGGCTTCGAGCGGTTCATCCAGGGCCGGCCGTTCTGGGAAATTCCCGTCACGGTGCAGCGGCTGTGCGGCATCTGCCCGGTCAGCCACCACCTGGCGGCGGCCAAGGCCATGGACCGCATCGTCGGCGGCGAGAAGCTCACGCCCACGGCGGAAAAAGTCCGCCGCCTGATGCACTACGGGCAGATCCTCCAGTCGCACGCGCTGCACTTCTTCCACCTGTCGGCGCCGGACCTGCTGTTCGGCTTCGACGCCGACCCGGCCGAGCGCAACATCATCGGCATCATCAAGAAATATCCCGACCTGGCGGTCCAGGGCGTCCTGCTCCGCAAGTACGGCCAGGAGATCATCAAGGCCACCGCCGGCAAGAAGATCCACGGCACCGGGGCTATTCCCGGCGGCGTGAACAAGAACCTCTCCATCGCCGAGCGCGACGGTTTTCTCAAGGAGTTCGACCAGATCTTCACCTGGGCCAAGGCCTCGGTGAAGCTCACCGCCGACTACACGATGGAGCACCTGGCGGAGCTGGCGAACTTCGGCGCCTTCCCCTCGAGCCACATGTCGCTGATCCGCAAGGATGGCGCGATGGACCTGTACCACGGCGACCTGCGCTGCATCGACTCGACGGGCAAGACGATCATCGACCACGTCGACTACCAGGACTACCTCCAGCACATCCTGGAGGAGGTGAAGGACTGGACGTACATGAAGTTCCCGTTCCTCAAGGCCCTTGGCCCCGAAAAGGGCTGGTATCGCGTGGGCCCGCTGGCGCGGATCAATACCTGCGACTTCATCGATACGCCCGAAGCGGAAGCCGCCCGCAAAGCCTTCTTCGCCGCCCTGGGCGCCCGCCCGTGCAACATGACCATGGCCTACCACTGGGCGCGGATGATCGAACTGGTGCACGCGGTGGAGAAGATCGGCGAGCTGCTGCACGACCGCGACCTTCAGGGCACCGACCTGGTGACCTCCGGGCCGCGCCGCGGCGAGGCCGTCGGCTTGCTCGAGGCCCCGCGCGGCACGCTGTTCCATCACTTCCGCGTCGACGAGAACGACCGCGTGACGATGTGCAACCTGATCGTCTCGACGACCCACAACAACGAGGCCATGAACAGCGCCGTGCGCAGTGTGGCGGCGGAGTATATTTCCGGCAAGCCCCACATTACCGAGGGCCTGCTCAACCGCATCGAGGTGGCCATTCGGGCCTACGACCCGTGCCTGTCGTGCGCCACGCACGCGCTGGGCAGGATGCCCCTGGTGGTGCAACTGATCGATCACGAAGGCAACGTGATCGAGGAGAAGGCCCGTTCATGACCGAGCCGGCGGGCGTGCTCGTGATCGGCATCGGCAACCCCGGCCGGCTGGATGATGGCCTGGGGCCGGCGGCCGCCGCGGCGATCGAGGCGCAGGCGCCGCCCGGTGTGACGGTGGATGCGGACTACCAGTTGAACGTTGAGGATGCCGAGCGGCTGGGCCGTTACCGGCTGGTGCTGTTCATCGATGCCGACGCCGCCGGAGGCGAGCCGTTTTCCGTGCACCGCGTGCACCCGCGGCGGCCGGTGAGTTTCTCCACGCATAGCGTGGAGGCCGAGGAAGTGGTGCACCTGGCGCGGGAGATGTTCGGCGCCACCGCGGCGGCGTACATGATCGGCATTCGCGGCTACGCTTTTGACGGCTTCGGCGAGCAGCTTACGCCGGCCGCCCGTGGCAACCTGGCGGCGGCGGTGGCCTTCGTGATGGGCCTGCTGCATCTGGGCGATGTGGACGCGATGGCGGCGCAGCTTGAGCAGCGAGTGGGCGCTTTACCGTGATGGAGATGAACGATGCGCGAAGGCAAGAACGTAATCCTCTACATCGACGATGACCCGGACTTCCGCGACTCCATGCGGGCCGTGCTGGAGGCCCACGAGTACATCGTGGCCGAGGCCGCCACCGCCGAGGAAGGCCTGCGTGTGTACCACCAGGCCAAGCCCGACTTGATCATCGTGGACCTGATGATGGAGGAAGTCGACGCCGGCACGCACTTCGTCAAGGAACTGGCCAGCCTGGGCAACCGCGCGCCCATCTACATGCTCAGCTCCGTCGGCAACAGCATGAACCTCGCCACCGACCCCGGCTCGCTCGGCCTGGCCGGCGTCTTGCAAAAACCCGTCGAGCCCGAGGTGCTGCTGTCGGTGTTGAAGACGAAACTGAAAAGGCGCTGATCCATCCAACCCATCCCCGCTCGGCCGGTCCATCCTTTGGCGCACCGGCTGATTTTTCCGGCGGATCCCCTTGCCGTCCGCGGCCGCGTCGCGGATAATCCGTGTAATCGCCGGGGAAAAGCCCGGCGCCATGTCGCGCTGGCGCATCGCCGTTCTGTACGCCAGGCCTTTGTGGAGGCTGTTCGATGAGGCGCACGCGAGCCTTTACGCTGATCGAACTGTTGGTGGTGATCGCCATCATTGCCCTGCTGGTTTCGATCCTGCTGCCGTCGTTGCGCCAGGCGCGCGAGTTGACGCAGCGCACGATCTGTGCGGCCAACGTGCGCGGGCTGGCGCTCACGCTGCACATGTACGCCACGGATGACAAGAACGGGCATTTTCCTGCCTCGCCGGTGGGCATGAACGCCTCGCTTTCCTTCTGGCTGCAATCGACCGGCTGCAAGTATGAAGTGGGCATCGACCCGCCGCGCGGCCGCACGGGCGTGGACCTCAAGAACTGGTTCCTGGGCCTGGGCCTGCTGTACTCGCGCAATTACATCGGCACGCCCGAGATGTACTACTGCCCCAGCCTGACCGATCGGCAGTACGTCTCCTGGCCGCAGGGCTGGTACGACCCGGACAAGCAGGGCTACCAGCCCAACGACCCCTGCGCCGTCATCAATATCCGCATGTGCAGCTACACGTACCGCATCTTCGGGCAGTGTCAGCCGGATATCAACCCGCCGATTACGTACAGCGATATTGACGCGCTGTTCAACATGGAGATCAGCCCGGAAGAACCGCTCGCCTCCGACATGTTTCTGGACACCTGGAGCTACCGCGGCGGCGACCCGGCTCACATCGGCTCGGAACCTTACGGCGTCAACGTGGCCTACGCCGACGGCCACGCCGCCTGGGTCACGCTGGGTGCGCAGGAGCTGAGGCGGCTGGACTACTATGCCTACACGCCCTCCATCTCGCTGGCGCGACTGGATGGGCTGACCTACGAGTATTTCAAGGCCATCAAGACGCAGCATTTTCACGATCTCGATCAAAACTACCCGGCGCCCTGACCATGACTGCCACCTCACGAACCTCAAAGCCAGCCGCCCAGGTCGCTCGCCCATCGGGCGGCTCAGGTGCCGGCTGGCTGTGGATGAAGATCGTCATGGGTGTCCTGGCTGTGGCGTGCGTCGTGGCCCTAGTGATGTCGCTGACCGGCCGCTCCGGCCGCCAAAGACTCCAGAGCGCCGCCACGCTGATCTGCACTAACCCGCAATGTCTTCAGAAGACGGAGATGACGCTGGCGGAGATTCGCACCGTGAAGCGCGCCCGCCCCGCGCATGACTCTGACCCTCCGATCTTCGAATGCCCCAAGTGCAAGCAGATGACGGCCTATGGCGCCGTGATCTGCCCCTCGTGCCACCTGGCCTTCCTGCCGTTTAAGGCCAGGCGAACCGCCTCGGGCCAATGGGAATGCCCCGGCTGCCACGCCGAGGTGAAGACCACGGCCCGGTAAGCGCCGCCGGCGGCTGGAGGGCAACAACTACATGGCCGCCACCGCCGAGGAAGGCCTGCGCGTGTACCACCAGGCCAAACCCGACCTGATCATCGTGGACCTGATGATGGAGGAAGTCGACGCCGGCACGCACTTCGTCAAGGAACTGGCCAGCCTGGGTAACCGCGCGCCCGTCTATATGCTCAGCTCCGTCGGCAACAGCATGAACCTCGCCACCGACCCCGGCTCGCTCGGCCTGGCCGGCGTCTTCCAAAAACCCATCGAGCCCGAGGTGCTGCTTTCGGTATTGAAGACGAAGCTGAAACGGCGTTAAAAGCGCGGGGGGGGCCGTGGTTGCGATGATTGCAACCACGAGATCTTGAACCTCCTTTCCTGCAGGGCCGAGCGTGGCTGCGAAAAAAAGATCTTCACGATTGAAATAGGCGGTTTCTGTCGATATACCCTCAGAAACGGCCTTTTTTGTGGCTTGGCAGAAATTACCGTTCGGGGTATAGTATAATTTAATGGGATTTGGGCCCTCGGGGGCCCGAAGGAGAACGTCATGGATTTGAAGCGGCTTGACGTGTTGGTTCATATTCCGGCCAAGAAGGTTCGCAACATGGACCCGGCTTTTTTTGCTATCGCCCTACAGTGCAATTTGAGCGCGCTGGGCGAGACGCCGGAAAAGGCGGTTGAGAAGGTAGTCCGGCTGACAATAGACCACCTTGAGTTCTGCCGAGAGAGAAAAATCGACCCATTGAATCTGGCCGAACCGTACCTCTTGGCTGTTTTTCACGTCGGCGAGCCAATGACGGAGGCATACGCCGACGTGTGCGCCAGGCTTTCGCAGCATGCAATGCGCGTTGTCCAAGCCCTTTCTCCAGACATTCGAAGCATCTGTCGCCTTCAGGACGAAACTGGAGTGTGCGACGTGCGCGAATTTGCGAATATTTCTGGGCTGATGGATGAGTAGGCTCTCTAGGAATCCGAATCTAATGGAATCCCTGGGAACCTTGGGGCCTGAGGCGAATGCCAGCAACTTAAGCTGC
>PMYD01000038.1 GCA_003171335.1 Phycisphaerales bacterium
GCCAGAAAAACAGGTCGCTCACCGGCGGATCACCGTCGCGAATCTATCTTGACGCCCCGCCCAAGCGCGGTAGACTGTCTCTAGCTCCACTCCGCTTTGTGGGCGAGGCGGGTAGTTCATCGAACGGGCAGGGGCGATCTCGCTCCTCGCATTTCTCTGCCTGAGGCCATCTAGGCCAAGTGCCTGAAACAGGATGGAATCTATAGTGTTACCCAAGAGAGGATCTGACATGAGCAATGAGAATGTGCTCAAACAAGGGGCCGTTGTTCTACTCGTGTTTCTTGGATTCTTCCTTCCTACACGATCGGTTGCCCAAGAGGCGGTCTACGTTTCTTCTCCGCTCAGCCATGCAATCTGGAAGGTTTGGCCGGATGGATCGAGGAGCACGTTTGTTTCGGGGCTGAACAGCCCTACGGGGCTTGCCTTCGACAGAGACGGGATCCTCTGCGTGGCGGTTGCGGACTCTGCAGGGGGCACAATCGATAAAGTGGATGCTAACGGGATTGCCAAGCCGTACATATCGTTCCCTGCAACTTCTTCCGGGCTGGACGGGCTGGCGTTTGATGCATCGGGGAATCTCTACGCGGCATACTGGACCAATAATGGGCCCGGGTACACCGGAGGGATATACAAGATCACGCCCGACGGAAACGCGAGCATCTTCGCCTCTGGCTTTATTCCGTTGGAAATGGCCTTCGATGCCAACGGCAACCTCTTTGCGGCGGATCAGACAGACCATACCATTCGCGAAATTACACCGGGGGGTGTGGCGAGCACGTTCGCCAACGCCATTGCGAACCCAAGAGGGGGCGACGGGCCTTGGGGTCTGGCCTTTGATTCCAATGGGGACTTGTTCTTTTCCCAGCCCGGGCTTGCGGCCATTTATGAAATCACGACGGGCGGGAACATCGTGAAGTTCTCCAATGTGCCCGAAGGGCCGCAGGGAATCGCTTTTGACAGTCAAGGGAACCTGATGGTAGCGCATCTGGAATACTCCGGTTGCTTCATGAGTAGGATTGCTCCTTCCGGCAGCATAAGCACTGTTCCCACAGGTATTTCCAATGCCTCGCTAAACATAGCCGATCCTGCGGTGAAGCTCCCCGTACCCGAGCCTGCCTCCGTGGCCCTTCTGTCCCTGGCCGGTTCGGCGCTGCTGGCGAGGCGGCGGAGGTAGATACTCAGGACATGGCAGGCAACCCGGTGGGCGGGCCATCGGGTCCGCCCCCTTTTATTCTGCTGTATCGGCTCCTTGTGCCATGTGGTAGGGATTCGTTGGCATAGCGTGCAGGGCTAAACTGCATTATCCGAGCAACTTTTGGCAGTCCCATGGGGCAAATGGCAAACGTGGCGCACATTTTGGCAGGCAGACATGTAGACAAAAAGCATCATCCGAAAGAATTATAATTTTGTAAATGCTTATAAAATTGAGCTTTGTGAAAATACACGCAAACAATTCATAGTTTGGCACGCTATTTGCACCACCATGAGTCGGCAGGCGGGTTTCATTGCGCCTGCCTTGCGGGCCGATGAGGGTCTCGCACGATACTTGACATCCGAATATGCAGGGTGAGGCAGGCCCTTTTCGCGGCCTGGCGAGCCGACAACTGGTGAAATTCACCAGTCGGCTCCCTCAGAGGAATAACCCGGCAACTGGAGAAATTCTCCAGTTGACTGCCGCCGAGGGGTCATCCGCAACTGGTGAAATTCACCAGTCGGTTGCCTTGGGACGGATCATCCGCAACTGGTGAAATTCACCAGTCGGCTGCCCCGGGGGATATCCCGCAGGTGGAGAAATTCTCCAGTTGGCTTGCCTCGGGTGTTCAAGTTGACCACGCCGGCCTTCCGGCTACGGATTCTCCAGGAGCCCCTGGCCCCTCAAGTGGGTCAGAAGCATGTAGAAGTAAAGGATGCCGCCATAGGCCCGCCAGCGGTGCATCGCCCGGGAAACGGCGGCCGGATCGGTTTGGCCCGGTCCGCCCAGCCAGCGGCCCAGGTTCCTCTGGAAGCCCGAATCCCCCGCCGGCAGGATGTGCGTGCGGCCCAGCCCGCGCAGCAGGATGTACTGGGCCGACCATGTACCCAGGCCGCGAAGATGACGCACGGCGGCCACGGCCGCCTCATCATCCAGTGCGGCCAGACCCTCCAGGTCCACTTCGCCGGCGGCTATCTGGCCGGCCAGGCGCAGCAGCGCATCGGCCTTGTTGCGGTTGTAGCCGATCGCCCGCAGCTTCGCGGCGGTGGCGGAGGCTGCCAAATGCTGCGGCGCCGGCATGGCGTGGAACTCACCCACGGCCGGCCCGAAGCGATGGGCCAGCCGCGACAGGAATGTGAGCCCCACGTGAAGCGACAACTGCTGGCAGGAGATGGCATTCACCGCCGCCTCCCAGACCGTGGGGAACCGCGGTGGATGCAGGCCGTGGAACTGCCGGCCCAGGATGCAGAGGCGCGGCTGGCGATTGACCCACTGATGGAATTCGGCCAGGTCGAGGCTCAGGCCCAGCAGGCGGTCCAGCAGCGCGGCCGCCAGCGATTGCAGCTTCGCGCCAGGCCTGGCCCCTTTAATCTCCACCGCCAGGTGCGGCCGCTCCATCGGTCCGGTTTGCCGGAGGGCCAACTCGGCCGGCCGATCATCCAGCAGGACCACCCGCCGGTACTCGCGGCCGTCCCAGCGATCGATCGTGTTGGCGGGGTCGCGCCGCAGCGTCCAGGCGGTCAGATCCAGGCGGAACGGGGCGACGGGGCGCAGCTCAAAACGCATGGTGACACCGGCTGAATTGTACTGCCCCCAGATACCATTCGTGCCGCCAGCAATATGTGTATGGGATATGCCATACGATTAACTTCACGTGTCTGGCTGTGATTCTTATCCAAAAAAACGACCTCGCCCGTCCGGTTTGAGAAAAGAAAAATCGCCTCATCCCCCCGGGTGCAAAGGCCGAAATCTGTTACAGATGGCGGACATTGAAATTAACGCATGTCTGTTATCCGTTACGAGGACGCATAAGTTATATTCATAACTTGTTGTATATTAAAGGCTTATACAAACATCCCATTGAAGCAC
>PMYD01000098.1 GCA_003171335.1 Phycisphaerales bacterium
CGAAGGGCCGGGTGAGGGTTCCGCGAACGGGCGAAGGGTTCCGCGAAAACGAGCGACCTGCCATTTCGCGACACCCTCACCGGGCCTGACGGCCCACCTCTCCCGTCAAGGGAGAGGAGTTACGGCCGGGCCTCGGCGCGACGCCGATCCAGGGTACGCGTGGTTGCTTCGGTCGCAGTAGCGACCTGCGCAAACCACGGCACCCATCACGTTATGCTTGAGGCATGCGTTTTGCCCAAGCCCGGCGGTCAAAAAGCCGAAAAGTTCAAAGCGCCATGTCCGCCCTCGAACCCGACATTCCGGCGACCCCGCCGCCGCTCGCAGCGGCCATTCCGGCCGGCCTTGTGCGGCCGGATGAGCGGGTCATCCTGGCGCTCAAGCCCAGTTGGGCGTTTGTGCCGCTGGTGTGCCGGCGTTTCTGGCTCTGGCTGGCGGTCCTGGCCCTGGGGGCCTGGGCGGTGAACCACTGGGGGCTCTTCACGCTGCCCATCGACCGGCTGCTCCTGGGGGCGGTAGCGGCGGGGGTCATCCGCCTGGCCATCTCGCTACTCCAGTGGCTCTGCCGCATTTATGTGATGACGGATCAGCGCGTGATTCGCATCAAGGGCGTGCTGTGGGTGCGGGTTTTCGAGTGCGGCCTGTCACGCGTGCAGAATACCGACCTGTCCATGCCCCTCGCTCAGCGGGCGCTGGGCGCCGGCACGCTCTACTTCGCCACCGCCGGCACAGCCGGCCGGGATGCGGCCTGGTTCATCATTCCGCGGCCGGCGGAGATGCACCAGGTGGTTGCGGCGTGGGTCCGGCGCGCGCAAAAACCTGGTGGCACAGGCTTTTAGCCTGTGGCCTTTCCAGGAAGCGGTAGACTATCCGCAAGTGAACACAGGCTGGAAAGCCTGTGCCACCTTCTGCTGAATTGGTGGCACAGGCTTTTAGCCTGTGGCCTTTCCAGGTGAAAACCACCGCCAACACAGCAAGCAAGTGTTTTTCACTCAGATAGTCCATATCAGACCGTAGACTATCCGCAGTGGAGACAGGCTGGAAAGCCTGTACCACTTCAACGTCAGTCCGTAAGTGAACACAGGCTGAAAGCCTGTGCCACTCTTGCCGGAAGGCCCGATCCGCGGTGCGCTATTCGCGGGCAGCGCGCAAGTCGAGCGCTGCTTTCTTGCGAATCCGCTGCGGGGCGGCCCGGAAGACCTGGAGCAGTTCCTTCTCCTCATCGGACAAGGCGCTGAGCTCCTGGGTGATCACGGGTGGGCATTCCAGGACGTTCTCACGCACGAACTTGGCGAAGGCGTCCTGCATGGACTCGCGTATCTCCGGGCGAACCCAGAGATACAGCAGCATCGCACAAGCGTGGTGACAGCGGCCCGGAATCAGCCCTGCTTCGACGTACTCGTCCCAGGGCTTGTAGACTTCCGGTTCTACCCGATACGCGACTTGTTGACTGGCTCTGCGGTTCTCTTCCATGCCACTAGTTTGGCTAATGCAGGAAGGATTGTCAAGAAAAATTTTCCTGCCCGCACCTTTTGCCGGGTAGGCTCACCCTACAGACGGAATAGTCCTCAAAAATCCTACTTTTGTGTATTGACAAAAAACGCACTGTCCGGTACTATCCATGAGGTTGTGCGGCAAGGATGATCGGTGTCGGCATGATTGAAATGACAAACATTTATCGGCTTCGATCGGTGGACGATCCATTTGGCTTATGCCCTGGCAAATGCCGAGGGTGATTCCAGCCGGAAAAGGAGGCGTGGACGTGATTACCTTTGAAGATGCATGTAGTGATGCAAATCTTTATGCCGTATGGATTAGCGAAGAACTACCCGGCGACGACATGGCCGGCGGCATCGCGCGGATCATGCAGTCTGCCGGCTTGGTTGTGCCGGCGGCGTTCGCCCGCGATCTGGCGCTGCTGCCGGCGATGGACCTGGCCATCTTCACGGCGGCCAATACGCCCTTCGCCACGGATGATGAGGCTTGGCGGCGGCATTGCCGGCGGCGGTACGTGTGCACGGTTCATCCCAGTCTCACGGCGGAGCAACGTAACGGGGCAAGGGCAAGCTGGGGAGGGTCGCGATGAAATCGCCCAATTCAAGCCAAGATTTCAACAAAACTCGTGCCAAAACCACCCGCCTGGCCGCGCTGCGGCGGCTATCGGCCCAGCAGGACCGAGCCGCCGCCGCCGGCCGGCCGTTCACGCTGTCGCGGGCCGAGTTGGCGCGGGAGCTTCGGTTCTCGCGGGCCCAGATGGAGGCGATCGACCTCTTGTGCCGGCTGCGGCTGCTCCAGGGGCTGGCCCGCCGCCGGCCGGAGGTTCTGGCCGAGCTGGGCGTGCAGCCGCATCAGATTCATTTCTTGTGCGCCATGCGGCCGTCGGCCGGGCAGGCCCGCCGCCTGTGGCGTCGCTGGCGCCATCTGGCGGGGAAGGAGCAGGCAGCATGGCCGCAATCGCAAGGCTGCTGCACGAGCACCCGCTGACCGCCCGCCAGGCGGCCGGCTACGTGGAGCTCTCCCCGGGCCACTTCTACAACCTCCTGTGCCGGGGTCACGGCCCGCGGCACATCAAGTACCGCCGGCAGCTTCGCTTCGGCCGCAAGGACCTCGACGCCTGGGTGGCCCATCGCGTCCAGGCGGTGCAGATGGTCGATCCCTGGGATGCCCCGGTTCGGTGAGCTGACGGCACTCAAATCGCGGCCGCTGCCTGGCGATCGGATCGGGTAGGAAGAGGGGA
>PMYD01000039.1 GCA_003171335.1 Phycisphaerales bacterium
ACAGGCTTTTAGCCTGTGGCCTCATTGCTGAGGTGGCCTTATCGTTGAAAAGACACAGGCTGAAAGCCTGTGCCACGAAAAGGCGGTTGGTGGCACAGGCTTTTAGCCTGTGGCCTCATTGCTGAGGTGGCCTTATCGTTGAAAAGACACAGGCTAGAGCAGGGGTTAACAAATCGTGTAGCGATGTTCTTGCTGGAAATGGCCTAAAAACAGTCATTTTTAGGCCTTTCGACCGCTACAAAAAAAGCAAAAGTGCTCTAAAAGCCTGTGCCACGAAAAGGCCGTTGGTGGCACAGGCTTTTAGCCTGTGGCCGCATTGCAGAAAAGATGCAAATTGAAAACCTGTGCCGCGTGACAGTCCATTGGTGACTTTAGCCCACGGCCTCGTTGCAAAAGACACAGGCTGAAAGCCTGTGCCACCCAAAGGACAACCGGTGTTTATTTCCAACGTCGCCATTCGCCGCCCGATGATGACCACGATGGCCATCGGCGCGCTGATCGTCTTTGGCCTGGTGTCGCTGTCCGGCCTGGGCGTGGACTTGATGCCCAAGGTGGATTTCCCCGTCGTCTCCATCGTCACGCAGCTTTTGGGCGCCGACCCCGAGACCATCGAGACGCGCGTCACCGAGCCCCTGGAGGCCTCCGTAAACACGCTGGCCGGCATCAAGACCCTGCGCTCCACCAGCGCCGAGGGCTACTCGCTCATCACGGTGGAGTTCCAGCTCGAAAAGAGCATCGACGTGGCGTACCAGGAGGTCCAGGCCCGCGTCAACTCCGTGCGTTCGCAGTTGCCCGAGGATGTTCAGGACCCGGTCATCGACAAGCTCGACTTCGACGCCGCCCCGATCATGACGCTGGTGCTGTACGGCGACCTGTCCGAGCGCGACATGTACGACCTGGCGGATAAGCAGGTCCGCGAGCGGCTGCAGCGCGTCCGCGATGTGGGCTC
This sequence comes from Phycisphaerales bacterium, assembly GCA_003171335.1. Taxonomy (GTDB): domain Bacteria; phylum Planctomycetota; class Phycisphaerae; order SM23-33; family FEN-1343; genus FEN-1343. Next base: position 950 of record PMYD01000039.1, read on the forward strand.
GGTGAAGATCGTCGGCGGCCGGCAGCGCAAGCTGTGGCTATGGCTTGATGGCGATCGGCTCAAGCAGCACCACCTCTCGGTCGGCGATGTTCGCGTAGCCTTGCTCCGCCAGCATGTGGAGATCCCCGGCGGCCGCATCGAGAACGGGGCCACCGAACTGGTCTCGCGCACCAAGAGCGAGTTCAATTCCGCCGCCGAGCTGGATGAGCTGGTGCTGGCCAGCACAGGCGCCGAATCGATCCGGCTGAAGGATGTGGGCCGCGCCGAGGATGGCCTGGAGGAGCAGCGCTCCTGGTCGCAGCGCGGCGACAAGCCCGGTATCGCCCTGCAAATCCGCCGCCAGTCGGGCACCAACACGGTGCAGGTGGCCCACGATGTGAAGGCGGAAATCGACCGCCTGGCGGAGGAACTCAAGAGCCAGGGCGTGGGCCTCGATATTGCCATGGATACCTCGCTCTTCATCGAGCGCTCCGTGCACGAGGTCTCGCACCACCTGATTATTGGCGGCGCGCTGGCGGTCTTCACCGTGCTCTTGTTCCTGCTGAATTTCCGCAGCACGTTCATCAGCTCTTTAGTGCTGCCCACCAGCGTGCTGGCGACGTTCATCATGCTGGCCGCCATGGGCTTCACGCTGAACATGATGACGCTCATGGCGCTGACGCTGGCGATCGGCCTGTTGATTGACGACGCCATCGTGGTGCAGGAGAACATCATGCGGCACGTGCAGGAGGGCATGCCCGCCTCCTTCGCCGCCGAGTTCGCCACCAAGGAGATCGGCCTGGCCGTGCTGGCCACGAGCTTTTCCGTGGTCGCCGTTTTCCTGCCCACGGCCTACACCAAGGGCATCATCGGCCGGTTCTTCTTCCCCTTCGGCATGACCATCAGTTTCGCGGTGCTCATCTCGATGCTGGTCTCCTTCACGCTGGACCCGATGCTCTCCTCGCGGCTGCTCAAGAAGCAGACGTTGACCAACCCGGTCTTCCGCAGCCTGGAGCGGGCCTTCGGCTTCCTGGAAAAGCGCTACGAGGGGGTGCTGGGCTGGTGCCTGCGCCACCGCTGGAAGGTGGTGGGCCTGGCGGTGGTGCTGTTTGCCTGCTCGCTGTCGCTGGGCAGGTTCCTGCGGGCCGAGTTCCAGCCCAACGAGGACCGCGGGGAGTTCGACATCATGGTCAAGGCCCCGCTGGCCGCCTCCATTCAGAAAACCCGCGACCTGATGGAGCAGCTCCGCCAGCGCATCGGCAACCTGCCGGAGATCCAGTACACGTTCTATTCCATCGGCGCCGACGAGCTGGGCAAGGTGAACGAGGGCACGATGTACGTCCACCTGACACCCAAGGCCGACCGGCTCAAGGCCCGCCAGCGAAGCCAGAAGCTTGTCATGGAGGAGGCCCGCCGGCTCATCGCCGATGTGACCGAAGCCCGCACCGCCGTGCAGCAGTCCAATTCCATGGGCGGCAGCGGCTGGCGCAGCACGGACATCCAATACGAGCTGTGCGGCCGCGACCTGTCCACGCTCCAGCGGCTGGCCCAAGAACACCTGGCGGCTATGCGGCAGGACGGCGGCTTTACCGACATCGACACGACGTTCGAGCCGGGGCGGCCCGAGACCAGCATCCTGCCCAATCGCGAGCGGGCCAGCGAGCTGGGCGTGGCGCCGATGGATATCGCCGACACCGTCCGCTGCGCCATCGGCGGCGTGAACGTGGCGAAATTCCGCAGCGGCTCGGACCGGTACGACATCGCGATAAGGCTGCTGGAATCCGGCCGCAACGACCCGCAGCGGATTCTGGAACTGGGCGTGCCCTCGACCAAGGCGGGGCTGGTCGAACTGCGAAACGTGGCCGCCATCGTTCCCAGCTCGGTGCCGGTCGAGATCAACCGATTAAATCGCCAGCGTTCCATCACGGTGCTGGCCAACCTGCAGAAAGGGCTTAAGCTGGGTCAGGCCGCAAACCTGGTGGACTCGTACACCAAAAAAATCGGTCTTCCTGCGGCCTACAGCGGTGTATGGGGGGGCATGGTCGATTTCATGAGGCAGTCCAACCGAAACCTTCTGTTTACGGCTATGTTGTCGGTAGTGGTGATCTACATGGTGCTGGCGGCCCAGTTCGAGTCGCCGGTGCACCCGCTGACGATTATGCTCTCGTTGCCACTGGCCTTCGTTGGAGCGCTGGCGGGCCTGCTGATCTTTCGGCAGACCGTCAACATCATGTCGTCCATGGCCTTCATCTTCCTCCTGGGCCTGGTGACCAAGAACGCCATCCTGCTGATCGACTACACCAACACGCTGCGCGACCGCGACGGCCTGCCCCGCGATGAGGCCCTGCGCCGCGCTGGGCCGGTGCGTCTGCGGCCGATTTTGATGACCTCCATGGCGATGATCCTGGGCATGCTGCCCTCGGCCGTGGGCACCGGCTCGGGTTCCGAAGGCCGCCAGCCGATGGCCATCGCCATCATCGGCGGCCTGGTCAGCTCCACCATGCTGACGCTGCTGGTGGTGCCGGTGGTGTACTCGCTGCTGGACCCCTTAAGCACGTTCTTCCGCCGCCGCGTGCTGAAGCTGGAGTATCATGCGGCGATAGGCGAAGAAAAGAAGGTTGAGGCCTGATGCTTGAGTGGTGGCATGCCCTCACGGCTGGGGCGAAAGCCCCGGACGGGTGGGCATGGGCGTCCGGCGCATCCACCCCCATGCCCACTCGCCTTGGCCGCCTTAGCGGCCCGCGGCGTGAGGGCATGCCACCTTGGCCCAATAGGGGCGTACGCCCCTCCAGCCTCCAGCCTCCAGCCTCTGCAATAAGACTTGCCTGCATGCGTTTGGCGGGGTAGAAAGCCGAAGCGCATTAAGGAGTCCATCATGTTCGGCAAAGTAGGCGTGGCCCTGATTGCAACCGTCCTGCTGAGCGCCGGCGCGATGGCCCAGCCGGCCAGCCAGCCGGCCAGTCAGCCCGGCCCGCGCGACTTGATGCAGGTGCACGTGCCCGGCTTCACATTGCCCGAGGCGCTGGATCAACTCGACCTGACGGCCGATCAGAAGGCCCGCGTGCAGGCGATCCTGACCCAGGCCCAGCAGAACCTCCAGGCCCTGACGCCGCCGCAGCGCCAGCAACTGATCCAGCAGCGCCAGGAGCTCCATCAGGAAGTCCAGGCCGCCCGCCAGAGCGGCGACAAGCAGGCCCTGGCCGCCGCCCTGCAGAAGTTGAAGCAATTCCAGGAAACCAACGCCGAGAGTCTGGCCACCGCGCGCCAGCAGGTGGCCCAGGTGCTCACGCCCGTGCAGCGGGCCAAGCTGGCCTATCTCATGGGTGCGGGCGGTCATTTCGAGCGGTTGGTGGCCCTGGTCGGGCAGCTCAATCTCACGGCCGCTCAGCGTGAGAAGCTCAACCAGATCGCCGACCAGACCCGCCAGGCCGTGCGTGACCGGGTCCGCGATGCCGTCGCCCAGCGCCTCACCGCCCGCCAGGCGGCCCGCACCGGTCCGAGCCAACCCGGTGCGGCCAGCCAGCCGCAGGCGCCCGCGGGCGCCGGTTCGCGGCCCATCGTGCAGGCCATCCAGGACGTGATGAATCTGCTGGCGCCCGAGCAGCAGGCCGAGCTGAAAACGCGCATCGCCCGCCGGGCCGCCGGCAACGTGCTGGAGAACATGATGGCCGGGCTGAACCTGACGGCCGACCAGAAGCAGAAGATCGTCGAGATCATCGCCGCCGAACGCGCCAAGGCCGATGAGAATGGCGAGGCGCAGCCCCAGGTCCTCCAGGCCATCCGCAAGCGGATCGTTACGGAGGTGCTCACGGACCAGCAGAAACAGATCCTCGCGCAGCGGCATCAGAAGGCCCAGCCGCCGGCGGCGCCGCCGCAGTAGATCAAGAGTGAGTTGCTCTAAACTTTGCAGTCGGTTTGGTTGTCTTTCAGCGCCGGGCGAAGTGCGCCGCCCGGCGCGTTTTTTATGTGGCATGGGCGTCTCGCCCATGAGTCCCACGGGCGTCTCGCCCGTGGTGCGAAGCAAGAAACGACCAGCACGGCCAAGATGGCCGTGCGACTCACGGGCGAGACGCCCGTGCCACGATCGGAGGCGGTTTTCATGCACGTTCTGTGCCATTGACTGGCCGGCCGCCAACAGGTTCCAATGGCCGGATTGCCAGAAGGGTGTGCTCGAGGAATCGCCCCGCTTGGCTCGATCCAGGAGAATTTATTCGTGAAGCGTGCATCGCGCCCGGCCGCCCCGCGGCATGTGATTGTGTGGAAGGAACAGGCCCACTTCGGCGGCTGGCCCGCCAACCGCGGCATCTGGTCGTGGGGCGACGAGATTCTCGTCGGCTTCCACACCGGGTTTCTCAAGATCGGCGCCCAGGGCCATCCCATCGATCCGACCCGGCCCACGCACGAAATGTTCGGCCGCAGCCTGGACGGCGGCGAGACCTGGTCGTGCGAGCGGTTTGACCCGCAGCCGCCGGGCGAGGCCGGCCTGGGGCCAGACGGCCTGGACTTCACGCACCCCAACTTCGCCATGACCGTGCGCGGCAGCGCGTTCTACTTCTCCCACGACCGCGGCCATCGCTGGACGGGCCCGATCGAGCTGCCCTCCTTCGGCCACCTGCACCTGGAGAGCCGCACCGATTACCTGGTCGATGGCCCGCACGCGTGCACCGCGTTCCTCTCGGCCGACAAGAGCAACGGCAAGGAAGGCCGGCCGCTGTGCGTCCGCACCACCGACGGCGGACGAACCTGGCAGATGCTCTCGTGGATCGGCCCCGAGCCGGCGGGATACGCCATCATGCCGGCCTCGATGCGGCTGTCGCCCACGCGGCTGCTCTCGATCATCCGCCAGCAGGACCCCGGCCCCGAAGGCGCCGGCCTGCCGGGCCGCGGCTGGTTCCCCGTGTACGTCTCCGACGACAACGGCCAGACCTGGAGCTTTTTCAGCATTGCCGCCGAGGTGCCTTACGGCAACAGCAACCCGCCCAGCCTGGTGCGGCTGGACGACGGCCGGCTGTGCATGGCCTACGGCTACCGCGCCTGTCCCTGCGGCATGCGCGCCCGCTTCAGCCGCGATGCGGGCAAGACCTGGGGCGAGGAAGTCATCCTGCGCCAGGATGCCGGCAACTGGGACATCGGCTACGCCCGCAGCGTGCTGCGGCCCGATGGAAAAATAGTGACGATTTACTATTACAACGACCATCCCGAAGGGGAACGCTACATCGCCGCGACCACCTGGGACCCCAACTGGGCCGCGCCCCGGATGAGCCTGGCCGGTCCGAGCACCGTCCGCCTGGCGGATGGCCGCGCGGGCCATCGCCTGGAGGTGAAGACCGATCGGCCCGCCGAGTGCCGCTACGCGAAGGAGAGCGGCCTGAGCTTCGGCCGCATGCGCGGGCGGTTCGACCAGACCGGCGGCACGACCCACACCGCCACGCTGGCGCGCCTGGCCGACGGCAGCATTACCGATTTTTGCATCGACGCCGTTGCCGCCGACGGCAGCCAGACCGCCGAGCCCTTGAAACTCACCGTCGCCGTGATCGACCCGGCCGCACCGCCGGTGTACCTGCGCCTGGCGCTGCGCGAGGCCAAACTGACCGCCCCCATGGCGCTGGCGCCCGCCGAGGGGGCCGCGCCGGCCGGGTACCTGGCCACATCGGCGGATGATGCCGGGGCCGCGGATTTCGCGTTTAGGGTGCTGCGCGCGGGCACGTACATCATCTGGGGCTGGGTGTTCGGCCACTCCTGGCATGAGGACTCCTTCATGGTGGCCATGGATGATGGCCCCGCCGACCACTACGACCTGACGGAAAACGGCACGCTGGATCTCTGGCACTGGTGTGCGGTCAACGGCCGCAACGGCGTGCAGCCCCAGGCGCTCAACCCGCGGACCTTCAAGCTAGTCGCCGGGCCGCACAAGCTGCACATCCGCGGTCGCGAGAAAAACGCCCGGCTGGGCGGGCTGATCATTACGGATGACCCGTATTTCATCCCCGACGGCCCGGCGGCGGCATTGCCGACCGAGCCGCGGGGCTACTAAGCCGGCTTGGCGAGCAGCCCTGGCCGCCATCACCGTGGCGCTTGTTTAGCCGGGGGGGCGTGTGCTTCAATGGCCGGCCATGGAGAAACTGGCCGCCCAACCCGCCGCACGTCCCCGGGGCATTTCGCCCGGCCTGCTGGCCGCGACGTGCCTGATCGCCTTTGCGGTGACGGTGGCGGTTGTGGTCCAGCCGTCCCTGCCGGAGGGAGTGGCGCTGGCGCTGACGCTGCTGATGGATCTGCCGCTGGCGCTGGCCATCTTCGCCGCCGCCGGCGGCTGGGGGCATCTGGCCTTTCGCCGGCTGCTGCCGCCTGACACCCCCGCCGGCCTGGCGGCCATTACCTCGGTTGCCCTGGGGCTGTGGCTGCTGGCGACGGCGCTGCTGGCGGCCGGGGCACTGGTGCCCGGGGCGCTGAGCGGCATCCTCTGGTGGCCGGTCATTATCCTCGGCGTGGCGCTGGCCCTGTGGGCCGCCCGCCGGCCGCTGGCGGGGGCGCGCCTGCCGGCGCGACTGCCGGTCGAAGCGCTGCTGGTGCTGCTGCTGGCCGTTGCCGCCGGCTTCTGGGCCGCCGGGGCAACCGTGCCGCAGGGCTACATCGGCCGCGGCAACAACAGCGGCGACTTCTACGATGTCGTCTCCTATCACCTCCAGGTGCCGCGCGAGTTTTACGAGGCCGGCCGCATCGGCTTCCTGCCGCACAACACGTACAGCAATTACCCGCTCGGCGGCGAGATGCTCTTCCTGCTGGGCATGATCCTTCGCGGCGGCGCGTTCGCGGGGGCGTTTACCGCCACGTTCACGCACGGCCTGTGGGGCGCACTGGCCGTGGCGGCGTTGTGGACGGCGCTGCCGGCGGCGAGCCCCTGGCGACAGCGCGCGGCCGGCATCCTGGCGGCCACCGCGCCCATCGCGATCTACGTGGGCTGGCTGGCGTTCGTCGAGCTGAGCGAGCTGGCGTACCTGGCGCTGGCGATCGCCTGGCTCATGCAGTGGCGCAGCCGGCCCGGCGCCCGCAGCGCGGTTCTGGTGGGCCTGCTGTGCGGGGGCGCGTGCGCCACGAAATACCTTTCGCTGGGCCTGGTGGCGGCGCCCGTGCTGGCGGTGATGCTGGCGATGGCCGCGGCCAGCCGCCCGCCCCGAGCCCTGCGCCACTGGCTCTTGGCATGCCTGCTGTGCCTGCTGCCGCTGGCGCCGTGGCTGGTTCGCAACATCGTCAATACCGGCAACCCCGTGTTCCCGCTGGCCACGGGCCTGCTGGGGCGGGCCCACTGGCTGCCCGAGTCGACGGCCCGCTGGAACGCGGCCCATGCCGCCCCCGCCTGGGCCGACAAACCCGCTCACCTGGCCGCCGCCGCGGGCGATGTGCATGGGTTCGGCGTGGCGCTGCCCGTGGGGGCGCTCCTGGCGGCGGTGTGGATTCTCGTTCGCTGGCGCCGCGCCGCGCCGCTCGACCGCGCCTGCCTGGGCATTGGGCTCCTTCAGGTGATCCTCTGGAGCCTGGCCACGCACATGCCCACGCGCTTCCTCATTCCGGCCATCGTGCCGATGGCGATCCTGGCCGGCGGCCTGCTGGCCCGGCTGGCGCCGTTGCCGGGGGGGGCGGGCCAGCCCAGTCGCTGGAGAACGGCCCTGGCGGCGGCGGTCCTGCTGACATCCACAGTCCCTAATTATCTTCAGTCCCAGCACGCGTACATCCTGGAAGGCGAGGCGCTGCTGATGGACCGGCCCTCGCTGCACGGCCTGCGGACCGACCAGGTGGCCAAGCTGTCCAGCAGCCCGGTCCTGCAGCGGGCTTTAGAAGCCACGCCCAACAGCCGGCTGCTCGAGGTGGGCGATGTGCGGCCATTCATGTTCCCCGCCAACACGGTTTACGTCAGTGTCTGGGAGATGGACCCGCTGGTCCGCCTGGCGCGGCAGACGGATGACCCGCACGAAATCCTGCGCCGGCTGCGGCAGGAGTATGGCATCACGCATCTCTGGGTGCACTGGGTCGAAATCGGGCGGCTCCGCCGCACGTACGGCTGGTGGGACGAAATCACGCCCGCCTTCATCGACTCGCTCATCGCCGCCGGCGCCACGGCCATCGATCTCGACTCCGGCGAGTACCGCGTGCCGCGACTGCCCGACGGCCGACTGGCGATCCAGTTCCTGGCGGTGCCGGAGGAAAGAAGGTGAGCAGGGATGCAGGGGATACAGGGGATAAAGACAAAAACAAAAAAGCATTCTTAGGGGCTCTAACAAAACTACAAGGAGCCGCGTTGCGACCAAAACCGTCCAGATGCAAGGAAGGCCGACGACGACAACCCTTGTTGGGTTGTCGAGGAGGCCTGACGCCGCAGATGGGCGGTTTTCGTCGCAACCCGTCGCGGCCCTTGTAGTTTTGTTAGAGTCCCTTAGTTTAAAAACCCGGCCGTTGTTGTTCTTTGTGTTTCGCCTCTATCCCCTGCATCCCCTGCATCCCTGCTATTTTTCTTGCCGTTGCGCCCATCTCCCCAGCCACAGCAGCGCCCAGAGCCGGTGGCGGTGGTCCGCCTTGCCGGCGGCGTGGCTGTCGATCAGGTGCTCCAGGGCCGTGCGCTTCACCCAGCCGGTGTCGATGAAGGACTGGTCCAGCAGCGTCTGCCGCAGCATGGGCAAGAGCGGCCCTTTGAGCCAGTCGCCCAGCGGCACGCCGAAGCCCGTTTTGCGCCGCCGGAAGACCGCCGCCGGCAGCAGGTGGCCGAAGGCCGCCGCCAGAATCCGCTTGCCGCCGCGGCGGGAGACTTTCAGCTCATCAGGCAGCGAAAGCCCCAGCTCGATCACGCGGGGATCGAGGAACGGGCTGCGCAGCTCCAGGCCGTGCGCCATGGAGGCGATATCCGCCTTCACCAGCAGATCATTGGGCAGATAATCCAGCACATCGTGCCGCTGCGCCGCCGACAGTTCCGTGTCGCACTCGCCGGCCTCGTACAGTTCGGCAAACGCATCCCGGGCGGCCGTCGGGGCGATCTGCTCGGCGAACTCATCCGTCATGAGGCCGTCGAGCTGCTCCAGCGTGAACAGCGCCCGGTAGCCCAGATACCGCAGGGCGGGCGGGGCATCCAGGCCGCGGGCGAAGCGCACGAACCGCCGCAGCGGCGACTTCTCATCGCGCGGCGCGAACGAATCGGCCAGCATGGCCGCCGCCGTCGCCAGCAGGGTTTTAGTGGCCGACATGTGCTGGGTCAGCCACATCGCCCGGTGCCGGTCATAGCCGCCGAACGCCTCATCGCCGCCATCGCCCCCCAGGGCCACCTTCACATGCGGGCGGATGGCCTGGCACAAGAGGTACGTCGGCAGGGCGCTGGAATCGGCGAAGGGCTCGTCGTACTGGGCCACGAGCTTATCGATCAGCGCGGCCGCATCGGCCTGGACAAGCAGCTCGCGATGTTCCGTCCCCAAAAACTCCGCCACCTGGCGGCCGTAGGGCCGCTCATCGAACGTGGACTCGGCGAAGCCGGCGCTGAAGGTTTTCACCGCCCGAGGCTCGCCGGCCGCCTGGCACATCAGGGCGGTCACGATGCTGGAATCCACGCCGCCTGAAAGCAGCGCCCCGATGGGCACATCGGCCACCAGCCGGGCCGTCACGGCCGCCTGCACCGCCGCGCGGACCTGCTCGACCGCCTCCCTCTGCGCGACCGGCCGCACGCGGCACGGCGGCGTCCACCAGGACTGGGGCTCGCCGCTCCCGCCGGGCAACGTCAAAAACGAGGCCGGCGGCAGCTTCTCGATGCCGCGCCAAATGCTTCGCGGCGCCGGCACGTAGCCGAGCGTCAGGTACGACAGCAGGGCCGGCGGCTCGATCTGCCGGTCCAGTCCCTCATAGCCCAGCAGGGCCTTGGCCTCGCTGGCGAAGACCACGCGGCCGGCCGTGCGGGCAACCCACAGCGGCTTGACGCCCAGCCGGTCGCGAATCAAATACAGCCGGCCCTCGCGGCCGTCGTAAATGGCGGCCGCGAACATGCCCTCCAGCCGGCCCAGCATGGCCAGCCCGAACCGCAGGTACATGGCCAGCAGCACTTCCGTGTCGCCCTGGGTGGTAAACCGCTCGCCGGCGGCGGCCAGCTCGGCCCGCAGGGCGCGAAAGTTGTAAATCTCGCCGTTGAAGGCCAGCGCCACCTCGCCGCCGGAGGCCGGCCGCACCATCGGCTGGTGCGACAGCGGCAGGTCGATGATGGACAGGCGGCGAAAGCCGATTGCGCAGCGCCCATCGGCGCTGGCGAAGGCGCCCGCCTCATCGGGTCCGCGGTGCGCCAGCCGCTCGGCAAGCCTGGCCGCCCGCGGCCCATCGGCCCGGCCTTCGCCGGTCAAAATGAATTCGCCCACAAAACCGCACATGGTTCCTCCAGTGAACCGGCCGGCCGGGGGGCGGGTCAAGGCGATTCTCGTCGCTATTTACTTGTCAAGTTACGCTCGCCGGCCGGACTCAGCTCCGGTCGGGGTCGGAGGGAATTGCAAATTGCAGAATTGCAAATTGCAAATTGAACGGCCGGAGGATGGTGGCACAGGCTTTCTAGCCTGTGGCCTTTGCTGGAAACACACAGGCTAAAAGCCTGTGCCACCTTCCGGCCGTTTCTTCAATTGGCAATTTGCAATCACTACTGTCCGGTTAAGGTTTTTTAATATTGACGTAACCGACGCCTTGTCAAGCTGTTGCGACTGAATATGA
>PMYD01000046.1 GCA_003171335.1 Phycisphaerales bacterium
CGTAACCCGCTAAACAGATACGAGGCAAACACCATACCCTGCCTGTTTCACGCCACGATGTTTCGATAATTCAACGAGTTGCGTCATCATTTTCACCCCGCATTCCCGAAGATGTCAACTCATTTTAGGCCTCTAACGGAGGGATTTTTTTCGGGGGGGGGAAGTGTCTTCATCGGAGTTCCTCCCTGATGGCCTCGTCGGCTCGCTCCGCGCCGGTCCACCGGTTGTCTGTCCCATGTGCCGCGATCTCCCGACGCGGTGTTCGCGTAATTGCCCATGCCGGCCCCGGGGCGCAGCGCGACGTCAACGGCTTCGGACCTCAGCGGCGGGACAAGTGGCGAGCCTTGGGCAAGCGCCTTTCGCCGCCGCTCTGGCCGCATTAAGATGTCGGTATGGTTCGACGGTCGAACGAACCCCTGGAAGATCGGGAGTATCCCGATGAGGCGGACTTGGAAGGCGAGTCTTCCGACCGGGTGCTGCCGTGTCCGGAGTGCGGCGGTGCGGTGTATGAGGATGCCCCCCAGTGCCCGCATTGCGGGGCAGCCCTGCCGGATGATTTGGAGTCGTGGCGGCCGCACGGCCGGTGGTACTTCCGCGGGGGCAAGTACCTGGCCAAGGTGCTGGCGCTGAACTGGCTGGCCTGGGTGGTGCTGGGCCTGCTGGCGCTGCTGGCGGCGGGTTTGGCGCGGATTCATAAATGAGTGATACATTACTTGCGTGCCCGTGCGGCGACGGGATGAACCCTGATCGAATGAACTTTGCCGGGTCGAACCATGAGTGATGCCTCTTTTTCTTCCGGCGGCTTTCCCGCGCGGCGGATGCGGCGGCTGCGCCAGAACGCCACGCTGCGCGAGATGCTGGCGACGGTGCGGCTGGACCGGCGCGACCTGATCGCCCCCATGTTCGTGCGGGCGGGCACGGGTGCGCGCTGGCCCATCGCCGCACTGCCGCGGCAGGAGCAGATCTCGCCGGATGTGGCCGCCGAAACGGCCAAACGTTGGCGCGACCTGGGCTTGCGGGCTGTGTTGCTGTTTGGCATTCCCGAGAAGAAGGATGCCGTCGGCTCGGGCGCCTGGGATGCCGCCGGCCCGGTGTGCCAGGCCGCCCTGCGCATCAAGCGGGCCGTGCCGGACATGCTGGTGATCGCCGATGTGTGCCTGTGCGAGTACACCGATCACGGCCATTGCGGGCCGATTTACACCCGCAGCGATGGTGTGCAGGATGTGGATAACGACGCCGCGCTGGCGCTGCTTTGTCAGGCGGCCCTGGCGTATGCGCAGGCCGGGGCCGATGTGATCGCCCCTTCCGATATGATGGATGGCCGCATCGGGGCCATTCGCGCAGCGCTCGATGCGGCCCAGTTCACGCACGTGCCGATCCTCTCCTACGCGGTGAAATTCGCAAGCTGCCTGTATGGCCCGTTCCGCGAGGCTGCCGGAAGCTGTCCTCAATTCGGAGATCGGCGCACGTACCAGATGGATCCGCGCGCGCTGGGGCAGGTGCGGCCGGAAGTGGCGCTGGATATCGCCGAGGGGGCCGACCTGGTCATGGTCAAGCCGGCCGGGGCGTACCTGGATGTGATTGCCACCGTGCGCGCGGCGTGCCAACTTCCGGTGGTGGCTTACCACGTCAGCGGGGAGTACGCGATGATCGTTGCCGCCGCGGCCGCCGGCTGCTTCGAGGAGAAGCCGGCGGTGATGGAGCTTATCGGCGGTATCAAGCGCGCGGGGGCCGACCTGATTATTACGTATTTTGCCGAGCGTCTGGCGGGCTGGCTGGGGTAAGCTGTTCTGTGGAGTGGCGCGGGTGCCCGCCGGCGCTGTGGAGGAGCCTTGGCCGTGACGTTTTTGGACATACAGGTCGATTTGCAGGCTCAAGGCCCCCAGGATTGCGGGCGCTTCATTCTCGAAGTGCTTGGCCCCTACCGCCGCGGGCAGCTCCGCGTGCGCTGGAGCGACCAGCCGCGGCCATCCTGCGAGCCGGTGGAGCGCTTTATCGAAAGCGCCTGGCGCCGCCGGCTGGAGCAGGCCGCCGCCGAAAACATCCATTTGTGGGATGGCCGGCTGTGCCGGCTTATCGAGTACGGCGCCGGCGCTGAGGCACTGGACATGGTGCTGGGGCCAACCAGTTTCCGCGATTTTGTCGGCACGAACCTGCACAACGCGCACTTGCGGTACTCCCACGGCTGCGATGTGATGGCCAACCCTGTGGGCGTCTCGGCGATGGTCTCGGCCGAGGGGCGCTATCTGGTTCTGGGCCGTCGTTCTGAATCGGTGGCGTATCATGCGGGTCGAATCCACCCCATCGGCGGCTGCCTGGAGCCATCAACCGATGGGCAAGCGCCGGATCCGTTTGATTGCATCATCGAGGAAATTGGCCAGGAGCTGGGCATTGCCGCCGAGCTTCTCCAGCCGATCACCTGCTTAGGGATGGTCCGCGACAAGCACATCCACCAGCCGGAACTCATGTTTGACGCGACGGTTACATGCACGGTCGAGGCCATCCGCCGGCTTCTGCCTACCGCCAGCGGGCGCGATGAACATGCCGATTTGGTGGTGCTACGTGACCATCCGGCGGCGGTGGTCGATTTCATCGAGCGCCATCTGGCCGAGCTGACGCCGGTGGCCCTGGCCGGTTTGCTGCTGCACGGGCTGTGGCGTTGGGGCAGCGGCTGGTTCGCTTCAACGCGCGGATATGTCCGTGGCGTCGTGTGATTCGCCGCCGGCGATTTGCTCGAACGGAAAAACCCGTCTACACCGGCCTTGATTATTCCACACCACTGGCAATAGAATGGCGTTGGTCGTGGTACCCTTTCGGCGCGAGGGTGGATTGATCGACGGGCGCGTGGCGGGTATAAACGCCGAGGCTGGTGCGCAGGTCTCGAGTGGCGGTGCGATGTGAGCGCAAGACATGCAATCTTCCAAAACCGGGGACGCTCACGATGAGAGTATTTATGTTGGGTTGGGAGTTTCCGCCCTTCATCAGCGGAGGGCTGGGAACGGCGTGCTTTGGTCTGACCAAGGCGTTGGACGAGCTGGGCATCGAGGTGACCTTCGTGTTGCCGACGGCCCTGCCGCTCTCGGCCGGGGCCGGAGGCGGCCGCGTAAGCGTGCGCGGCGCGGACAAGCTGCGCGTGCGCGGCGCGGCGCCTGAGCCGTTCCATCACCTGCAGATCCGCCAGGTCAGCGCTGTGCTTCAGGCGTACGGAACCCCCCAGACATTCCAAAAAGAAAAAGCCACCCAGGCCAAGGGTGCGGCCGCCGCCAAGGCCGCCCAGGCGCTGCCGTGGTCGGTCACGGCCCGGGGCGTGCCCGCCGGCGGCGGCGGCATGGTGATGGGCGCCGCCGGCCAGTACGAAGGCGACCTCATGGAGCAGGTCCGGCGCTACGCCCGCCTGGCCACCGAAATCGCCGTGCAGGAACCTTTCGACGTGGTCCACGCCCACGACTGGATGACATACCCCGCGGGCCTGTCCGTCTCGGGCGTCACCGGCAAGCCCCTGGTGGTGCACGTGCACTCCACCGAGTTCGACCGCTCGGGCGACAACGTCAACCAGCAGGTGTACGATATCGAGCGCGCCGGCATGCACGGCGCGGACAAGATTATCTGCGTCTCGAATTTCACGCGCAACATCGTCATCAACCGCTACGGCGTATCGCCGGCCAAGGCCACCGTGGTCTATAACGCCGTCGAGACGTCCAACGGCGAGGCCGAGGCCGCCAGCCCGCTCAAGCGCAACGAGAAGATCGTGCTGTTCCTCGGCCGCATCACCATGCAGAAAGGCCCGGAATACTTCCTGGCGGCGGCCAAGAAGGCGCTGGAGAAGATGCCCAACATCCGCTTCGTCATGGCGGGCAGCGGCGACATGATCCGCCGAACCATTGAAATGGTCGCTCAACTTGGCATCGGCCAGAACGTGACGTTCACCGGCTTCCTGCGCGGGGCCGACGTGGACCGCGTCTTCCAGATGGCCGACCTGTACGTCATGCCCTCGGTGAGCGAGCCGTTCGGCATCGCCCCGTTGGAAGCCCTTTCGCATAACGTGCCGGTGATCATCTCCAAGCAGAGCGGCGTGAGCGAAATTCTGACGCACGTGCTGAAGGTCGATTTCTGGGACATCAACGAGATGGCCAACAAGATCCTGGCCGTCCTGCGGCATCCGCCGCTGCAGCGCGTGCTGCGCGAGCAGGGCACCGGCGAGATCCGCAAGCTGTCCTGGAAAGATTCGGCCTCGCGCTGCAAACAGGTGTACGAGTCCCTGGTCGTTTAGCTTCCGCCGCCTTCGGGCCGCGGCAACTGAGTGAGTGTTATGGCATCCGTTGTTTTTTACTTCCAGGTGCATCAACCCTACCGGCTCCGGCGTTACAGCATCTTTGATACCGAGCCCACGTATTTCGACGACTACAAGAACGAGCAGATCTGCCACAAGGTGAGCGAGAAGTGCTACCTGCCCGCCACGCAGGCCATTCTCGACATGGTGCGGCGGCACGAGGGCCGTTTCCGCGTCAGCTACAGCCTGACGGGCACGGTCATCGAGCAGTTCAAGCGCTACAACCCCGAGGTGCTCAAGGTCTTCGAGGCCCTGGCCAAGACCGGCTGCGTGGAGTTCATCTCCGAGACGTACTACCACTCGCTGTCGTTCCTCTATAGCCGCAACGAGTTCATCGAGCAGACGAACATGCACTGCCGGCTGATCGAGGACCTCTTCGGCCAGACGCCGCGGGTGTTCCGCAACACCGAGCTGACCTACAACAACGATGTGGCCCAGGTGGTGCACGACATGGGCTTCACCGCCGTCCTGGCCGAGGGCGCCGACTACGTGCTGGGCTATCGCAGTCCCACGTACGTGTATAACCCGCCCAATCGGCCGGACCTGCGGCTTCTGCTGAAAAATTACCGGCTTTCGGACGATGTGGCCTTCCGCTTTTCCAATCGCGGCTGGAAGGAATGGCCGCTGAAGGCGGAGAAATTCGCCGGCTGGATCAACCAGATCAACGGCAACGGCTACGTGTGCAACCTGTTCATGGATTACGAAACGTTCGGCGAGCACCAGTGGGCCGACACGGGCATCTTCGATTTTCTCCGCGCCCTGCCGGGCGAGGTGCTCAAGTACCGCGACAACGATTTCCTCACCGTCTCCGAGGCGGCCGACCGCTATCCCGCCGCCGGCGAGATCGATGTGCCCCACATGACCAGTTGGGCCGACACCGAGCGCGATCTTTCCGCCTGGCTGGGCAACGCCATGCAGGCCAACGCCCTGCACGAGATCTTCCGCCTGGAGGATGACATCAAGGCCGCCGGCGACCCCGTGCTGCTGGCGGACTGGCGCAAGCTCCAGACCTCCGACCACTTTTACTACATGTGCACGAAATATTTCTCCGATGGCGATGTGCACAAGTATTTCAACCCGTACGAAAGCCCGTACGACGGCTACATCAACTTCATGAATATCATCGACAACCTCCGCCACCGCATCGCCGACAGCGTCGAGTCGGCCGAATCGCCCCGGTTAGGTATGGGCAAGTCGCCATGATCTCCGGCCGTTGAATTTGAAATTTGAAATTGGCAATTTGAGATTCTTCTCATGCCACCTCCACCGGCGGGGGCAGGGCGGCGTTCAGGAGCCGGCTCCAGTGCTCGAGATTGACCCAGCCGCGGCTGCCGCACTCATCACAGCCGGCGCCCTGGCATTTCGGGCAGACCGAATACGGGTTGGACGACCGCAGTTGCCCGATCACATCTTCCATCTTCGCGTCGAATCCCTTCCAATCGAAGCCGATGAAAACCGGGCTATGCTGGTCGAAAGCCATCATCACGCCATCCTGTAACTTGTGGCCCAGTCGGATCATGCGATCGATATCCCGCCGCCGGTCGAACACCTCCTCCAGTCGCTGGAAAATGTCAAGGGGGAAAATAGCCTGGCTCTGCGTGCGGCCGCGCACTCCGATGCTCACGCCGCTACGAGATTGTCTCCGGGCATGTGCGCGGCCGGGCGCCGGCCAAACGCGCCATTCCCGAGGCCGCCGCCGGGCATCACAACCTGCTGATGATCGGCCCGCCCGGCAGCGGCAAGACCGTGTACAAAAGCCTTCGATCGTGCCGACGAGGCTACCGCTACGGCTGGATTGCCGATCATGTTGGAGCCCACGCAGGTGCGAGACGCATAAAGGTTTCGGCGATGCTGAAATCTTCTTGACGCCCCGCTAGAGCGCAGTAGACTATCGTCGACGTCACCTCTCTTAATCCGAGTGGTGGGGCTGACAACTCAGGGACAGGAGCGATCTTGCCCCTGGCGACTCTTGCCTCAGACCGTCTTGGCCGCGTCCGCTCAGATGGGATGACGAATTGACGAGGATCCTGCCATGAACCAGATGGCGAAGATGTTTATGGTGATTGCACCTGCGCTAATCTTTGAGCGCTTGGTAGCTTCGTCAACAACCAGGCCAGCCAGTCATGCCGCAAGCGCGCCTGCCACCTCCATGTCTAAGCCTGAGAGCATGGAAAGTGGCACAAATGCATTACTCAAGGTTCTGGGCATTTCGGATCGTAAATCACCTCAGGCCGCACCGACCCTCGCTCTCTGGAGAACCCCTCTAGGCCGAAGCGCCAAGTCCTGTGAGATCTGCGAAGAAAGGAGAATCCGATGTGGTCGTACCAATACTCCCGCAGTGCCCTTTCGTATACGATAATTCTGTTGCTCGCCGCTGGCTGGTTCTGCCCGGGCCGGTTCGCTTACGCCGACCAACAAGTTCCTTCCCGCCCGTTCTTGCCTGCTGTCAATAATCCATGTCTGAAGTACACTCCGCAAGATTGGTGGCTCGTAGGCAACCTCGACTGCAAACGCTTCTTTGACTTTCTCCTCAAAGTTGCGGCTCAGCAGCCGGATAATCCCAATGTGGGCATGATGAATGCCTATCTGGCAGTGCTCCAAGGCGCCACGGGCATTGATTTCCGCAGCCAGGTTGACGAGTTGTCGTTCTTCGCCGCTGGCGATCTGGAGGCCAAACCCACATTTGTGGTCGTCATACACGGCACTTTCAACAACTCCAGCGCCGAAATGCAACTCGGCATGTCCATTGGCCAAGCCAGCGTGGCCAGCACATACAAAGGCGTGACTCTTCACGAAAAGGGCCAGGTGGAATACTGCCTGCCCAGCCCGTCCACGCTGGTTGTCGGCAGCCCCGCCCTTGTCAGAGAGGCCGTGGACCAGGTCGCACCAGGCCGCGGCAGTGCAGTGCCGCAAGACCTCAAGGCGGTTCTGGAGAGAACGGATGGCGGTTCGTTGATCTGGTTGGCCGCGCGACCGAAAGTGATTCTCGAGACCCCCAGCCTGCGGGAGTGGCGTGGGCAGCACGAGGCCTTCAGCAGGAACTTGTCCGCAGTTCAAAGTATGTCGCTGTCTTTCACGGGCGACAGGGATGGTCTGCTGGTCAACGCCAAGGGCTACCTCAACGACTCCCAGGCGGCCAAGGATCTCCAAACCTACCTCGACAAGCGCAAAAGCGACCTGTTGGCCCGCGAGGGGGCCAACGTGTTCATGTGCTCTTTCCTCATCATGTCGGATGTAGGCAGTGAAGGGCCCTTCGTTAATGGGACGCTGCGACTGACCATGCAGTCGCTCCAGGAATTGTGGCAGACGAAACTGATCCTTCACCCCGGCGGTACCGTTGAGGCGCCGAGCGGCCCGCCTGCAAACACCCAACCGTCGACGGCCCCGCGACAAGGCCTGCGGGCCAGGCAGATGCTGCAGCCCGGCCCCGGAGGCCCAATGGTTGAGCCGGTGAAAGAGACCGACGGAAGCACCTCAGCTACAGTCGAGTTCGCCAACGGTGGTCGGATTACCCTCGGTGGATTCGGCCTGGACGACGGGCCTTTGGTGGCTCCTGTGGGCGATTCCAAAATGACGGTTGCATTTAATCGGGTAGCCTCGATTGAGATTCAAAGCAGTCGACCAGGAACTACGGAATCCGTGACAATGGCCATCACGCCGTCGGACGGGAGTCCCCAGATCACCATCACAGATGGAGGAGGGCGTCACCTTCGCGGCTACGTCGTCGATGGCGACATTAGTTACGTATTCCACACGCGACTCTCCATGTGCAAGCGAATCATTCTCACACCTTCACATTGTTCGGTGAAACCGGGCTTCGAGAATAATAAAGTCTGCTATAGAATAACGTCAAAGAACGGTTCCACTTTGACCTTGTCCGATATTCAAGCATTTACGATCCACTCTGAAGATACGGGCTACGTGCAAACAATTAACAACATGCCTATATGGCCCCTCAAGAAAGACGTCAACATCTCGGCCGATCACTTGTCACTGCCAGTCACTAACGGCTTTGTTGATATTCCATTGTTCCAGATCAAGACGTTTGATATGGTTCATGGGCTCTTGGATCTTAGAAATGACCACACAATTCATGTTTTCAAACCTGAGGAATCGGCGGTTGATCGCACATTCACGGAGGACTGCCACAGACTGTGCGCACTCGCAGGATGGGTCGATAACCAATACATGGCAATCGAATACGCCGACATTCGCGAGATCGCAGCAGTCGAGGGCAAATCAGGATCAGCGCATACGTCTCCAACGCCTCCCGAAGGAACCTCATATAACATCGCGGTAACTGACACGAAAGGAACAACCCAGAGGCTCGAAGAGGCCACAATAGAATCTCCGTTTGGTGATCTGGCCATAGGCAGGATCCTTATGGACAGATGTCGCCCCTTCTGGCACGCCACGAGCGACGGGCATCTTGTCATTTCCGCTGCAGAGTATCGGTCCTGTCTGGCCGCAAAACAAGATGAGTTCTGGAGGATCATACCCATTAGTGAAATCAAGGCTTGGACGATGGGCAAAGATGGGAAGGGAAGGCTCGCATTGAGAAGCGGTAGGATCCTATCGGACGCCCGCCTTGAATTTGGGGAGATCAGAGGCACGGGAACTCTCGGCGAGATCAACTATAGCCCGAGCAGTATCGCTAGCTTTGTAGTTGAAGAGTAATAGGGACGGTCTATTATGGTGCGAGAATGTGGATGCAGCCGGGTGCGCAGAATCATAACTGAACGTACACTCTTGGAGAGGGCGAAAAATGAAATGGTTAATTGCAATTTGTGCGGCGGCCTTGCTGTGGGTGCTTGGGGCAACAAGTGCACAAGCCAGTCCCATTGTGCTTTCCTACCACTCCTCGACCATCAATGGGACTTTTACCACGTATATATACCCCGCCGCATCTCCACCGGCCGTGAAATGCGACCTGCCCGACCCTACGAAACAGTATGAGGTCATATCGCTCGGGATAATGTCGGAGGGACAATCCACGGTCTTCCCGGCTAACACACAGATTTTGGTGCGTATCTGGGATGCCAACGGTTTGCCCCTGTATACTTCCGATATTTTTGACTGGAGCGGCGAACCCTGTGATTTGGCGCTCAGAACCATGTATATTGATGCGGCCCACGTCCAGGTCTCCGGGTCGTTTTATGCAGGGTTCCAGATCGCCCCCGGGTCCCCTGGGGGGGAGTTCGGATATAAGGTCGATTACCCGTTGGGGAATCAGTATAGGCACTCTTTCCAGTACAAAATCAGCACCGGAGTATGGTCTGCCCTGACCAATGACCTTATGTTCGATGTGACCGTGGACATCGCCAACGGCGCCCCGACGGCCAACGCCGGGCCAAACGCCAAAGTGATGATTCCCAACGCCCTGACCCTGGCCGGCTCGATCAGCGATGACGGACTGCCCAATCCGCCGGCCGCCTGCACCGCCGCCTGGAGCAAGGTCTCCGGTCCCGGCACGGTAACCTTTGGCGATTCTGCCTCTGCCAGCACGACGGTGACCTTCTCAACCGCCGGCACGTACGTGCTTCAACTGACGGCCAACGACTCGGCTCTGACGGGTACCAGTAACGTGATGGTGACGGCCTTGGCGCCCGGCGACTTCAACGGCGCGGCAAGGTCGATGGTGTGGACTTCCTGATCTGGCAGAGCCATTACCCCAGGTCTAGCGGCGGCACGCCCGACGGCGGCGACGCCAACGGCGATGGTAAGGTCGATGGCGTGGACTTCCTGATCTGGCAGTCGCATTACCACGGGTAGAAGCCGGTACCGTGGTAGCGCGCCAGAATAGCCTTCACGGCATCGTCAGCACCGCCCGAAAGCGGACCTTGTTGGCGAGCATCCGCTCAAAGGCGGCGGCCTGGTCCAGGGGGAAGGTTTCGATCATCGGCCGCACGCCGGTCAGGGCGGCGAATTCCATGGTCTGCTGGGAGTCCATAGCATGGCCGCTGGGCCAGCCGGCGATGGAGCGGCGGGAACCAATCAATTCCAGGGGTAAGACACTCAGCGGCCCGGCGGCCACCGCCACGATCAGCAGCTTGCCGCCGACGCCCAGGCCCTCGACCACGGAGGCGATCAGCTCACTTTGCGGCGCTGTGGCCAGGATGACGGCCGCACCGCCCATGTCGGCCAGGGCCTTGGCCGGGTCAGTCTGCCGGGCGTCGATATACTCGTGGGCGCCGAGTCTCAGCGCCAGGGGCTTCTTGTCCGGTCCGCTGGAGATGGCGGCGGTGCGAAACCCCATGCGGGCGGCGAATTGCACGGCAAGGTGCCCCAGGCCGCCGATGCCCTGCACAGCGACCAGGTCGCCGGGTTGGGCGCCGCTGTGGCGCAGGGCGTTGAAGGTGGTGACGCCGGCGCACATGAGCGGCGCGGCCTCGCTGCTCTCGAGCTTATCGGGCACGGCCGCCAGGGCCTGCTGCGGCACGACCGTATACTCGGCGTAGCCGCCGTCGAATGTCAGGCCGGTGACGTGGGCGTGGCGGCAGGTGATGAAATCGCCGAGGCGGCAGCGGTCGCAGGTGAAGCAATGCCCGCCGTGCCAGCCGACGCCCACGCGCTGGCCGACCTGCCAAGTGGTGACGCCGTCGCCCAGCTTGTCCACGCGGCCGACGACCTCATGGCCGGGCACGCGCGGGTAGTTCACGCCGGGAAACAGGCCCTCCTTGGCGAAGATATCGCTGTGGCAGATGCCGCAGGCCTGCACCTTCACGCGGACCTCACCGCCGGCCGGCTCGGGCACGGGCCGCTCGACGAGTTCGAAATTCCCCTTGGCCAGACTCACCTGCACCGCTCGCATCCGCGCCATGGCTTCGCTCCTTCTCTCTGTGCGGCCAGAGCCGCTTTTTCATTCTACGGCCCGGCCACAGGGCGACGCGGGCGCCGTGGTTGACCGTCTGCCGGGGGGCCTCCGGCGCGGAGTTCATTTGACTGGCCCGGTGCCGATCAAGAGAATCGCACGCATGCGTGCCGAAACGCCTGGCGTAAAGACCGCCGCCCCGCCGCGGCGATGGGGTCAGCCGCTCATTGTGGCCGCCGTCCTGACGACGTTGACGGTGATGATCTTCGGCCAGGTGCTGGTGGCCGGGCCGCACGTGGTGCTGTCGATGCTGCGCGGCGACCTGGCGACGGAGTTCTGGCCCGCGTGGCAGTTCGGGTTTGGGCAACTGACGCACGGCCATTTAGCGCTGTGGAACCCGTACATCTATGGCGGCGCGCCGTTTTTGGGGAATTTTCAGTCGGCGCTATTGTACCCGCCCAACTGGCTGTTCATGGTGCTGCCGGAGCACCGGGCGGTCAATGTGGGCATCGCCCTGCACGTGCTGATCCTGGGGCTGTGCATGTACGCCTGGGCTCGGCTGCGCGGGCTGAGCCTGCCGGCCGGCCTGCTGGCGGCGGTGATGGCGATGCTCGGTTCGGCATTCTTCCTGCACATCACGCCCGGCCATTTCCCGCACGTGTGCACCATGGCCTGGGCGCCGCTGGTGATGGCGGCGATCGACGGCTGCTTCGACCGTCGCGGCCTCGCCTGGCCGCTGGCGGGCGCGCTGGCGCTGGCGCTAATGATTTTCGCCGGTTTTCCGCAAAACACGCTCTTTACCGGCGTGGCGGCGGGCATCTATGCCATCGGGCGCCTGGCCGGGCGGGCGCGCCAGCGGGCAAGCGAACGCGCCGGCGCGCCGGCCGTGGGCCGCGAGCTGGGGCGCATCGCGGCGTTGCTGGCGGTGCTCGTGGTGGCGGGCTCGGCGCTGGGCGCGGTGCAACTGCTGACGGGCCTGGATGCCTCGCGCGATTCCATCCGCGGCGCCGGCCTTTCGTTCGGGCGGGCCGGCTCGTTCTCGTTCCCGCCGGAAAATCTGCTGACGCTGGTGGCGCCGGGTTTCTTCTCCGGTCCGGACTACCCGGAATACTGGGGCCGGTGGCATTGCTGGGAGGCCACGCTCTTTGTGAGCATCGCCGGCCTGCTGCTGGCCGGCCTGGGGGCCGTGCGCGGGCGCGTGCTGGCCCGGTGGTCCATTTTGGCCACGCTGGCCATCACGCTGGTGCTGGCCATGGGCATGTACACGCCTTTATTTGGCCTGCTGTACGCGCACGTGGGAATCGTTCGCCAGATCCGTGGCATGGACAAGTTCGCCTTCCAGGCCTCGCTGATGCTCAGCGTGCTGGCCGGGTCGGGTCTGGATTACCTGCTGGCCTCGCGGCGGCCGCCGTGGGCTTTTTGCGCTATCGCCGCGACCGCCGCGGTGGCCCTGATTGCCGGTGCGCTCTGGATCAACCATGCGGCGATGCAGGGGCCCGCCGGCCCCTGGCACCGCCTGGTGGCCGGGATGGACCGCGGCCTCAAGGGCGAACTGCGGCCGGTGCTGGTGTATCCGCACGCGTACGAGGACCCCCTGCGCATGCTCCTCTGGGCCAGGAATTCGCGGAACAGCCTGTTCGTCGGCGCCGGCGTGTTTGGCCTGTGCGCCCTGCTGCTGGCCCTGGTGCGGCGGTGGCGCGCGGCCCCGTATGCCCTGGCCTTGCTGGCGGCGGTGGAACTGCTGGTCTTCGCCTTCCACGCGCTACCCACGTTCGATCCGGTCCATACGCGGACCGCCATGGAAGTGACGCAATTGCAGGCCGGCGACAGCCGAGTGCTCAATCTTTACAACGCCAACGAAGGCATGCAGAGCGGCTTGTACGACGTCTGGGGCCGCGGCCCCGATGTGCGGCGGCGCTGGGCGGAATATATCTACTTCGCCCAGGAAGAACCGATGGAGCTGGTGTGCCAATACTGCGCGTTCCGGCACTGGGACCGCTGGCGCATGCTCCTGCCCACGCGGTTGACGTATCCGCTGCTTCCTGGCTCGGGCGGCCAGCCCGTGATGGCCCATCTGAGCGGCGCCCTGGAGCGGCTGACCCTGGTAAAACGCTGGCGCGTGCTGACGGATCGTGACCAGGTCCTCTCGGCCATGCTTGATGAGGCCTTTGACCCGCGCCAGGTGGTGATTCTCGAGCATTCGCCGGAGCTGGTTCGTGCCCGCCCGCAGGCCACCCTCGCCGCCAGCGTGCCAGCCGCCAGCATGCCCGTCGGCGCCCCCGCCGCCGCGCTGGTCGGCTCGGTCCGATGTACGCAGCGCGACACAGGTTTTTCCGTGATCGAGGCCGACCTTTCCTCGCCGGCCGTGCTGCTGATCACCGATGCCTACGATCGCTCCTGGCGCGCCACGGCGCTGCCGGGCAGCGCACAGGCTCAATATCGCCTCATGCCCGGGGATTGGGCTTTTCAGGCCGTGCCGCTGGTGGCCGGTCATCACCGGCTGCGCATCGAGTACCGGCCGGCGGCGTATGAGGTCGGCAAATGGATTTCGCTGACCGCGCTGGCGGGCTACCTGGGCACGTGGCTGTGGCTTTGGCGGGCGCGCAAAAACACCCGGCCGCGCGACACCGAGTAGGCGCCGCGCGACCGAGCGCGTGGTTCCTCGTTGCTTAACCCTTACTCTTGCTGCCGCGGCGTTCGGGCTGCGGCGGTTCTTCGGGAGCGGGCATTTCCGGCCTGGCCGGCGACTTGGCCTGTTCGGTGGCCTGGCCACGAACGGGCGCCCGGGTGGGCGTCTTGACGGTACGCGGCCCTTCGCTTTCCGTGCGCCGCGCTTCGGCCGGCGGACGGCCCGGTGCCGGATGGGCGGCTTCCGGATGGCCCGCTTCAGGACGGGCCGCTTCGGGGCGGGCCGCTTGCGGCCGCTCAGCTTCAGGCCTCACAGCCTCCGGTCGCGCCGCCTCAGGACGCCCGGCCTCCGGTCGCCCGGCTTCGGGTCGGGCCGCCTCAGGATGGCCCGCCTCCGGACGACCCGCCTGCGGTCTGCCCGCTTCGGGATGCTGCTGGGCCGCCGGCGCCTCCCACCGGCTGCGCGCCTGTGCGTACTGGTGCACATCCTTGGCCCGTTGCGCCTCTTCCTGCCGCCGGGCTTGGGGAAGGGCCGCAAACTTCATCGGCGTCCGGTTGCTTCGGACATACTCGTTCAGCGGCTGGGCCAGCATCGCCTTGCTCCGCTGAGCCGCGGGCAGCTTGGCCACCCGCTGCTGCTCCTCGCGCCAGGTGTGCGCCGGCCGCAGGTTCTTGTCGCTGACGCAATGGTCATACTCCGCGTGCAGATTGTTGTACCAGTCGTGCTCGTTGCGGTGCTGCCATTCCTGGTGGAAGAAGATCGGGTCGTACCAGTAGCGGTGCTCGCGCGCCTCGTACCAGGGGTAATAACCCTCGCGAGCGTAGCGGCGGGAATAGTAATCGCCGAAGAAATAGGAGTCATACTGCGGCTGGCAGAACAGGCTGCTGGTCAGCGCGTCGATGTCCACAACCACCGACGGCGAATACACGTATCCGGCCTGTTCATACACGGGCTGAACAAAATCCACCGGGGCGAAAAGCACGCCGCGCCCGTGCATCGGGTAGTCCCAGTGGCCTTCGGCAAAGACGTACCCGTTGGGCGTCCAATAGTAGCAGGCCGGGTTATAGACCCAGTTGGCCTGGGCGCGAACGTAGACGCCGTGGCGCCACAGGTAGCGGTTGGTGCTCCATACCCAGTGCCCGGGCACCCAGATCGTGTCGGATGATGCCCCCTCGGCAGGCGGCCCTTCCTCAAGGTTCGCCGGCGGCTGGGGCAGGTACTGCACTTCCTGCGCCTCGCCAGGCGTCCAGAAGCCCGGCACCCACTGATAGCCCTGGGCCGACTGCACCCAGTAGCCCGGCACCCACGAGCAGCCCGGCGGGGGCACGCGCCACGTGCCGCTCACCCAGATGTAATCACGGGCATCCGCATCCCAGCTCCAGTAGCCGGGAATCCACTGCACGTCGGCCACCTGGGGCGCCTGGTCCGGCGGCTCTTCCGTCACGGGCGCGGGCGGCGGCTGCGGCACGGTGATGCCCGGCGTCGGGGTGTACAGCACCGGCTGGGCAAAGGCCTCGTGCACGGGCCCGCGCGTCAACACTTCCTGGCCCTCGCCCGTCGGCGCCGGCGGAGGAAATGGCTGAGCCGGCGCCATCTGCTGGCCCGGCGGCGGCGGCACCTCCTGCGCCAGCACCCAGGCCGGCCAGAGGACCGCCAAGACGAGAAGGCAGGAACCTACGACCTTAAGCGACGATCCCATGAACTTTCTCCTGTTTAGAATGCCCCTTCATTACCTTGCCATTATAGACCCCTGCACACCGCGTTGGTTGGGCGCTCGCCAGGCGGCCGCGAGCCATTTTACCTGCCCGATGCATCGCATGCCGGTCTAACCAGACCCGCGCAACATATTTAGCGCCAGATAATTACTGCCATTCCTCCGTTTGACGGCCGGCCTGCGGTCGCTTCAGCATTGCCCACGGTCTAGCCGGCCTTCTTCACTTGCAGAATTCTGCCGGCAACCAGCGCTGTGGCCGCAGCCAGGCAGGAAGCCAGGGCGCCCATCTTGGCGGCATCGCGAGGGGAGCCCTCGCCGAACGCCACGGTCGCCACGAAGAGCGACACCGTAAAGCCGATTCCCGCCGCACAGCCCACCACCCATAGCTCGCGCCACGTCACGCCCGGCGGCAGGCGTAGACCCAGCAGCCGGACGGCCAGCAGGCCCCCCAGCGCAATGCCCAGCGGCTTGCCCACCAGCAGCCCACCCAGCACCAAGTAGCTCGTCGGGCCAAACGACGACAGCACCACCCCCGCGTTGAACAGGCCGAAAAGCCCCAGGATGATCTCCACCGGCCGGCCCCACCAGGCATGAAAGTGGTGCAGCGCCGCCAGCCTTTGAGCGCCGCCAGCCCCAGTCCCGCCGCCTTCGGGCACGATGTGCGGCAGCGTGGGGATGATCGGCAACAGCCCTAGCGCCGGGTGCAACCCGGCCAGCGCGAAACTCGCCCAGGACATCGCCCCGGGCCCCAGGATGAACCACCAGAAGTTGTTCACCCTCCCCCGCCGCAAGAGAATTCCCAGAACCACGGCCGCCGCCGCCAGGAGCAGCCACGACGGGTGCACCGGCCCTTGCGGATAGAAGACTGCCAGCACGATCAGCCCGCCGGCATCATCGGCGATCGCCAGCAGCAGCAGGAACGCGATGGCCGCATGCTTGGGGGGCAGGACCGCGCGGGCCACCAGGTAGCTCAAGGCCACATCCGTGGCGCACGGCACGGCCCAGCCGCGGCCCAGCGCGGGCAACTGGCCCAGTAGCGCCGCACCCAGCAGATACACCGCGGCCGGGCCGGCCATGCCGGCGGCCGCGCAGAAGATCGGCAGTGCCGCCGTGCGCACGCTGCCTAGCGCGCCGCCGGGAAGCATCGACTCCCAGATTTCCTTGCCCGCCAGGGCGAAGAAGAACGCCATGAGCACATCGTTGACGAGGAAGTGCAGCGTGATGCGGCCGCCGCCGGTCCCGCCGACGACGACGGCAAGTTCCGTCAACCGGCTGTAGCTGGCGTGGTCCGCGTTCGCCCAGACCAGGGCGGCCAGCACGCCGGCGATCAGGAACAGCGAGTTTTCGAACAGGAAATCAATCTGCCGCTTCATGGCCTCTCCCGCCCCAGCGCCAAGGCGCCGGGGGGAATGGCGCGTGACCAATTACGACACTCTAGTACGCCTTGGCGAACACCACCCGCCTGTGCGACGGCCGGCCGGTGAGGAAGCAGCGGCCGTCCTCCGCGGGCGCATCGAGGGGGATGCAGCGGATGGTGACGTTCAGGTCGTTCTTAAGCTGCTCTTCCTGCGCGCGGTCGCCGGCCCAGTGCGCCAGGGCGAAGCCGGCGTGAATCTCGGGCTTTTCCGCGTTGGCGGGCGTGAAGAAGGCGTAGAGGTCATCCTTGGTGTCGATGGCGCGGGTGTGCTGGGCGCGAAACGCGCGGGCACGCTCGAGCAGGCCGGCCTGGATTTCA
Organism: Phycisphaerales bacterium; assembly: GCA_003171335.1. Classification (GTDB taxonomy): domain Bacteria; phylum Planctomycetota; class Phycisphaerae; order SM23-33; family FEN-1343; genus FEN-1343. Next base: position 17,220 of record PMYD01000046.1, read on the forward strand.
TCCAGCAGCGCCGGCAGTTGCGCCACGAACTGGGCCCGCGGCAGGCTGATGCGCTCCTTGGGCCCGCGGTCGCGCCGACCTGCAAAAACGCTATTGGAAGCGATGTCGCGCGGCCCGATCTCCAGCCGCACGGGCACGCCCTTCTTGATCCACGCCCAGGTCTTCTCGCCGCCGCGGCCCTCGCGGGCATCCAGCTCCACCGTGATGGGCCTGCCGGCGTAGCTGATACTTCTCAGCTCGGCGGCCAGCGAGGTGCAATACTCCATCACCTGGGCGCGGGTTTCATCCTTGTGAATCACCGGCAAAATGACCACGTGCGCGGACGCCAGCCGCGGCGGCAGGACCAGCCCATCATCATCGGCGTGGGTCATCAAGAGGCCGCCGATCAGCCGCGTGGAAACGCCCCAGGAGGTCGTCCAGGCGTAGACCTCCTGGTTGGACTCATCGAGGAACTTGATCTGCGAGGCCTTGGCGAAATTCTGGCCCAGGAAGTGCGATGTGCCGGCCTGCAGGGCCTTGCGGTCCTGCATCATGGCCTCGATGGAATACGTGGCCACCGCGCCGGGGAAACGCTCCGATTCGGTCTTCTCGCCGCACAGCACGGGCATGGCCATGTAGTTCTCGGCAAAGTCGGCGTACACCGCGAGCATGCGCATGGTCTCTTCGCGGGCCTCGGCCTCGGTGGCGTGCACCGTGTGGCCTTCCTGCCAGAGGAACTCGGTGGTGCGCAGGAACATCCGCGTGCGCATCTCCCAGCGCACCACGTTGGCCCATTGGTTGATCAGGAGCGGCAAGTCGCGATAGCTCTGCGTCCACTTGGCGAACATGGCGCCGATGATCGTCTCGGAGGTCGGCCGCACGACCAAGGGCTCGGCCAGCAGGCCATCGGGCACGAGCTTGCCGTCGGCATCGGCCTTGAGCCGGTGGTGCGTGACGACCGCGCACTCCTTGGCAAAACCCTCGACGTGCTCGGCCTCTTTCTGGAGGAAGCTTACCGGGATGAACAGCGGGAAATACGCGTTCTGGTGGCCGGTGGCCTTGAACATGCCATCCAGCACGTGCTGGATGTTCTCCCACAGCCGGTAGCCCCACGGCTTGATGACCATGCAGCCGCGCACGGGCGAGTTTTCCGCCAGGTCGGCGGCGGCGATGACCTGCTGGTACCACTCGGGATAATCTTCCTGACGCGTGGGCGAAATCGCGCTGGCGGGCTGCTGGGCCATGTTGTATTCGATGCTCCTGTGCTGATGGACGCGGCCGGCGGCGACGCGGCGGCCGCACTGGAAACGGCGTATTTTACGGATCGCGGCGGCAGGCGGCAACGGGCGGCGGAAAAGGGGAGAACTTACAGCTTGGCCAACTCCACGAATTCGTCCACCGTCAGGCCCGCGGCCCGAATCAGCGCCCGTAGCGTTCCGGGAGCAAGCTCCTTATGCTGCGGAATGGAAAGGCTGGCGATGTGTCCTGACTTGATCAGAATGATGTGGCTGCCACGCTGGCGAACGACCTGCCAGCCGGCCTGCTGAAATGCACGAACGGCCTTTGCTCCCGAGAGCACGGGCAGGCTGACCATTACAGGCTCACCTCGACCTCGCGCACCGTAACCGTCAGCGGCATACCCGCCTCGGCGCGCGCCTCCAGGCAGCCGGCGATGGCTTCCCGGATATTCTCGACGGCCTCGCCCTCGGTGGCCCCTTGGGAGATGCAGCCGGGAATAGCGGGGCACTGTGCCACAATCATGCCGGTCTCATCGCGTTCCAACGTAATAATCAGTCTCATTTGACCCTCTTAATTCTTGATTCTATCGACCCTTGCCTGGCATGGTCAAGAAATGCCGTGGTCAAGTTCGCCAAGCACACCGGGATAAGCGTATGGCATATCCCATACACTTATGTTTCACAGGTGGTCAAGTTGACCACCTGCCGGCATTCCACGTGGTCGAATCGACTACGTGGCGGCGGCTAAGTGTTACACTCTGTCCGTTACGGACACCTGAGCACGGGCAGGCTGACCATTACACGTGTGCGCCGCGCACACCTGAGCCAGCAACTTTAAACCGTTTAAAGTACGGTCGGGTCCTGTTAGGGAAGATCGTCCTCGGAATCAAAACAGGTGACAACCGTTGTCACGTGAAAACGCTTGTCGCGCGATCTCAAGAGGTCGATTTCGAGCACCGGTAAATGTTACGAACGTGTATGGTTTCAGACTGTAACACTTATGCTTGCCGCCGAGCAGTCTGCCCGCCATACACGGCGTTAGCGCCCCATCGCCAGAAGCAGTCGGCCCAGGCGAAGCCGGCGCGGCACAAGGTGGCGAAATTCCATGATAGTGACATTCCTTCTTCAACGCCTCGCCAGGGGCCAAACAACTCCTTCTGCATGGCCCGCAGATCAACGCCCAGCGCCTTCCCGTAGGCCGTCCAGAAACCTTCCCAGGTATCGGCTTTGTCGACCCGGTCCTCATGGCCGGCTGCTTCTTCCTGCCCCTGCCATGCCTGCTGCACAGAAGAGCATTCCGCGGCCACGTGGTCGCCGTTGAGGAAAAGCCCGCCAGCGCGCAGCGCACCGGCGACCATGGCATAAAGCGTTTCAAGTTCAGAGGCGCTGAGCCAATGCAAGGCCGTCGCGGAGACCGCGGCATCCGCTGGCGCAGCGAGGCGCGCGGGCCAGGAGGAATCGCGCAAATCCACCTGCATTGCCACAAAGCGCGGCCCAAAAGCCTTCAGCCGCCGCCGGGCCAGCAGCAGCATGGAAGGATCCAGGTCGAGCCCGACGACGTGGACCTCCGGCATGGCCGTGAGAATCTCCATCGCCAGGCTGCCAGTGCCGCAGCCCAGATCGAGGACCAGCCTGGCCGAGGGGCAGATGGCTTTCAGCGTGCTCACGATTGCCGCAAATCGCTCCGCGCGGCGCTCGTTATAGCGTTCCTGCATGCGGTCCCAGCGCTGGATCCAATGAGGTACATCAAAACCGTCTGGAATTGGCAGCTCCATGTTTCATTCTCCCGCTCGTCGATGAGCGCGCGGATAGTAGTCTTGGGTGCCACGGCTGTCCGCAGCCGTGCGCTGGACCTCCAACGAGGCGGGAGGTCCAGCGGAATCCAACGAACCTTTCTGTTGCACATTCGCGCACAGCGCACGGCTGCGGACAGCCGTGGCACCATCGAATCTGGCGCCGTCAGAATCCCTCGAACCCTACTGCGCCGGCGCCGCCTTCGCCGCGGCCGGTGGGGCGTGCCGCGCCAGCACCTCGCTGGTCCGCTCTTCGGTGAACTGGTTCGTGTACAGGTCATAGTACTGGCCGTGCAGGGCGATCAGCTCGCGGTGCCTGCCCTGTTCGACGATCCTGCCGCCCTCGATCACCAGGATGCGGTCCGCCTTGCGGATGGTGCTGAGCCGGTGCGCGATGATGAAGCTGATGCGCCCGGTCAGCACGGCCGCCAGGCCGCGCTGAATGTGCTGCTCGGTCTCGGTGTCCACGGAGCTGGTGGCCTCATCCATGATGAAGATCTGCGGGTCGGCCAGCACCGCGCGGGCAAAGGCCACGAGCTGCTTCTGGCCGGTGGAGAGCTTCACGCCGCCCTCGCCGACCTCCGTGTCGTAGCCCTTGTCCTGCTTGAGGATGAACTCGTGCGCGCACACCAGCCGGGCGGCCGTCTCCACTTCCTCATCCGTCGCCTCCAGCCGGCCGTAGCGGATGTTCTGGCGGATCGTGCCGCTGAACAGGTGCGGCTGCTGGAGCACAATGCCCAGGCTGGACTGCAGCCACAGCAGGCTGCGCTGGCGGTAGTCGCGGCCGTTGATGAGAATCTCACCGCCGGTGGGCTCGTAGAAGCGGCCCAGCAGGTTGACGATGGTGCTCTTGCCGCCGCCGGTGGGGCCGACCAGTGCGATGGTCTGCCCGCCGCCGACGGTGAGGTTGAAATCCTCCAGGACGCTCTGGCCTTCGACGTAGTGGAAGTTCACATGGCGAAACTCCACGTGCTGAATGTCGCGCGGGCCGCCGTCGAGGGCCTCACCCGCAGCCGGTCCGCCGTGGGCGCGGACGGCGGCCATGGCTGCCAGCGCCTCGGGCGTATCCTTCACCTGGGGCTCCGTTTCAATGAGCCCCAGCACGCGTTCAGCGGCGGCCTGGGCGTTCTGGAGGTCGGCCATCACTCGGGCCAGCTCCCAGATCGGCCAGATAAGCGAGCCGGCGCAGTTGATGAAGGCCACCATCGTGCCCACGTCGGGGTGCGGGTTTTCGCCGGTCGCCAGCACCATTCGGCCGCCATGCCACAAGGCCAGGGCCTGGCCGATCGAGCCGACCGTCAGCATCAGCGGGAAGAACAGCGAGGAGAGCACGGCGTTGCGGACCGAATCGCCGTACATCTGGCCCGTCTTGGCCTGGAATTCCCGCAGGTTGTGCTCCTCGCGAACCAGCGTCTTGGTGGTGCGCACGCCGGCGATGCACTCGTTGTAGGCCCCGGTGATGGCGGAGTTCTGCTTGCGGATGGCCCGCGACAGTTTCAAGATGCGCGGCTGGAAATACGCGCCGGCCAGAACCAGGCCTGGCACGATCACCAGCACCCACAGGCCCAATCGCCAGTTCAGGCTCAGCATGACCGTGGAGGTGCCGATCACGTTGCAGCTGGACCACACCACATCCATCAGCACGCCCCAGGCGATGATATTGCTCAGCCGGTCGCAGTCGCCGGTGAGCCGCGCCACCAGCCAGCCGGCCGGCCGGCGGTCGTAGAACGAGAAGGACAGCTCCTGGAGGTGCTCAAAGCCGCGGCGGCGCAGATCGTGGCTGACCGTGCTGGAAATCCAACCGGCCAGACGGATGAAGGCCATGACCGTTATGCCGAACAATAGTGTGAAAGCAACGTAAATCAAGGCGCACACCCACAGCCGCGCCTGCGCGCCGTGGGCCACCGCCTCGTTCACCACCGAGCGGGTCACCAGCGGGAACAGGGCCTCCAGGCCGCCCAGGGTGAGCGCGCCGCTGAACAAGCCCACCACCTGCCGGCGGTACGGCCAGGCGTAGGCGAAGAGCTTGCGCCAGATGGACAGGGAGAATTTGCCCGTGTATTCGACATCTTGAAGTTCTATGGCTGCTTGGCTCATGGTTGTCTTGCTCTCACTTGGCCTTGGCGCCGTTGGCCTCCAGCTCGGCCGCCAGGTCGTCCGCCAGGCTCGTCTGGATCTGCCAGAGCCGGCGGTACATGCCGTCCTCGGCGATCAGGCTGTCGTGCGTGCCGGATTGAACGATCTGGCCTTCATCCAGCACGATCACCCGGTCGGCGTGCATCAGCGTGGAGAGCCGGTGCGCGATCACAATCGTGGTCCGCCGCCCGTGGCGGTTGCGCAGGGCGCGGAGGATCATCTTTTCCGTATGCGTGTCCACCGCGCTGAAGGCATCATCCAAAATCAGAATGGGCGGGTTCTTCAAAAGCGCCCGCGCCAGCGCCACGCGCTGCCGCTGACCGCCGGAAAGCGTTACGCCGCGCTCGCCCACCAGCGTGTCGTAGCCGTTTTCGAATCCTTCGATCGACTCGTGAATGCATGCCGCCGATGCGGCGGCGACGATGTCCTCATCCGCCGCCTCGGTGCACGAAAGTTTGATGTTCTCGCGCAGGCTCTTGGAGTACAGGAACGGCTCCTGCAATACCGAGCCGATCTGGGCGCGGACGAACTTGCGCGGCAGCGCCCGCAGTTCCAGGCCGTCCAGGCGGATGGAACCGGTGTCGTAGTCGTACAGCCGCAGCAGCAGGTTGATCAGCGTGCTCTTGCCCGAGCCGGAGGGCCCCAGCATGGCCAGCGTCATGCCCGGCTCGATCCGCAGCGAGATGCCGCGCAGGACCGGGATCTCCGGCCCGTGGTTAAAGACCAGGTTCTTCACCACGATTTCGCCCGGCGGCGCCGCCGGCTGTGTTCCGGCATGTGGCACAGCCGCCCTTGGCTGTGCGCTGTGCCCGTTCAAATGAGGCTCCATCAGGGTCGCCATAGCCGATGGTGACTTCGCCACACCCAGGTCGTGCCCATTGGCATGCGGACCTGCCAGGAAAGCCACAGCCGAGGGCGGCTGTGCCACATTGTCCGGCTGGGACAGCAGTTCCTGCTCCACTTCCACGGGCTGCGAAAGAATCTCGCCCACGCGGCCGATGGAGACCAGCGCTTTACCCATGTCCGCCAGGATGCGCCCCATGTTGCGCACCGGCCACAGGAACAGGTTGACGTACATGATGTACGTAAACAGGTCGCCCGCCGTCAGGTCGCCGCGGCTGACGTACCAGGCGCCGGCGAACAGCACGATGCCCTGCTGCGTGAAGCACATCAGGTCGGACGTCGGCCAGTAGAAGCTCAGCAGTTGCATCAGCCGATACCAGCGGCGCCGGTATTCGGAGTTGGCCTGGGCAAAGTGTTCGATCTCATACTGCTGGCGAGCGAACGCCCGCACCACGCGAATGCCCGATAGATTCTCCTGGAGCCGACTGGTCATCTTGCCCTCGGCTTCATCGGAGGCTTTGAACGTGCGCTGCACCTTGGAAAAGAAGGCGACGCCAAAGCCCACGATGAACGGGATCATGGCCATCGACATCAGGCCCATCCACACATGCAGGTACAGCAGGAATGGCAGGCCCACGATGAGCAACATCAGCGCCCGCCCCATCTCCACCACCTGGCTGCCCAGGAACATGCGGATCGTGTCCACATCGCTGGTGCAGCGCTGTATCAGGTCGCCGGTTTCCGCCTTGTCGTGATAGCGGCAGGGAAGATGCTGCAAGTGATCGTACAGCCGCTCGCGCAGCCTCTTGGCGATGGACTCGGCGGCCACGGCCGCCCAGCGCCCGCGGGTGTAGAGGAAATAGCCGCTGAAGGCGCGCATCAGGATCAGCGAGGCGGCCACCAGCGCCAGATTCCGCCCCAGGGCGTTCCGCCCGCCCAGCCGATCCAGCGCGCGGTGCACATACGTCAGGTGCTGGGGCGCGCGCTCCTTGGGATACAGCAGATCAATCGTGCCGCCCACGATCAGCGGCACCTGGTACATAAAGTAGATGCTGACCAGCGTGGCCACGATCGCCATCGCGTACCGCAGGCGGTGGCCACGCATCAGACCCCACAGCGTGCCGAGTTTTCCAGACATAGCGAACGCCCATCCACAAAGAATATGCTAACCGGATCGGCCAATCGGCGGGCGGGCGCTTTTCGAGGTGTGCTGGCCAGGAATGAAAAACGGCCCGCTCGGGATCCGGCGGGCCGTCAGGCTGTTGTCACGAGCGACGGACCCGCTTACCCCAGGTCGGCAACCGGCAGCATCTGCCGATGCCAAGACCCAAAATTCCGAATGCGTGTCCGCATACTCGTGGTTCCTTATTCAAGTACTTCCATGAATACTTTATGCAGGCACAAAAGGGTGTCAACGAAAATCCGCGACGAGAAAAAGGCTGGAAACAGGCGGGGCGGCCGGATCAGAAGCTCCCCCGAAAACTGCTTCCCTCGGGAAAGCGGGGTTCTGGCGCCTATCATTCCCCAAGGCAGGAAGACTCACTGCCGAAGGGGACGCAACATGGACATGCCACAGGTAGCGCGATGCCAGGTGCGGGAGTGTGCTTACAACTCATCGGGCGCCTGCCACGCCCTGGCGATCACCGTGGGCGATGAGAATACGGCCAAGTGCGACACGTTTTTTGCCATTCCGCAGAAGGGCGGCGACCCGCAGGCGGTGGGCCGGGTCGGCGCGTGCAAGGTGACGGCCTGCCTGTACAACGACATGCTCGAATGCCAGGCGGCCTCCATCACCGTCGATATGCCCAATGGCGAAGCGGACTGCATGACCTTCCGAGAAGAGTAGCCGCCGTGACCAGCGGCTCTAATAGGCGTACCCGGTAAGGTACCGGCCGGCCGGCAGCGTGCGTGTGAGCATGCCGGCTGGCCGGTCCTTTCTTGCAACGTCTTGCCGGTCTTTTGACGCATCCTGGCAGACGGCAATCCGAGATGCCGCCGGATTGTTTTTTGAATTGCAACAACTTGTGATTGCGTAAGTTACAAATCGAACTTCATCACTTTTCGCGAGCTCCACCTCCTGTCGCTGTTTTCCAGCCTGCCTGTGCGGCCGATATTTAGCAATAGAGAACTTCTTTTCTGACAGGATCTTGCCTCCGGCCGAACCGCGGGGGGCATTGGGCGGGTACAGATAGCAGCGGGCTCTGTGCGCCCGCGTTTCCAGGAGACTCTCCCGTGAAACGGACACACGGTGCATGCCTGGCGCTGGCGGTGACCCTTCTCGCCGGCCCGGCCGCCTTTGCCCAGCAGGCCCTCCACCCCTACCCATTGCTGCCCTGCCGGCCGATGGCCGGCCGCACGGGCTGCGATGGGCCGGCGGTGTCGGAGATGCGAACCGAGTACGACGCGGCCGTGGCGGCCGGCGATGTTGCCCGCGCCGACCAGTGCCTCCAGGCCGTGGATAGCGAATCGTTCTGCTGGGGTCAGCCGGAATTCTTGCCCTATAGCGGCTCGGTCGAGCATGTCCGAAGCAGCCTGCAGCGCTATATTCCCCCCTACCCGGTCTACAACAAATACTCGCTCGTCAAAAACTTCGTCCTGAACGAGTTTCGCTCCACGCGCGACAACTGCGTCGAGTTCGCCGAGAACATCTACTGGCACACGCAGTTCGGCCAGCGCATTCCCGCGCAGAAGAAGAACGATCCCGTCCGCTGCTACCCCTGGCAGCCGGGCTCCTCGATCACGCTGGAGCTGGGCAAGCTCAAGCCGCGGATGATGTACGCCCTGCGCGTGGTGGGCGCGCTGGAGACCCGCGACCTGGTCAATCCGCGCGTGCTCAATGGCCCGCCGAACGCCGGCCCGGAGAAACAGCTCGTTTTTCAGTTGTATGTGAACGACCGCTCCGACGGCACGAACTCCACGTACATTCTGCGCGGACGGGCGACGGACAACTTCTACGAGGTCGTCTCGTTCATCTTCCCCTGCCTGGATAAGCGCTCCTACACCGCCACGCTGACGCTGCTGCCGGAGAGCGAGACCGCGCTCTACACGTACAACGTGGACCTGCACAACGTCTTCGCGCAGTGCGCCCAGCGGACGGGCAAGATCGCCCGCACGCTCACCGGCCCGGCTGCCGGTGTGCCGGCCGGTAACTCCACGGAGGACCCCGGCGCCCGCGCTGCCCGCGATGAGGCGCTATGGCAGAGTCTGCCGCCGATCAATACCGAATATGACGGCTCGGCCGGCGACAAGGCCGCCGCCGGCTGGCAGGGTCCCGACCCGGTGGCCGAATGGGATCAGCCCTTCCGCCTGTACCGCCGCAACGAGCAGACCGGCAGCTTCGAGCAATATCTGCGCGAGGACCTGGAGGGCCACAGGGAACTGCCCGACTGCGGCGACCGCGGCTACGGCGTGCGCCTCCCCCAGCCGGCCGGCCAGCGGCAGTACGGCTCGTTCATCGGCCAGCAGGCGTTCCAACGATATCGCACCGCCGGAAGCAAACTCGGCGAGCTGATCGCCCACTACAAAACCTCCGGCGACCCGATCGCCGCCCGCGATGCCGCCTTTTTGCTGGCGGCGCTGGCGTATCAATACCCGGCGATCCAAGCCAATAACATCCTGGCCTACGCCGAGGGCGGCACACCCGAGCAGCCCATGCGCCGCTACGGCCCCGGCGCGCAGCCGCCCGGCGGCTGGGGACCCTTCGAGCCCTGGCGGCTGATCATCATGGTCGATGAACTCTTCGACTACACGCACAACAACCAGGAGCTGGCCAGCGCCCTGGGCAATTTCATCCCCTGGGTCCGCACCCCCGCCGATGTGCAGTTCCTGTACGAGGTGTACCTGGTGCAGTACACGGCCAACGAGATCATGCACTACCGCTACTACTACGATCACGGCATGGCCTCCATGCTGATCCAGGCGGCCACCATCCAGGGCGACAACGACATCACCCACGACTGGATGGACTTCCTCTTCGCCCACAGTTGGGAATATCCGCAGACGCTGGCCGGCCTGGATGAAAACATCATCACCAACACGAGCCGCGACGGCACCACGACCACCGGCTCGTGGTATTACGCCCAGGCGGCCTCCCCGGGCCTGTCCGCGGCGGCCGACACGCACCTGTACGTAGCCGCCGGCGGGCTGGACAAATACGACCTGTCCGACCCCAAGCGCTACCCCAAGAGCTACAGTTGGCTCGATTTCCTGCTCGACGGCCGCGTGGCCGGCGGCCAGCCGCTGGCCATCGGCGATGCCAGCCCGGCGGCTGGTCTTGGCGCGCTGGCCTCCGGGCCGGCGGTCGTGCCCATCTCCACGTGCGACTCACTCGCCCAGCAGGCCGAGTTGGGCTGGCGCATGACCAGCGACCCGCGCTTCGCCTGGCTGCTGGTGCATTACGCCGATGATTCGCGGCTGTCGCGCCGGGCGAAATTCAGCGAGGCCGAATGGGCCGCCATTGCCGCCGCCGCGGCCGGCCAGCGCAGCCCGCTATTGGCGGGCCGCTCGCGCGTGCTGCCCGACTGGTCGGGCATCCTCGAAAGCGGCACCCAGCACGATGATGTCCGCTTCCGCCGCGCTGTGGCCGTGCGCATCGGCAACGGCAACGGACACGCCCACGCCGACACGCTGGACCTGCGCCTCTGGGCGCACGGCTGCACCATGGTGGGCGATATCGGCGCCCCCGGCGGCAAGCCCCTATCCTCCAACAGCTACGTGCACAACGTGGTCGAAGTCGACGGTGACGGCGCCCCCGATGTCGCCAACACCGGCAACTGGGATGGCTACGCCTGGGTCCGCAACCTCTTCGATGCCCCCGGCGCCGCGTACTTGCGGGCCGAGTCGGCCCCGCCGCTCAACCACACCGACCTGAATCTCTATCGCCGCCAGGTGGCCCTGATTGATGTGGACGACCCGACCACGCCGGCCCCGACGGCCCTCCAGGCCCGCGGCGATGTGGCCACGCCGCAGAGCTACGTGCTGGATGTCTTCCGCGTTTCCGGCGGCAGGCAGCACACCTACTGCTTCCACGGCAGCGTGGATGACAGCGAGCTTTCACCCGGCGGCTTTGAAATCAACACCACCAGGCGCCAGCTCACCTCCGACACCGCCGGCCAAGGCGGCGGCCAACCTGCCGGCCAGAGCGCCGGCCAAACTGCCGCGAATTATCTGCGCGGCTTCGACTGGCAGGATCTGCGCGCCAAAGCCACGGGCAGGCCCATCGCCGACCTCGACGCCCGCTGGTCCGGCGGCACCGACGAGGATGTGCTCCAGGCCACCTGGCGGCTGGGCCGCAGCGCCGAGGAGCGCATGTGCCGCGACAACGGCGCTGTCGTCACCGCCCTCCGCAAGTACACGCGGCTGCACCTCTTCGATGCCGCCGGCCTGAACATCATGCACGGCATCGCCGCCGATGTGGACGATGCGGCCCACATCAACCCCGATGTGCCGCAGTACGCCGCGCGCTGCCTGTTCGCCCAGCGCGCCAGCGACCAGCCGCTGGATTCGGTCTTCGTGGCGATCATCGAGCCCTATGCGGGCGAGCCCTTCATCACGCACCGCAAGTTGCTGGCGATCGAGAACAACGAAACCGACGCTTTTCGCGCGGCCGCCGTCGAAATCCAAACCGCCAACGGCCGCACCGACCTGTGCTTCAGCGATGGCCGGCCGGACAAGAGCCGCAAGCTGCCCGAGGGCGTGGAGGCGGCGGGCGAGTTCGCCTTCCTCTCGCGCGATTCGGCCGGCCTGCGCCAGGCCACGCTCACCGGCGGCACGCTGCTCAAGAGCGACCAGATCGAGCTGAAGATCGCCCACCGGCAGTATTTCGGCACCATCTCCAGGCTGGACTACGCCCAGCGGCTCGTGCAGGTGACGGGCGTGCCGGCGCTACCGGAACTAGCCGGCTCGACCTTCTATATGGGCACCGACCAGCACCCCGCCTGCTTCACCGTGGACCGCGTGACCGGCGGCTCGGCCGGCACGCAACTGCACATCAAGCAGGGTTTGGAGACGATGCGGGCCCGCATTGAGGAGGTGGACCGCCAGGCCGGCCGCGTGCGCACCAATATCGCCATGGCCCGCTACCCCGGCCGCGAAATGGGCCTGGTCGCCACCGGCCCCGACACCCGCACCACCTGGCGCGCCCGCTTTGACGGCGGCAATCGCCACGAGGGCTTCTGGTTCGCCCTGACCGGTTCTTCCATCGGCCGCAACGATCTGCCGGTCGGCAGCAAACTCTCCCTCTGGGAACTGGGCGAAGGCGACTCGGTTATCCTCCGCACCGGCGTCTCCCTCCGCCGCACGGATAAAGGCGATGTCTGGGAGGTCTACGCCAACACCGCCTTCACCGTCACCTTCCCCGGCGTCGCCAAGCTGGAATGGTCCGCCGATGGCGGCAAGACCTGGCTCGCGCTCAAACCCGCCGCCATCGGCCCGGGGGCCGGCCAGCCGGGGCGGTTCCTCCTTAGGGCGAGCAAGCCGGAATAAGAATGTGGCACAGCCGCCCTCCTGGCCTAGGCGGCCAGGTGCTTCAGCAAAGTTTGACGGGAATGGCAGCGTATAGGGTTTTTGGCGTCAAAATCTATTTGACGCCATTCCTCGCATAGAGTAGCTTTCCTCCTAAACCAGGCTGCCCGTGCTGGGGATGGCGGGAGTTGATCCCCCGGGCGGAACAAATCGTTTTTCGTGTTTTTGGGGCAAGTATGTCTGAATGTCGCGGAACATATGAAGGAAATCCGACTCCTGCCGGAGTCGCCTCTTCCCCTCCGCCCACCAGCGACCGTGCCGGCGTTTGCACTTTGATGGACCTTGCTCACCTATCTCCCGAGCAGATTTGCCAAGTTGACATAGCGAGGATGAACCTTCTCTGCGCCACCGGCCTGCCCGGCGCGGAAGACCTTGACGTTGAAGAAATGCTCTCGCGGTTGGAACTCTGGACGCAACGGGTCAAGCATGTGACCAGCAATCGCACCAAGGAGTTTCGCAACGACCCTGCGCGGTATGAGAATTCCCAGCCTATCTGGCGCATGCTGACCATGAAGACGGTGCTGGAACGGGAATACGGAGTCCACTACAACCCGGAGCAAAAAGAGCGAAAGGATTGGCACTGGAGGGACTCGCGGGATAGTCTGGTTCATGGGATCCTGGGGCCAAAGCGGAGCGGTACCTGCTCTTCCCTGCCGGTCATTCTTGTCGCCATCGGCAGGAGGCTCGGCTACCCCCTTTATCTTGTCGAAGTGCCGGAACACGTGCTTTGCCGCTGGGACGGAACCTCGCATGCCAACCCAGCCTGGCGTGAGCGGCGGAACATCGAATACACCGATAAAGGCATGAACTCTCACCCGGATGAGTATTACCACCACTGGCCCGTGGAATGGTCGGCCCAGATGCACAAGCAGGAATCCACTCGGCCAAAGCCATATTGGCTCCGGAACCTTCATCCCCATGAAGAAATGGCCAGCTTTTTGATGCAGCGTTCCCACACGCTGCTTGATAACGGACAATTCGACGAGGCCTACGGCAACTGTCTGGCCGCAATACGGTTCAATCGTGAAGATCTTGAAGCCTATGGCCCTGCGCTCAGAAAGATTCACCTAAAGAAGCTTGACCACGTTCTGCGACCTTGGGGCCTGGATAGCTACACCTACTGTGAAATGCTCCGGCTCCAGGTAATAGGCTACAAGGTGGAATTCCCCTGGCAGGCCACCGGAGAGGATGCCCTGCGTCCAGGCGTGCCGGCCGGAACCCCACGGCCACCCAGTTCGGGCCCACCCTCCCCAATCGCTGATCCCTTAGCGGCTGCGGCCGCCGCCGTAAACGCTAGAATGCAAGATATTGGATTGGGTCATTTGACATGCTACAACCCGGCGGCATTAGATGCCGCCGTCGATCCTTCCAGGAGGCCCATTTATGTATTCTGAGAATACTTACGTGCAACGCGCTGGCGCGACATGTCCCTGCGGCAGGCATGCTTTGCCGAAGGATGTTTTTGCGATATCTCGGTGCAGAGTTTATGATCCAGGACCGGGCCGGTTCACGAGCCAGGACCCATTTCCTGGATCTCCTTCGGACCCTCAAAGCCTCCACAAGTATCTGTACTGCGAAGCGGACCCGGTCAACAGGATCGATCCGACGGGGATGTTCAGCATTGAAGAATTAGGTGTCTCAATTGCAATTGGCGCCATAATGATGGGAAGCGTTAGTGGCTCTATATCAGTATCACATGGGCACAGTTTTTGGGGTGGCTTCTTGCATGGTGCATGGAACGGCGCAGTACTTGGAGGGTCAATATATCTGGCGGCAATACAAGGCCCAGCCGTTTTGGCGAAATCCTTGGCTGTCGGGGCTGGCTTGCCCCGGTTCCTTGATCCAGTTGTTATGAGAGAACCATTGCATTGTCCCTCGTCCCGCTGCCAGGCCGCGTAGGGCGGAGCGCAGCGGAGCCCGGAGCGGCCTGGCAGCGGGTGGCGTACTCGGCAGGGGCCAGGGAGCCCAATGCTCCGTGCGGCCGGCGG
>PMYD01000117.1 GCA_003171335.1 Phycisphaerales bacterium
CAAACACAGCCGCTCTCCCGTAAGAGGGAGAGGGATTATTAGCGCGGCTTTGGCCGCATTTCGGTGGTCCAACTGGAAAGGACCGGAACCCTCACCCGGCCCTGCGGGCCACCCTCTCCCGTAAGAGGGAGAGGGGTTTAGTAAACCCCGCCCGTCTCTTCCTCGAATTTGGCCAGCAGCCGGTCGGTCTCTTCCAGCCGCTCCTTGGCAATCTGCCGGCTGGCCGGCAGCGTGATGGCGCGGTCGCTGGTTTCGCGGTAGCGGCGGATGGCGGCGATGCCGGCGCGGAGGTCGCGGCCGTTCATGGCGATGATGCGGAAAACGCCCACCGTGCCCAAGAGGTCCAGGGCGTCGGCATCGGTGAAAAGCGTGGACTCGAAGCGGCGGTGCGGCGGGCCGCCGTGATGGAACTCGATGCACTCCAGCACCCGCCCCGCCAGGTCGACCGGGCAAGCGCGGGCGGCGAGAAACTCGCGCACGACCTGCACCGAGCGCACCGCGTGATCCACGCCGGCCACGGCCCAGCGGGCGTAGCCGCCCCAGTCGTGCAGGTGAGCGGCAATCCAAATCGCTTCAACATCATACGATTGCTGCTCAGCGATGCGAGAAATCGTGGCGAGGATGCGCTGCGCGTGGCAAAGCGCCCAGGCGCCGCCGCATTTGCCGGTCAGCCGCAGGATTTCGTCGTGGTCCATGCCGCGGATTTTACCGACGGGCTATTCAGGACTGGCAGGCAAAAGAAGAGGACACAAACAACTCAAAGAATCACGAAAAACACAAAGCTTTTCCTTTCTTCGTGCCCTTCGTGGTCTTTGTGCTCTTTGTGTCCTCTTCTGTTTCCAGCCGGCCACTATCTAGCGTTGAAACGCCGCCGACATCTTGGTGCCGACGATTGTTCCGCTCAGCAGGATGGCCAGCCCGACAATCAGGAACGCCGCCAGCGGCAGCGACACGGTGCCGATGGGGGTCAATCCCAGGATCCCCAGCAGCAGGGCCGCCAGGCCTGACAGAACTTCCAGGGCCGAGGCCGTCGAGACCGCCTGCCGCAAGAGCAAGCGGACGCGCTCATCCGATTCCCTCGCCGAAACCATCGGCCAGCGCTGGGCCCACGTGGCGGCAGCGCCCAGCAGGGTCGCCACGCCGAAGATGATCGCGGTGACGGACATCAACGTCAGCGGCGCGACGCCAATCAGCGCGAGAACGCCCATCACCACGCCCGTGACGCCGCCGACAAACTCCGCCGACAGCCCGCCGCCCAGCTCGCCCAGTTCCATCCGGCTACCGGTCTCCTGGAGCAGATCGCGGAAGCGCGAGGCAATCGCGGCGCCTTCAACCAGGAGCGCAAAACCGATGCAGATGGCCGCGATCGGCAGCAGCAGTGCCGTGTACATGCCCGAGAGCGCCACGATGGACAAGATCACGGCCACCGCGCCGCCTACCGCCTCGGCGAACCCGCCGCCGGCCAGGATGCGCGCGGTCCGCGGCTGGATCCACGCGCCTGTAGTAGGTGACACATTCGCTTGTGTCATGGTCAATATCTCCTCACCCGGCATACACGATGGCCCTCGGTCGCGCCGGTAAAGCGGCCGCGGCCTCAAACCGTGTCCCCGCCTGGAGGCAACCCGCACGCTGATCCACTTAAGAATGTTAAGGTTCGACAGGATTGCGTTTCCAGAGTCGCAAGATGATGTGGCACAGCCGCCCTCGGCTGTGCCCGTTGTGAAAACCGGATCCCTTCCCCGGCCGCACAGCCGAGGGCGGCTGTGCCACACGGTGCCCGTTGTAAAGGCCAGGTCCTTTCCGGGCGGCTGCGCCACAGCGCAAAGAAAAACCTCCGCCCGGCGGAGGTTTTTCGTGATCTGGCAATGTTTCCCGCTTACGCGGAGCGTTTCTTGACCGCCGTGAAGAGGGTGGGCTTGACCTGGCCGGTGACCATTTCCGGGGTGATTTCGTACTGGTTGCCGTGCTCCTTGGACTCGGGCAGCTCGTAAAGCAGCTCAAGCATGACCTCTTCGACCACGGCCCGCAGCGCGCGGGCGCCCACATCGCGCCGCATGGCCTCGCGGGCAACGGCCCGCAGCGCCTCGGGCGTGAACTCCAGCGTGGCGTTCTCCATGCTGAAGAGGTGCTGGTACTGCTTCACCAGGGCGTTCTTGGGGTCGGTCAGGATGGCCACCATGGTCTCTTCGTCGATCGGCGTCAGCGTGGCCACGACGGGCAGGCGGCCCACCAGCTCGGGAATCATGCCGAACTTGATGAGGTCCTCCGGCTGCACCTGGCGCAGCACATCGGTCTCCTCATCGACCCTCTGGGCCTGCGTGACTTCGCTGGTAAAGCCGATGGCGCGCTTGCCCAGGCGCTGGCGGATGATGTCGGTGAGGCCCACGAACGTGCCGCCGCAGATGAACAGGATGTGCGTCGTGTCCATCTGGATGTACTGCTGCTCGGGGTGCTTGCGGCCGCCCTGGGGCGGAATGTTGCTGATGGTGCCCTCGAGCATCTTGAGCAGGGCCTGCTGCACGCCCTCGCCGGAGACATCGCGGGTGATGGAGACGTTGCCCTGGGTCTTGCCGATCTTGTCGACCTCATCCAGGAAAACGATGCCGCGCTGGGCCGCCTCCAGGTCGTAGTCGGCCGACTGGAGCAGCTTTAAGAGCACGTTCTCCACGTCCTCGCCGACGTNNATGGCGAAGGGCACGTTCAGCACGCGGGCCAGCGTGCGGGCCAGCAACGTCTTGCCCACGCCGGTGGGGCCAAGGAGCAGGACGTTGGACTTTTCGATCTCGACGTCATCCTCTTCGGCCGTATCGACGTGCATCAGCCGCTTGTAGTGGTTGTGCACGGCCACGCTGAGCGTCCGCTTGGCGTGGTTCTGGCCGATGACGTACTGGTTGAGGAACTCGTTGATCTGCCGGGGCGTGGGCACCGAGGTGAACAGCGGCCGATTCTCGGTGAGCTTGCGCTTCTCCTGGCGGATGATGTTATGGCACAGCTCCACGCAGTTGGCGCAGATGAAAACGTTTTCGGGCCCTTCGACCATGGGTCCGACATCGCGCTGCGACCGGTTGCAGAAGCTGCAGACGCTCGGCCGGCGACCTTTGGGGCTGGTAGGACCGCCTTTTCGGGGGGGCAGGTTTGACATTTACGAACCGTGCTCCTAATTAGGATCCGCGTGCTGCGCTACCGCCCGGGTTGGTATCGACGTAGAACCAGGGCTAACTTAATGAAGTTCAAGACCCTTACGATTGAGTCTTGCCATCCGGGCCTTTTGGGGACGGCCCGCCGGGCAGCTCGCGGATTTTCAAAAAAATATTCGCCTTGGCACGTTCAAATTCGGCCTGCGTCAACTGGCCCTGCTGGTACAGTTGCCGAAGATTCTCCACAGTAAACGCTTCGTTCGTCGTCGGTGGCGGGGCTTGGCGGCTGCGTCGCTTCAGGACAACAATAACTATAACCCCTGCAAGTATAAGGGGTAATATCCACACCACGGCCCAAAACAGCTCGTCCCAATGCTCTTGAGGCGGCATTATTCGCCTATCCTTTAGGCCACCAAGCAATCAGGGCTATTGTACTGGGTCTGCCCGGACGGTTCAATAAAGCCCCCGGTCCAGGAAAAACTGGCGGGTAAAAGTTCCTAACTTTACCGAGTCCCCGTGTGTCTGAATTACAGGACGTAGGCTATAACGCGCCTTCGACCTCCGACGGCGATCTGGTTCGCGCGACGATCCAGGGCGACCGCCGGGCGTTTGATGTGCTGGTGCGCCGCCATCAGCGGCTGGCCAGCCAGGTGGCTTTCCGCCTGGTGGGCAACAGCGACGACGCCGACGAGATCGCCCAGGAAGCGTTTTGCCGGGCGTTCACGAAATTGAAGAGTTTGACGCAGCCGCAGCGGTTCGGCGGCTGGCTGCTGCGGATCGTTTCGAACCAGGCGTTGAACTTCCGCCGCGGAAGAGCGTTGCGGCAGACGTTCCGGCTGGCGGACATGGGCGGTAGCGAGGACCCCGAGCGGGCCGAGGTGAGCCTGCCCGACAAGCGGGCCCAGGGCCCTGATGAGGTGCTGGCCGGCCGCGAGATGGCCGATCGTATCGGCGAGGTGCTCGCGGGGCTGCCTGAAAAGCAGCGGCTGAGCTTGGTATTGTTCAGCATGGAAAAGCTGCCGCAGAAGGAAATCGCCGAGATGTTGGAGATCTCGGTGGAAGCCGTCAAGTGGCACGTGTTCGCGGCCCGAAAGAAGTTGAAGCAAGAGTTGAAGGAATACCTGTGATGGTCCGGGCGCCGTATCGGCCCCCCTTAGCAGGAGCAGCCTATGAAGCCTGAGGATATGGAATTTCAGTTGAGTCAGCTTCTGGATGGGCAGTTGGACGCCCGCGAGGCCCAGGCCCTGCGCCAGCAAATGGCGCAAGATCCGGCCCTTGCCGAGCAGTTCCGCCAGTTGCAGGCACTGGAGGCCAAGCTGGGTGAGCTGGGCGGCGAGCAAGCGTCCATCGATTGGGAACTCCAGCGCGAGTCCATCCATTCCAAGCTGGAGCGCCACACGCTGCTGGCGCCGCGGCGAAATCCGATGATCGTGCGGCTGGCGCGCTGGTCGGCGGCGACGGCCGCGGCGGCGGCGGTTCTGGCAGCCCTGGTACTGACGCTGCATCTGGTCTGGCCGGCCGGCCGGACCGGCAGCATTCACGTGGTGTATGTCCAGCCGGCGGCGGCCCCTAAACACCATACGCTGGTCGCCTCGGAGCAGCCGGCGGAAACGACCGGCCGGCCGCAGGTGCGCTACAGCGAAGCGGGCAAAGTGCCGGATCTCAAAACGGCCCACGCGGAAGATCGCGACGGCAATCGCAGCTTTCTGATGATCTCCGGCGGTTCCGACGCGCCCTCCGCGGCCAGCACGCTGGACCTCGATTGACGAAACTGTAACCTCTTGAAAATTGCCAATTGCACATTGCAAATTGGGTGGCCGGAAGGGACGCTGGTTTGGCCGCTCGGCTTGCGAAATGCAATTGGCAATTTGAACTCTGACGGGAGCGACGGATGAACAGTCGGCACATGATTTGGGGACTCGTGATCGCGGCCGCCCTGGCCGCCCCGGTATTCGGCCAGGAAGGCCAGGGCATCGTGGCGCGCACGCTGGATCAGCCCTTCACGATCAAGCTGGAAGAGACCGCCATCACCACGGCGCTGACGGAGATCAGCCAGCGGACGGGCCTGTCGATCAAGCTGGCCGAGGGCACGCTGGCCTTCCTGCCGCACGGGGAGGAGACGCGCCTGCGCATCAATGCCGCCGACGTCACGCTGCGGGCGGCCCTGGACGCCATCCTGACGCCCATGGCGCTGGAATGGGCCGAAGCCCCCGACGGCGCGGGCCTCGTGGTCCGGCCCACACCCGAACTGATCCGCATCAACCGCCGGCCGACGTTCGCCGAGACGAAGATCCTCTTCGACCTGGCCGATAACCGCATGCAGCGGGGCAAGAACTTTCAGGCCTGGGCGCGAACCGCCACGGGCGTGGATGAACTGCAACTGGTCTGGCACGTGGGCGACAAGGAATCGCACGATGCCGCCATCGCCGCCGCCGACGGGCGGATTCCCTGCAACGGCTTCCAGTATCTGCACCGGCTTTGCCAGGGCCGCGGCTGGACGTGGCATCTCTCGGGCACCGACATCATCATCCTGAGCGAGGAAATGCAGGCCGCCCGCCAACTCGGCCGGACGATCTCGGTGCGCTACCAGAACCAGCGGCTGCCGGCGGTGCTCCAGGACCTGGCCCGCCGGGCCGACCTGGGCATCAAAATGGATCCCGGCGTGCTGACCAATTTGAGCGAGCAGACGCGCGAGAGTTTCTCGATGACCATCAACGCGTTCAGCATCGAGCAGGCCTTGCAGGAAATCAGCGGCGTCACGGGCCTGACGTTCACCACCGATAAGCTCAACATTCGCGTGGGGGCATCCCCGGAACTGGCCAATCGAGGCGCAAATCGGGGAAGGCGGCCGGAGTTTCTCGTCGGCATGCCGGTGACGGACAAGGATGGAACGCAATATATTGTCATCGTGCCGCCCACCGACCTGCCCGATGAGCTGATCGAGAGAATCCGCCGGCTGAAGAACGAGAAGCTCGGTCCGGCCCCTACGACTGAGCGAACGACGACGGCGACACAGCCCAAATAGGCTGGAAGCCTACAGCCTTCTCAGTTCCCCCGGCACGTGCGGGGTGGCGCCGCTCTGCGAGCAAACGAACGCCGCCAGGCGCGCTGCCCGCCGGTGCACCGCCTCCAACGAAGCGCCTTCCAGGAGCCCCAGGGCCACGGCGGCCGTGAACGCATCGCCCGCACCCACGGTGTCAACCACCTTAACCGACTCTCCCGGCAGGCTCGATGTACCCTGGGGCGAAATCAGCACGCTGCCAGCTGCCCCTTTGGTCAACACAACCAGCCGCAACGAGTGGTTCTTCAGGAGCGCGGATAAGGCTTCATCCGCCGGCCCCGGCAGATCCAGCAGCCTGCTCACCACCGGCAGCTCCTCATCATTCAGCTTCACCACATCGGCGTGCTCCAGCGAATGCTCCAGCACCGCGCGGTCGTAATAGGACTGCCGCAGGTTGATGTCGAAGATCCGCAGGCAGCCGGCCAGCGTGTGCTCCAGAAACTGGGCGATCGTGGCCCGCGACACCGCCGAGCGCTGCGCCAGCGTGCCGAAACACACGGCGTCGGCGGTGACGGCCAGGTGCCACAGCGCCTCGTCGGGGCGAATAAAGTCCCAGGCGACATTTTCGTGAATCGTGTAGTGCGGCCGGCCATCCGCATCCACCTCGACCGTCACCGTGCCGGTGGGATGCTCGCTGTCGAGCGCGACGGCGGCCCGATCCACA
Source organism: Phycisphaerales bacterium (assembly GCA_003171335.1). Classification (GTDB taxonomy): domain Bacteria; phylum Planctomycetota; class Phycisphaerae; order SM23-33; family FEN-1343; genus FEN-1343. The sequence goes on from PMYD01000117.1 coordinate 6,863, forward strand.
CCCAGCCCGTCCAGGCGCTCGAGAATCTCTCGTCCCCGGTCATCATCGCCAACGCAGCTCGCCACAGCCCCCCGGCCTCCCAGTGCGGCGGCGTGGTAGGCGAAGTTGGCGGGGGCGCCGCCAAGCTGCGGACCCGCCGGCAGCAGGTCCCAGAGGATCTCCCCCAGCCCCACCAGGCAGAATTGTCGTTGGCGTTGACTCACCGCACGCAGCTCCTGAATGCACCGGCACAACCGTAACATGCGGCCGTAGCGGCCTCAAGGGACCGCCGGCTCGGGATGGCGTGCCGGGGCGGCCGGTTTTGCGAATCCGACCACCCTGGACCGGCGTAATAGTTCTATAGGAGCTCTATGCAATCCATCCGACATCCAGTAGCTCAGGATCGGCGCGGCGGTGAAAGCCTCTTCGATTCCTGGCGTGGCCAAGGCACCGTGCTGGTGGTCGACGATGAGCCGGCCATCCGGCAGGTTGCCCAGTGCATGCTCGAGTGCATGGGTTTTGACGTCCTGACCGCCGGCGACGGCCCCCAGGGCGTGCAGGTGCTCGCCAAGCACGCCGCCGAGGTGCGGGCCGTCGTGCTGGATCAGTCCATGCCCGGCCCCAGCGGCCAGGAAACCCTGGGCCAGATGCTGCATGTCCGGCCGGATCTCAAGGTCATCCTGGCCAGCGGCTATGGGCGTCGCGCCGCCTTGGACGGCAGCCCCGAGCCTGCCGGCTACTTGGCCAAACCTTTCGACTTTGACACCCTGGCGGCTAAGCTCAAGACCGTCCTGAGGTAGCGCAACTGCCTTCGATCTTCTGCCTTTTCATCCTTGTCTTGGGGCCCGCATTGGGAGCCCGAAGGGCGATTGACCATTAGCCACGGGCGCAAGCCCGTGGAAATGAGGCCCGATTTCCTCTCGAGCCCTTCAGGGCGATTGAACGCCAGAATTCTCGATGGCGCCGCATTTGTGAATTCGGCAACGATGGAGGGTGAGCCGCCGAAGCCTTCAATCGCCCTTCGGGCTCTGGCGCGAAGGGCCCCTTGTGTCCACGGGCTTGCGCCCGTGGCTAATGGTCATACGCCCTGCGGGCTACAGGCCAGGATCCCTGAGGAGCCCCCTTGTCCGCGCCTAACCTTCTTATATGATGCAGGGTCTATAGTGACGGCTAAAGGAGACACTGGCATGAAAGCATGTTTCGTGATGGTATCGACAGCGCTGCTGGGCGTGGGCCTGCTGGGCTGTCACCATGATCGAGAGCGCACCGTGGTATACGAACAACCCGTGTATGCCGAGCCGGAGGCGCCGCCGGGATACGTGGTGGTGCCCGATGCGCCGCCGCAGATTATCGTCGAGCAGCCGCCGCCCGCCCCCGCCCCGGGCTACATCTTCGTGGAGGGCTATTGGCACTGGGATGGCCATCACTACATGTGGCGTCACGGCCGCTGGGCCCGGCCGCCGCATGGGGGAGCCGTCTGGATCGGCCCGAATTACGAACGCTACGACGGCCACTGGCGGTACGAGCGCGGGCACTGGGGACGTGAAGAAGAACGTCGCGAGCATGAACGCCGCGAGCATCGCGATCGCAACTAGCCGGTCGTACGTCCGCATAAGCAGATTGATTTGTGGCCGATGTTCATGGCAAGCCTTCACTCGGCCGACCACGGTATTCACGAACCCGCGGTCGGCCGAGCCGCTTTAGTGATTTATCGCCGCCCGTTTCTCGCGGTCTTGCGTTCGCCCGCCCAATCCGTATCTTGGAGGGCCGGATCGCCTTCTAAGGAAACCGCACCATGAAACTTGGCGTCTTTACCGTCAGCATTCCCGAGTGGGAGCCCGTCGAGGCCCTGGAGAAACTATCGCGGCTGGGCTACGACGGCGTCGAATGGCGCATCACCGCCGATGCCGGCGACCACTCCAAACCCTCGTTCTGGTCGGGCAACCGCTGCGGCATGACGGCCGAAGAATTGCTCGCCCGCGCGCCGGCGCTCAAGACCGCCGCCCAGCGCTACCACATGTCCATGCCCTCGCTGGGCACGTACATGGACTGCGACGACCTGCCGGCCGTCGAAACCGGCATGCGGGCGGCGGTGGCCCTGGGGGCCTCGAGCCTGCGCGTCGGCCCGGGCTACTTCAACACCAAGCCCAAGGCCGAACCCTATCCCGCGCAACTGGAGTTGGCGCGCACACGGTATGTCCAGGTGGCCCGCCTGGCCGCCAAATACGGCGTGCGGGCCCTCATCGAGACCCACCCCAACCAGATCGCCCCCAGCACCGCCCTGGCCGTCGCCGTGCTGAAGGACCTGGACCCGCGCCACGTGGGCATCATGTGGGATCCGGGCAACCAGGTGATGGAAGGTCGCGAAAAGACCGCCATGGCCCTGCAGACCGCCGGCAAACTTCTGGCCGAGGTGCACGTCAAGAACATGCGCTTCGATCTGGCCCGCGGCGAGGATGGCCGCACCATCTTTAACCCCGCCTCCGCCCCTGTCGACGCCGGCGTGGTGGACTGGCCCACGGTGATGCCCGAACTGAAGGCCGCCGGCTACGACGGCTGGTTCTTCTTCGAGGATTTCTGCACGGAGCTGCCTATGGAAGAGCGGCTGAGGCACAATTTGGAATTCTTCCGAAAGCTGGTCTGAGCTGCAGGCTGGAGGCGCTGCCGTTTTCCGGCCGTTCCTCCAGCCTCCAGCCTCCAGCCTACAGCGTGCCGTTCGATATCCGCACTAGACTCTCCAGTGCGGCGGCCGCTTTTCCGGTGTCGATGCTCCTGGCCGCCAAGATGGCGCCGGCGGCCAGGTCGGCCGCCAAATCCGCCACCATCAGTGCGGCGGCGGCGTTCACCAGCACAATATCCCGCGCGGGACCTTTCTTTCCCGCCAGCACATCGCGGACCACGGCGGCGGAAGCCTCGGGCGAGTCCACCAGCAAATCGGCCAGGCGGGCTCGCGCCAAACCCAGCAGGTGGGGGGCATCCAGCGTGTAAGTCCTGACCTTGCCGCCGGATAACTCCGACACCCGGGCGACCGCCGTGGTGGAAATCTCATCCAGCCCATCTGCGCTGTGCACCACCATGGCTTTGTGGGCGCCCAGGGCGGCCAGCACGCCGGCCAGGATCTCCGTCAGTTCATCGGACGGCACGCCCATGAGCTGCCGGCGGGCGCCGGCCGGGTTGGTCAGCGGGCCGAGAACATTGAAGATGGTTCGCACCCCAAGCTGCTTCCTGACCGGCACGGCGTACTTCATCGCCGGGTGGTGCCGCACGGCGAAGCTGAAGCACACGCCCGCCTCGACGAGGCAGCGGGCCTCGGCCGCCGCATCGCAGTCGATATTCACCCCTAAGGCCGCCAGCACATTGGCCGAGCCGCTGGCCCGCGTGTTGGTGCGGTTGCCGTGCTTGGCCACCTTCGCCCCGGCCCCGGCCGCCACCAGGGCGGCGGTGGTCGAGATATTGAATGTGCTGATGCCCGTGCCGCCGGTGCCGCAGGTATCGACCACCGGCACATTGCCCACCTCGACGGGCACCACGTGATCGCGCATGGCCATGGCGGCGCCGGTAAACTCTTCCACGCACTCACCCTTGGCCGCCAGGGCCGCCAGGAGCGCGGCGATCTGCGCCTCGGTCCACTCGCCGGCCATGATCCTGCCAAAGGCCCAATGGGCCTCCTCGGAAGAAAGATGGCTGCCGGCAATCACTTTGGCCAACAGGCCGCTCTGGGTGAACGCTGCCACCGAATCATCCTCCGACTGGTGAATTCGCCAGTGAGTACGCTGCCACCGAGTTATCTTCCGACTGGTGAATTCGCCAGTGGGTACGCTGCCACCGAATTATCTTCCGACTGGTGAATTCGCCAGTAGGTACGCTCGCCCGGCCAAAATTACAAGTACTTGATATCACAAGAGCTGGAAAAAGTGGGCATGAAAAAAGCCGCCTTTCTGGCGGCTCAACAAGAAACTATTACACCACACTTTGCTGTTTTTGTCAATAGAAAATACAGGAAATCTTATCTGGTTGTTAGTATAGCAATGGCAATAAGTTACGACGACATTCCTACTTCATCTCAAAAAACTTCGGGCAGTACAGCGAACAAATAGCGTGGGACGAGCCCGCAGATTACTGGATGATTTTGTGTTCATTTTCAAACTGATTCTCTCGGCGGCAGTGAATGTGGCGATCCTGGGCGGCATACTCTTCCTGCCGGCCGGCACGCTGAACTGGTGGCGCGCGTGGGTGTTTCTGGGCATCTTTCTGGCCGGCATGCTCGCCACCATGGCGTATCTGCTGGGCGTCAACCCGGCCATACTGAAGGAGCGCTTTAAGTGGCCCATCCAGAAGGGCCCAGCCGCTGGCGGGACAAGATCATCATTGTGGTGCTCCTGGCGGGGTTCTACGGCGTCCTTCTGCTGATTCCCCCGGACGTTTTCCGCCTCCATCTTCTCGGCAAGCCGGGAATGCTTGTCTCCTCGCTGGGGCTGGCGCTTTTCATCGCCGGCTGGATGCTCATGACCTTGGCCATGAAAGAGAACGCTTTCGCGGCCCTGGTGGTCAGGCACCAGGAGGAGCGGCAACAAAGGGTTATCGACACCGGCGTCTACCACCTCGTGCGGCACCCGATGTACGCCGGCGGCGTGTTCTAGGAGCGATTCCTACAGCGCCATCTTCAAGGCTATGTCGCCTACACGCTGAAAGTGCGGTACCGGCTCTTGCCCGGGGTATGGTAGGCAAGCCGATCATCAAAAGTCCTCAACCGCACTGGAAATAAGCGGGTAGAAGAATTTAGAGCAGTTACTGGTCTGGTCGTTACATAGCCGACTCACGAAACTAGCGATTCTCGGCCGTTTCTATATTGTTTTGTCAGCCGGATGTAAACATGCAAAGCAAAACTGCTATAGGGCATGAAAAAAGCCGCTTTCGCGGCTCGATTTAACTATCACACCACACTTTGCCGTTTTTGTCAAGAGATATTCCAGGAAAATGTATTCAGTTGCAATTTATTGTAATTACAGCACTTACATATCATAGTGCCAAACATCGCAAAGATTCTTCCACCATCCAGCCGGCCGGCGGCTGGGCTGCGCTGGCGGGCGATGGCTTTGATAGCGAATTGGCTGGACTTTTGGCTTGGCCGTTCGGCAAGCTACGCCCAATGTACCTGGCCGCTCTCATCTTCGACTGCGACGGAACGCTGGCGGACTCCATGCCGGCTCATTACCAGGCGTGGGCGCAGACGTTCCGGCTGCACGGCATCGAGTTCAGCGAGAAACGCTTTTACCAGTTGGCCGGCCTACCCACCGACCGCATCGCCGCCATCATCGCCGCCGAGCATGGCGTAACGCTCGACCCGGCGGCCGTCGCCCGCCAGAAGGACCAGCAGTTCCTCACCTGTGTTGACCGCGTGAAACCCTTTGAGCCGGTGGTTTCCATCGCCCGCGACCACCGCGGCATCCTGCCCATGGCCGTCGCCTCCGGCTCCGCGCGCGAGCTTGTGGAGCGCGAGCTGGCGCACCTGGGCGTGCTGGACTGGTTCAATGTCGTGCTGTGCGCGGAGGATGTGACCGCGCCCAAGCCCGCGCCGGATATCTTCCTGACGGCCGCACAGCGGCTGGGCATGGAACCCTATCGCTGCATCGTGTACGAAGATTCGGACCTGGGAATCCAGGGGGCCATCGCCGCCGGCATGCAATTCGTGGATGTAAGGCGGATGAGATGAGGGTGGCACAGGCTTTTGGCCTGTGGTGGGTGTCAGACTTTCAAGCTGTGACCCCTCCCCCTCTTACGGGGGA
>PMYD01000116.1 GCA_003171335.1 Phycisphaerales bacterium
GAAACAGGCAATAGTCGCCACGAGGTCAGTCGAAACCGCAGCCGGTCCCACCGAACCTTTTGTCTTCGCCCTGGCCCGGCGCACGGCTGCAAACAACGCAGCCGTGGCACCAACATGTTGGGGCTGTGGCTGGTAAACCGGGGGCCGGTTACACGGCCCGTTCCCCCATCCGTCGAATTGTCGGACACCCTCGCAAAAAGATGCAGCCACGGCACCCGCCGGCAAAAGGATCAGCGGCCCCGGATCGCCGGGTCAACTGGAGAAATTCTCCAGTTGGCCATCTTCAGCCGGGCAGGAAGCTCTCGAATCGCGCAAACGCCTGCGCCAGTTCGGTTAACGAATCTCCCGCGGGCACGAATTCATGGCCCCAGTAGCCGCCGTAGCCAGCGGCGGTCACTTGGCGAAGGATAGGAGCGTAGTCCGGCAATGTATCCGCGCCCGGCAGGCTGCGGCCGGGAACGCCGGCGAAGTGCAGGTGGCAAACGAGAGGAAGGTTCGCCAGCAGCGTGACAGCCACATCCTCGCCCATGCGCTGCATGTGATAGACGTCGTACAGCACGCGCACGGCCGGCGAGCTGACGCGGCGAACGACCTCAAAACCGTAGGCGCTGGAATCGGCCTGGTAGTCGGCGTGATCGTGCGAGTTGAGCATCTCGAAGGCCAGCACCACGCCGGCCTGTGCGGCGGCGCCGGCCACGGCGGTGAGGCCCTCGACCACGGCCGCCAGGCCCTCTTCGTCGCTTTGGCAGGCGCGGTTGCCGCTGAAGACGATCACCTGGGCGATGTCGTTGCGGGCGGCCGTATCGATTGCCGCACGCAGAGCCCGCAGGAGTTCGGCGTGGTGCTCGCGGCGGTTCAGGCCGGCCGTCATGCCCGGGCCGATGAGGTTGAGAATCTTCAGCCCCGCCGCCCGCGCTGCCGGCCATCGCTCCGGTTGTACCATTTCGACGGCCGCAAAGCCGATCTGGCGCAGCCGGCGGTAGTAGCCTTCGGCCGGCAGTGTCTGACGTCCGAAAGCCGTCCAATCCGGCACGCTGTGAAGAAGTTTCGGCATCGGTCCTCTTGTGATTGTCAGGTGTAGGCGGCGATGAACATCGTGGGCACGGTTTATTACACCTCCAGGCCGCGGACCTGGTCGAGATGATCGGTCACCTTGCGGAAGGCCGCGGCGAACTCCTTCATGATCGCCGAGACATCGCAATAACACCAGCCCGTCTGGGTCGTCATGTCCAGCTCGCTACAGCGCCGTTCGGCCACGGGGCAGTCGCCGGGGGCGTATTCGATGAAATGGCTGGCCGGGTCGGCCGCCCAGGGGTAGCCGCGGCCAAAGTGGTAACGCTTCTGCCGCATCGTCGGCCGCAGGTGCAGCGGCGAGCCGACATAACCGGTGGAAATCGGCACGCCCTCGGCCCGCAGGGCCTTGACGTACTGGGCGCGGGAGATGCCCGGCACCTCCTCGGCCACGAAGGTCCAGTTGACCATGTGCCAGACCGGGTCGGCCCAGTCGGGCAGGTGCGGCGGGCGAATGCCCGGCACGCCGGCCAGCAGCTCGAAGAGCTGCGCCAGGTTCCGCCGCCGCCAGGTGTTCATCTCCGCCAGGCGGTCCATCTCGGCCAGCGCCCAGGCGGCGCTGAGGGTGTTGATACGGTAGGTGTAGATGAAATTGTCGATCTCCGCGCGGCGCTGCGGGTCTTCGATGTCTTTGCCCATGCGGGCCGGGTGCATGCCCACCAGCAGGGCCTTCTCGAAGAGCGTGCGGTCCGAGGTCACCAGCATGCCGGCATCGCCGGCCGCCAGGTGCTTGCCCGAGCCCAGCGAGAAGCAGCCGAAGTTGCCGAAGGTGCCCACCGGGCGGCCCTTGTACAGCGAGCCCTGGGCCTGGGCGCAGTCTTCGATCACGGTCAGCCCATGGCGAGCGGCTACGGCGTTGATGGCATCCATGTCCGCCGGCACGCCGGCCATGTGCACGGCGACGATGGCCCTCGTACGCGGCGTCACGCGGGCCTCGACGCTGGCCGGGTCCAGCGTCAGCGTGTTGGGGTCGATGTCGGCGAAGATGGGCACGCCGCCGGCCTGGAGAATGCACGCGGCGGTCTGGCCCCAGGAGTACGGGGAGGTGATGGCCTCATCGCCCATCTCCAGCACGCACATGCAGGCGATGTGCAGGGCCGCTCCCGCGCCGCAGGTGCCCACGGCAAAAGGCACGCCCAGCTCGCGCTGGAAACGTTCCTCCAGCGCCTGACCGGGTCCGCCCTTGCCCGCGGCGCACAGGTACGCCCAATCGGTCTTGCCCTGGATCATGGCCTGGCGCACGGCCTCGATTTCCGAATCGGTGGGGCAGGGCCAACTGGGCTGGCGGAGTTTGACGGCGGGCTCCCCGCCGCGCACGGCCAGCAGCGGCGAGAAATCGGCGTGGATCGAACCGGTCATATTGGCGATCTCCATTGGCATTATTTTGCATGGAACCCCGAACCCAGGTACGATCATACGGGCCGCGGGAGTGAAGATTATGCAAATGGCATATACTTTTGTGCACGGCCGGGTGGAGGCCACCCTTGTCGACGTGCAGCACCTGCCGGGCCGGCGGATCAGGCGGACGCGGACCTGGATGGGGCCCATGCGCTTCCCGGACTGGACGCTGGACTACTGCGGCTGGCCCGGCATGCACTGCCGCGTGGACGTTGGCAGCCAGGCGGGCCGCGCCACTCGCCGCCCGATGGGAACCTGGCACCTGTACGCGCCGCGGGTGACGTATTACGAATATTACGAAAACCGCGATCCGCTGCCGGAGGATGCGTGGATTCACTTCACATGCCGCCGCCGGCCGGCCTTCATGGCGAAACTTCAATATGCTGTCTTTTCCGACCCGCAGGATGTGCTGCTGGAGCACGTGCGAACGCTGCACGAGCTTCAGCAGGCGCGCTGTGCGGGATACGAGTGGGTGCAAGGCGCGCTCTTCATGGCGCTCCTGGGCGAACTGCACATGGCCAGTCGGCGCGGCGGCCGGGGCACGCCGGCATCGCCCTGGGTGCTGGCGCCGCGGCGCGGCGGGACGGGCCAGGGATTGCTGGCGGATGTGGATGCCATCGTGCGCGGTCGCCTGGCGTCGCCGCCGAGCCTGGGCGAGCTGGCGGAGCAACTCGGGATGTCCATCTCGTCCCTGGCACATCGCTTCCGCAACGAAACCGGCTTCAGCATCGTGGGCCGAATCCGCTGGCTGCGGGTGGCGCAGGCTCGGCAACTGCTGGGCACGCTGGGCATCAAGCAGACGGCCCGGAAATTGGGCTTTTCCGGGCCATCCTATTTCTCGCGCGTTTTCAAGGAGGTCTCCGGCCTGTCGCCGCAGACCTTTCTGCAGCAGCGCGCCGTCGGTCGTGCGGCAGAGTAAACAGCCCGCACGCCCCGGATTGGGATTTCACCTCGCTGTCAGGACTTCACTTCGCTGGCGAAGTGGGCCTCGGCGCGGCGGCGGATTTCCTCGGGCGAGAGATCTTCCTGGTGCGTGGCCAGCGACCAGCGATGGCCCGCCGGATCGAGCAGCTCGCCCATGCGGTCGCCCCAGAACATGTCCATGGGCGTCATCATGGATTTGCCGCCGGCCCGGACGGCCTGGTCAAAGGCCCCATCCACGCTGGGTACGTAGACGTACAGGCTGCACGAATTGGCGTGCAGCGTGGCGGGGCTCAGCCAGCCGTGCTCGGTGTTCTCGCCGCACAGCATGAAGCGAGAATCGCCGATCTCCAGCTCGGCGTGGGCCATGTTGGGTCCGACCTCCATGCGGTAGATCTCGCGCGCGTTGAAGGCCCGCTTGTAGAAATCGATGGTCCCGCCGAAATCCTTGACGACCAGGATCGGCGTGACCGAGTGATAGCCCATAGGAATCTTTTCTTGAGAAGCCATAGTTGTCTTTCCTTGCGCTAGACACTTATTCCGTTGTCGTGACCTTTGTGTAATGGTAGGTCACGCCAAAAAGCCGGGGCAAGGTGACCGGCCGCAAGCGAAGGTGGCCGTGCCAAGCATCGGCCGCTCAAGAACCTATAATTGGGCGGGAGGACCATGCGATGAGAAAAACGATGGCACTTACACTGGCTGCCAGCGCCGTGGCGCTGGTGCTGGCCGGCTGCACGCCTTCGGCCAGGGTCGACGCCCGCAACCTGACGGGCCGGCCGCTGCCGCTGGGAAGAATGGCCATGCTGCCCCCGCTGCTGGTGTACGGCGTGGAGGACCCAACCGTGGCCTCCATCTTCGTCCAGGAGCTGGCCGCGGATCTGCAGGAGGGCGGGCTGAATGTAGCCGCCGACGACCTGGGCGGTACAGTCACCGCGCCCGAGGCGACCAGCGAGGCGGCCAGCGAGCCGGCGATGCGGCCCGCGCGCCCGCAATGGCTGCGCCTGACCGATGAGCAGCGCGCCCAGATCGCCCGCGGCCGGCCGTGCGCGACGATCTGCCAGCCGGTGGTCATTCGCTACGGCTACTATCCCGCCTACGTGGGCGGCAGGTACATCGGCGAAGGATACGGACGCGATGACTTCTCCTCTTCCCGCGACCATTACGGCGATCGCGCGCGGTTCGGCGGATCGGTGGAAGTGACGCTGGTGGCCGAACACGGCGGCGGCGGGGGCGGTGAGCGCGGCGGCGGCTTCGCCGAGCGCGGGGGCGAGCGCGGCGAATTCCACGGCGGCCGCGAAGGTTTTGGCATGCACGAGCACGGCCGGGAAGGCCGATTCGGCGGCTTTGGCTGGTGGGGCTGGGCCGGCGATTACGACTACGAGTATTACTATCCCCCGCACTACGAGCCGGCCGCGCAGGTCGTCATCGCCTTCCACATCTTCGACGCCGCCAGCGGCAGGATGATCTACTACATTCGAGCCTCCAGCGGCAGCTTCAGCCACGATCCATCGCAGTTGGAAAAGCGATTCCGCAAACCCGTGGTCAAGGCGTTTCGACAGGCGATGGGGCTGCCGAATTGAAAGACAAGCCGGTCCCGCCGAGTGGGTAGGGCGAGCAACTTGCCGAAGGCCCGGCGTAGCTTTAGCGAAGCCGGGTTGCTCGCACAAGCTCGACCGGCTAGAGTGACCGCATGCCGGGGTATCGTCGATGGCGGGGCGGGCCGATGATCTTCCTGATTTTGGTGACGGCTCAGCGGCAGAATCTCTTTGCCGCCGCGTGGAATATCTGTGGCCGGAGTAATCGAGCCGGACAGGCCACGAGTGATGGCGGGCACGAACGAGAGCCCAGGCGGCCCCGAATTCCGGGTCTTTCCCGCAGAATTGCGCGAGCAACAAGTTGCTCGCCTACCTGCTCTGGCACTGGCCCATCGATCTGCGATATCCCCAAGGGCGTCAAGGGACAAGTTATGGCCGCCTATAGACAGGCCGTGCGAGAAAGGTAGAATCTGTATCCAATCGTGCAAAGGGAGTGGCTGAAGCATCCAGCTGGCGCGGTTGACGCATGTGCGTCGAACTCCTGTGCATCGAGAGCCGCAATCCCTATTCTGACAGACAGAGAGGTGCATTGTGATAAACTTGATTTGTCCATCTTGTGAACAAGCGATTACCGCTGATGATTCTCTTGGGGGCAGTCGGTACAAATGCCCTAACTGCAATAATGTTGTCGTGCTTCCCCGCCTGCGACTCTGGCGGAAGAAGCCAACGATTCCTGTCGTCCTTGCGGCCATTCTGATACCAGCCCTAATGTCCGGCATTGTAACATTCCACCTGGTGAAGAGTTCCGGGGACGGAACATCCAAAGGCTTGCAGCCGGTTGCGACCAGAGGTGAGGTGGCTCCCGCGACCGCTACAGCACCCGCTGCGGCCCCGGTTGACTTGCAGAACGCTGCTTCCAAGCCGTCTCCCATTGCTCCGGCGGCAGTAGCTCCCGCGACCGCCACAGCACCCGCTGGGTCTCCGGTTGATTTGAAGAACGCTGCTTCCAAGCCGGCTCCCGCTGCTCCGCCGCAATGGGCAGTAGAGGCCAGCAAGCGCATTAAGCGGCTTCAGGCTAAGACGGAAATGGGAGTTAGCCTCATAGACTACCGCAGGGAATTAAGCGAGGCATGGGCTGATGTCAAAGCAAGCATCGAGACTGGTGACGCCTCCAACGAAGAGCCACTGGCAGATTCAATTCGCGAGACAATCAGCGATTACCAGCTGGCAGGCAAGCTATGGGAGATGAACATTGAGTATAATGCACCCGCGGAGTACCGTAACCAGGTGAGCCAGTGGTGGAGGATTGCTGAAGCGAATTCGGCGGTAACAGACGCCTTGCTTGCACGTGATGCGAATGCTGCCAAGATCGCTCAAGAGCGCGTTAAGAAGCTTACGGACTCAGCGTACGCTGAGCAGCAGCAACGGACCGAAGATCTTGAGCGACAATTGCACCAAAAAGGAAGCTACTGACCTGCCCCCTGTAAACCGCCGCAGCTGTGCCAGCGCTGTGGAATTCGAGGGTATTCGAGGGATGAATGCGAGGGGAATGCGAGGGACACCATACTTATCTCTTGACTGGTCGTGCGATCCGAACACCTTTCGCGCATGCCAAAGTTCTGGGCGATGAGGTTGTTGTGCGCAGGATCGGAGAGCTGTTGGGCTGCGGTCTTGTTCCGAACAGGCCCCGGGCGAGCGCCGAGAATGGCGGATTAAGCACGGTGTGCCTCGAACTCCCCTCGAATTACCGGGCAGGGAGGGGTTCGGATGCGGGGCCGCTGCAACAAGATGCAGGCACGGCTCCTAGATACTTTATCCACGGAATCTGCGAAAGGAATACTCATGAGACGCAAGAGGCGCAGGTCTCATGGCTTGCCCCGGTTCCTTGATCCAGTTGTTATGAGAGAACCATTGCATTGTCCCTCGTCCCGCTGCCAGGCCGCGTAGGGCGGAGCGCAGCGGAGCCCGGAGCGGCCTGGCAGCGGGTGGCGTACTCGGCAGGGGCCAGGGAGCCCAATGCTCCGTGCGGCCGGCGG
>PMYD01000036.1 GCA_003171335.1 Phycisphaerales bacterium
ATACTTATATGAAAGAAATTCTTCGAGCAAACCAGTGTGGCAGATTCTACACCGCAAGGCTTCCTGCCAGTTTTGTCAGTACAAGCCGATTGAACATGTCAAATCTGTCATATAACTTGGAAAGACGTGGCTAGAAACGGGAGTGCCCATGCCAACCCCCCCCAAACGAGCGGTGCTCTTCGACCTGGACGGCACGCTGNNCGGCGGTGGCGGCGGCGGGGCTGGCGACTAGGCCGGTGGAAGAGCATAAGCGGATGGTCGGCGATGGCGTGGCCAATTATGTGCTGCGGGCGCTGGGGGAGGACCGCCGCGGGGATACGAAGCTCATCGAGCGGGTGACCGCGGAGTATCGTGGGCTGTATCGCCAGCACTGGGCTGACTTTACGCGGGCGTACGATGGTGTGGAAGAGTTGCTCGAGGCCCTGGTAGCCAAAGATGTGGTGCTGGCGGTGCTGTCCAACAAGCCCGACCTGTTCACGCGCGAGATGGTTCGCCACTTTTTCCCGGGCATCCCGTTTGCCGCCGTCGAGGGCGCCAAGGAGGGCTCGCCGCTCAAGCCCGATCCGGCGGCCGCACTGGCCATTGCCCGCCAGGTGGCACTTGCGCCTGAACAGTTCGCCTACGTCGGCGACACGAACACCGACATGCAGACCGCCCGCGCCGCCGGCATGCTGGCGGTGGGGGCGCTGTGGGGCTTCCGCGGCCGCACGGAACTGGAGGCGGCGGGGGCGCAGGTGGTGATCGAGCGGCCGGGGGAGCTGATGAAAGAGGTTGCTTTTCCCTAGCCCCCAGGGCGTATGACCATTAGCCACGGGCGCAAGCCCGTGGACGTGAGTGGCCCTCGCGCAAGAGCCCGGAGGGCGATTGAATGCTTCCGGGGCTGGGGCATCGCGGCGGGTCGCACAAGAATAACGAATAGCGCCATCCCGGCTTCGGGCCTTCAATCGCCCTGAAGGGCTCCAGAGGAAATCGGGGCGTTCTTTTCCACGGGCTTGCGCCCGTGGCTAATGGTCAGTCGCCCCTGGGGGGGCTCTCCTTCAGGTCCCTCCTTTCATTTTTCCCGCCTTTCCCCTCTCGCCCGATTTGCCTGCTTTGAATTCGTATTCTACGGTCGCTAATGCTGGCGTACTCGATGCCGGCTAGGCGCGTCCGATGCGCCGGGCGGCGGATGGCCGCCGGCAAATTTGAAGTTGCTTAAGGTGTTCACCCTGGCGGTCGATAGAGCCGGGGGGAAGTTGGCAGTGAGGAAGTGAGAAACCGGAGGGTTGCCGGATCGGGCGGCAAGGAGGTGGGCGACACAAGTGGGCGAGGAGCCGAAGGTTGTGCGAAATAAGCAAGTCTTAAGCGTTTGCACCGGTCGTACAGGAGCCTCGGGCGTTTGGGTGCCCGGGCCGCGAATTTGACAAGTGAAGAAAACCCTTAACCTGGCCCCCCGGGGCCACAGAAACGACGGAGGAGAAACACATGCGTAGGAATTCAGGCTTCACTCTGGTTGAGATTTTGATCGTGGTCATCATCCTGGGCATCTTGGCGGCGATCGTGATCCCGCAGTTCACAGAGGCGTCCAGCAATGCTCGGCTGTCCAGCCTGACGAGCGACCTGCAGACGGTCCGCTCCCAGATCGAGCTGTACAAGCTGCAGCATGGCGATCGCTCGCCCGACCAGGACATCGCGACTGGCGGCACTGTTGACCTTTTCGGCCAGTTGGAGGCGGTTACGGACGGGACGGGCGCGAAAGTGGCTACCACTGTCAACCCCCACTTTGGTCCCTATCTCCAGAAGTCCCCGATCAATCCGTTCGTGAACAACAGCGTGAAGGTGACGGTTGCCAACGCTATGCCCGGCGACGGCGGCTGGTGGTTTGACACGACGATGGGCCAGTTCAAGGGTTTGGGCAAGGACCCGACGGGCGGCGATATCGCCACCCTGTACTAACGCGAACTCAGGAACGAGGAGTCCGAGGAGTCTAAGTTGAAGCCCGGCCCGGGCGGCCACCTGGCCGGCCCGGGCCGGCTTCTTGAGGGACCGAAATGATCGAATTCAGACCACAAAGCGAGCCGGCGACCATGAAAACGGCCAAGGCTTTCACGCTCATCGAGCTGATGGTCGTCATCCTGATCCTGGGGATCCTGGCGGCGATCGTGGTGCCGCAGGCCTCCTCGGCTTCGGCGATGGCCCGATCCACCGCGTTGGCGCAGGACCTGCGGGCCACGCGAAATCACCTGGGCGTGTACGCCGCCCAGCACAACGATTTCGCCCCCGGCTATCCCGCCGGCGGCGGCAAGCCCGACAGCGCGACCTTCGTCAACCAGATGACGATGGCGTCAGATGAAACCGGCGCGGTCAAGCCGCTTGGCACGGCCGGCTATGCCTACGGGCCGTACTGGCTGAAGGCCCCCGACAACCCAATGAACAGCAAGAACACCGTATTGGTCATCGATGATGGCGCCGCCTTCCCCACAGCGCCCAGCGACCAGTTCGGCTGGGTGTATCAGCCCGCCACGCTCACCTTCAAGCCGGACAACTCCGGCCAGGATGACGCGGGCACGCGCTACTTCGATTATTGATTCACCTGCGGTGATGGGAAAGGCGGTCATGGCTGGCGTCGCGTTAAAACTCGCGGCGGCCGGCCGGCAGGCTGGCAAGCTGTGCGGCCAGGCCGGCTGGTTGCGCGCAACGCCCAGGCTGGGCGAAACATCGCACAGCCGAGGGCGGCTGTGCCACAGCGGCTTTACGCTGGTGGAGGCCCTGCTGGCGGCCAGCCTGCTGACGTGCGTGGTCTCGGCCGTGGTGATTCCGTTCTCCGCCGCCGCACGCTGCCAGCAGATGGCCGCACGCCAGGCCGTGGCCCTGGAACTGGCGCAGGACCTCATGGAAGAGATTCTCTCCCGCCCGTTCTTCGACCCCAACGGTTACACCACGCCGGGGCCGGATGCCGGGGAATCGTTCGCCAACCGCGCCGGCCTGGACAACGTCGACGACTACAGCGGGCTGAGCGAGGCGGCCGGCAGCATTCACCCCAACCTTCAAACCAAGGCCGCCGACCCGCTGGCGGCGCAACTGGCGCGCTCAGCGCAGGTGGACTATATCCGCCTGACCGGGCAGGACCCGAATCAGCCGATGAACGTCTGCCGCGTGATCGTGCATGTGAGCGCTGGGGGAAACGACCTGGCGACGTTGACGCGCATGGTCTACGGCAATGTGACCAATTGAGAAGCGAAGAAGCTGGAAGAGCAAGAGAGTGCTGAAACGAACTGACATGTTGGGCTCCGCGGCGACAGGCGGTGCGGCTGTCATCGCCGGCCAGGCGGCGGTTTCGTCTTCCCTGCCCCGGCGGCGCCGCTCTTTCGCCCTTTCAGGGCTCCGGAGTTACAGGGGCGCCGAGTTCCGGGGGCTTACGCCCCCGGCTACGATCTTTCGCCCCTTCGGGGCTGCTCCAGCCTCCACACTGCAGGCTCCGGCCTTCGGCGTTCGGCCTCCAGCCTCCCTGCTTCGCCCTGGGCGGGCTTCGCAGGGCAGGCCAGCCTTTGTTCGCCGCGGGCTGACGTTTGTGGAAATGATGGTCGCCTTGAGCATCGTGTCGATCATCGCCGTGACGGTTACCGGCATGGCCATCGCCGTCACCAACGCCCAGTCCAGCACGGATGATCAGAACGACAGCCTGCAGTCCGCCCGGTGCAGCATGGCGAACCTGGAACGGCTTGTGCGGCAGGCCCGGCTGGTCACCGGTGCCAGTGCCAGCACGCTGGCGCTGTGGATGGGCGATTTGAACGCCGATGGCCAGATCAACGCCGACGAGATGATCTACCTGACGTACCTGCCCAGCCAGCGGACCGTGCACCTCAAGACGGTGAAATTCCCGGCCAACATGAACGCGGCAACCAAGGAACAACTGGATGCCGATCTGACGGTGGCCCAATCCAGCGATGTGTCCATCCTGGGCACGCTGGCCGGCTGCACGCCGTATATCACCGAATACGACGTCGCGGTGAACGTGAACTCCATGATGTTCAGTTTCTCGGGCGCTGCGCCGCTGACCCAGGCGGTCATCTTTGCGGCCCAATTCGGCTCGGGCGGGCATACCGTGAGCATCAACTCCACCGCCCGCCCGCGCGCCAGCGCCACCAGCAACCTGGTGAACAACTCCGGTACGTACACGCTGTGCCTGCCGGCCTGCGAGGTGACCAATGCATCGTGATCCTCGCCATACCGCCGCCGGCGCGGCCCGCCACTCCGGCGTGGCCCTGCTGCTGCTGCTGATCATCTCGGCGGCCGTGGCCGGCCTGGCCGCCGCGTATCTGGCCACCACCTCCGTGCGCATGGCCGCCAGCAACAACTATGCCGCCGCCATCGACCTGGCCTACGCCGCCGAAAGCGGCGTGCACCATGGCCTGTGCCTGCTGGCGGAGAATCCCAGCCTGCTGAGCGGCTCCAATACGACGCCGCTGGGTCCTTACGCCGGCCGCACCGGCGGGCCGACATACACGATCTCCAGCCTGTCGATCGGCAACAACCAGTACCGCCTGACTGGCGCGGGAGTGCTGGGCACGTCCAAGCGGACCTGCGCGGCCGTGGCCCGGCTGGACAATACTTTCGTCCAGACGCTGGTCTCGCTGGGGCCGCACATGTACTGGCGGCTGGGCGACGCTAACGGCATTTACGCCGCCGAGCAGATGGTCAACTACGGGGGCGTGTACGCCGGCTCGGTGCTGTTGGGCCAGACGGGCGCGCTGACCGGGGATGCGGGCGCCTCCGTCAAATTCGACGGCTCGCGCACCCGCGTGGTCATCGCTCATGATCCCTCCATGGCCGTGGCCCAGGGCTCGTACGTGCTGTGGTACTACGACAACAGCCCGTTCAACAACGAGGCGCTGCTTTCCAAGGAGGCCCAGGGGCGCGGCACCGGCGGCTTCCTGTCCATTGGCGCGGAAAATGGGCAGATTCACGTCAACCTGAAGAGCGCCAGTGCCGACAACAAGATCAGCATCACTGGGCTTTCGAATGACGCCTGGACCCTGCTGACGGTGACGTTCGGTCCGGCGGGGCTGAAGCTGTACGTCAACGGTCAGTTGGCCGGTACGAATGCGTACACGGGCGGCATGACCAACAACAGTGAGCCCCTCGTGCTGGCGGCCTCGCAAAGCAGCCGCGATGCCGCCGACCTGCCGTACCTGCCCTATGGTTTCTATTCCGCCGGCCTGACGAATTTTTTCTCCGGCCGGCTGGAGGAAGTGGCGTTTTTTAACCGGGCCCTGTCGGCGACGGAGGTGTCGCGGCTGTATGCCGCCCGCCGCGCTATGGCACGGGTGCTCCAGTGGCAGACCTGATGTCCCCGGCGCGAGCCGGGGCAGTGGAAGAAAGGACAAGAGCCATGCAGCAGCAAGAGACCGTCGTGTCTTCACCGAACGTAGCTGGGCAGCCCCCCCAGGCCGGCAGCGCAGGCCGCAGGCCGGGGCACTGGCCGCTGGTGTTTTCCGTCCTGCTGGCGTTGCTGGTGGTGGGCGTGTGGTCGCGCGAGGCGCCGGTGACGGCCCTGGCCGAGGAAAAAGCCGCGCACTCACCGCCCGTGGCCGTCGATCTGGCCGTGGCCCAGCGCTACGACGTGATCGCCGAGCTGCAGAAGATCAATGGCCGGCTGGACCAGATCCAGGATGTGCTGACCAGCGGGCAAGTAAAGGTGACCGTCGTCCAGGACGACAAGAAAGCTGAGGGAGTGCATCATGAGGCTACAAGCAAGCCCTAGTGCGCGGGTCCTCCGCCGGCGTGGCTTTACGCTGGTGGAGATCCTGGCGACGGTGGTGATTATCGCCATTGCCGCCACCATGGTCGTGCCGCGCCTGGGATCCACGGGCGATGTGCAGGCCCTGGCGGCCATGCAGGAGACCGTGGCGGATATCGAGTATGCGCAGAACCAGGCCATCACCACGCAATTGCTGGTGACCGTGGCGTTTAACATCAACGGCGACAGCTTCACCGTGCAGGATGCCAACAGCGGCAAGGCGCTGGTGCACCCCACGACCAAGCGGAATTTCGTGGTGCCGTTCAAGACGACCATCGGCACCGACAGGGTGAGCCTGCTGACGGCGAGCTTCAACGGCCAGCCGAATTTGACCTTCGACACGCTGGGCGCGCCCCTGCAGGGCGGCACCGTCAGCCTGGGCGCCGAGGGTTTCAACTACAAGTTGGAGATCTTCGCGGTGACGGGAAAGATCACCGTCACAGGCCCGTGAGAGAACCGCGTTGTTGAATGACCAGAGAACAGGAGAACGAAGGATGGCTCAGCGTCCAGTCCACCGCGAAGCGCCTCGGCTTGCCGGCACCCCGCGTGCCGGCTGGGTCGGGCCGGCGGTTTAGCTCGACGCTGAGCCCTGGGCCCACGTCGGTGCGTTGACGTCGCCCCGAGCACAGGAAACCCGATGCTTCGCACGCTGCTACATCGGCCCGGTCCCATCGCGTTGGACATCGGGCAAGACGGCATCCGCATGCTTCAGCTTGAAGCGGTGGGCAAGGCCATGTCCGCCGTGGCGGCCGCGCGCTGGGAATGGCCCACCGGCGCCTCGACCGACCCGGCCGTGCGCCGACAGATGATGATCGACGCGGTGCGCGAGATGCTGTCGGCGGGCCATTTCCACGGCCGGCGCGTCGCCTCCTGCCTGCCCTTTGCGGATCTGGCCCTGCGCCAGGTCCGCCTGCCCCCCATGTCGGACGAGGAACTGGCCAAAGCGGTGCAGTGGGAGGCCAACGAGCGATTCGGTTTTCCCGTCAGTCCCGAACTGCTGCATCACGTGGTGGCGGGCGAAGTGCACCAGGGCGGGGAAGGCCGCTGCGAGGTGCTGCTGATGGCCACCACGGAGGATGTGGTCGAGGCCCGCGTGGCCCTGCTGGATGCCATGGGCCTGCGGCCCACGTGCATCGACGCCGAACCGGCGTGTCTGTTCCGCACCCAGGAGCGCTTCCTGCGGCGCGATGGCGATGCCGGCGTGGTGACCGTGCTGGCGGAAGTCGGCCAGTCGGGCACGCGCGTGCTCATCAGCCGCGGCCGGCAGGTGAAGCTGCTCAAGTGGATCGATATCGGCGGGGCGCGGCTCAACCAGGCGGTGGCCGACCATCTGCACCTGAGCCTGGAGGATGCCCGGCAGCTTCGCGTGCGGCTGATGCGCCAGGGCTGGGAAGGCCCCGAGGTGGCCGCCACCGCCGTCGGCGGGCGCGATGTGTACGAGGCCGTGCACGATGCGGTGCGGCCGGTGCTGGAGGAGCTCGGTAAAGAAGTGAATCTGTGCCTGCGGTACTGCGCGGTGACCTTCCGCGGCGGCCGGGCCGACAGCCTGATGTTGCTGGGGGGCCAGGCCTATGACCCGTGCCTGCGCGAGCAGTTGGCCGAGGCGACCAATCTGCCCTGCACCTGCGGACGGCCGCTGCAGGGCGTGGATTTGTCCCGGGTGGACCTGGGCACCGATGCCCGCGGCCCCATGAGCGAATGGGCGGTGGCCGCCGGCCTGGCGCTACGCGACTTGTTCGACAAAAACAGCCGGCGGGAGGTGAGGCATGAACTCAATCGACTTCCTGCCTAAGCGGCTGCGCGTGCAGCGCGTGCGGCGTCATCGCGTGAAGCGCCAGGCCACCTTCCTGGTAACGGTGGTGCTGATTCTGTCGGCCCTGGGCTACTCCAGCCGCCGCCAGATCGCCGAGGCGCGGGAAACCCTGGCCGAGCGCCACCACGAGCAGTCTGCGCTGAGCAGCGAACTTTCGATCATTCCGGCCCTGCAGGCGCAGATCGCCGAGGGCAGCATCAAGCAGCGGATCAGCCGCGAGCTGGGCAGCCGCCTGGCGGTCAGCGCCGTGCTGGCCGAGCTGGGCAGGGTATTGCCGGAAAAGGCCGCGCTGACCAGCCTGGAATATTCCACGGTGGATGCGCACCACGCGCCAGCCGTGCAGTCGACCGTGCCGATTGTGGCGGCCTCGGCGGCGGAGGCAGCCGCACGAGCCAGCGGGGAGAAGCGCGTGCGCGTGGTCATCGCCGGCGTGGCCCCGGATGACCTGGATGTGGCCGATTTTCTGGGCGGCTTGTCCGCCAGCCCGCTGTTTTCGGATGTGCAGATGGGTTTCTCGAAGACCGTGATGCTGGATGAGGGCCGCCGCGAAGCGCGGGGTTTCGAGGTCAGTTGCCTGCTGGCCCGCTAGGGATGGGGCGACCAAACGATCATGAAATGGATACGCGATAACTGGATCTTTCTGCTGGTGCTGACCGTGCTGACGGTCGGTTTCCTGGTGGGCGTGTACCAGCCGCTGCAGCGGCAGTTGGGCTCCTTGCGCGGCGAGATTTCCAAGGTGGACGTGGCGATCGAGGCCGAAGCGGCCACCGCGGCCAAAGTGCCCCAGATGCGCACGCAGGTGGAGCAGCTCAAGGCGCAGTTCCGCGATTTCGATCGCCGGCTGCCGCGGCAGCAGGAGCTGGCGGGTTTTCTGCGCGAGATTTCCGGCTCGGCCCGGGCCGGCCAGTTCCACGGCCAGGTGATCGAGCCGGGCAGCCCGACCGCCGGGGCGCTGTACGACTGCCTGCCGATCGTAATGCGTTTCGATTGCAGCTTCTCCGACCTGGCCTCTTTTCTGGAGGGGCTGGGCGTGATGACCCGGCTCAGCCGGGTGGAGCGGCTGGATGTGACGGAAGGCCACTCGCCCGGCCTGCTGCACGTGCAGGCGCAGATCAACATTTATTTCACTGAGAGTTGAGATGGAACCAGGCAACAACAACCTGCCGGCGGCGGTGCAGCGGCTCAAGACGGCCCTGGGGGCCGACCGGCGCAAGAGCATCGCCCTGGCCGTGCTGCTGACGGTGATGCTGGTTCTGGCCATCCGCCTGCTGCTGGGCCGCACCTTGCCCCGCCGCGCGGTGGCCACGCCCGCGGCCCAGGCGGTGGCGGAAGCGCCGGCCGTGCCGGCGACGGCGGCCCAGAGCGCCGCGGCCACGGGGGGCGAGAAGCCCCTCGACGTCGACACGCATGTTTCGCGCGATTTGTTCAAGGTCAGCGTGGACTCGTACCCGCTGGCGGCCGCCGCACGGCCGGCGGAGAGGACCAGCGCGGCGCATCTGCAATTGCAGTCCATCCTGCCCGGGGCGCGGCCCACGGCCATCATCAACGGGTTGGTGGTCGGCGTGGGAGATGCCGTCAAGCAACTGGAAGGCAGCCGGCTGGTGGATACGGGGTACACCGTGGCCAGCATCGAGGACAAAGCCTGCATCATCACGCAACAGGGCGTGGCGGTGCGGCTGGAGATGAGAAGCGATCGTTGAGGAGAGGCGTGCCGGCCGTCGTACGGCGCGGCGCGTAATCGTGATGCGTTGCTCGGTACTCAACCGGCAACCTGGTAAGGAGATGGATATGCATCGTCGGAACAAGACATTGCCACTCGTGCTCGTAGGGGCGCTGGTGGTCGGAGCGATGATCTGGTGCGCCGACCTGGCCTGGGGCCAGTCGGCCAGGACATCGGCCAACTCGATGGGCAAGACCACCGCGACCACCCCGCCGACCAACCGGATGCCGGCAGCGCCTTTGGCGGCCCCGGTCCCGGCGGCTGCGCCCGTGGAAGTGGCCCCCATGCCCGAGCCCCAGACCGTTCTGGCCGCGGCCAGCAGCGAGGAAGCCGGCGGCGTGCCGGTCACCCCGCAGATCGATGCCCAGTCGGGCATCATCACGCACCTGCCCCTGCAGGATGCCCCGATCCGCGAGGTGCTGCGCCAGTTGTCCAACGTCAGCCAGAAGAACATCGTGCCCGGCCGCAACGTCACCGGCAAGGTCACCGCGGACCTCTTTAATGTCACCTGGCGCGAGGCGCTGGATGCCATTCTGCGCGTCAGCGAGCTGGGGGCCGTGGAGGAAGGCAACTTCATCTACGTCTACCCGCTCAAGGAAATGAGCAGCATGGAGCAGGCCCGCAAGCACCTGGTCACCAAGGTCTTCACGCTGTACTACGCCAAGCCCGAGGATGTAGAAAAGCTGCTCGCCCCCTGCATGAGCAAGGACGGCATGGTTAAGGTCACGCCCAACACCGAGGCCGGCGTCGCCCCCGATGAGACCAAGTCGGGCGGCATGAACTACGCCCTCAATGATGTGCTGGTCGTCAGCGACTATGAAGACAATATCAAGCGGGTCCAGGAAGTGATCGCCTCCGTCGATCAGCGGCCCCAGCAAGTGCTTATCGAGGCGACCATTCTGCTGGTCACGCTGGATGACAAAACGGACCTGGGCGTGGATTTTTCCAAGGTCCCCGGCGTGGACTTCTGCAAGATCGGCGCGTTCAACAACTTCGGCCCGGCTTCGGGAACCGGTACCCTGATGGAAGGGACCAAAACTCCCCTCGGCCCGCTTTCGCCAGGTATCAAGGACCCCGTCGCCATCGCCCAGAATGGAAGCGCCCCGTTGGCCAAGGGCTTTAATGGCGCCGTCGAGTTCAGCAGCGACACCTCCGTGTTCATTCACGCCCTGGAGGGGGTGGCCGACACCTCCATCGTGGCCAATCCCAAGCTGCTGGTCATCAACAAGCAGCTCGGCCAGGTCCACATCGGCCAGCGCCTGGGTTACCAGGACACCAGCACCACCACCCAGACCGGCGGCACCACGGCCAGCATCAGCTTCCTCGATGTCGGCACCACGCTGAACGTGCGGCCGTTCGTCGGGCACGATGACTACATCCGCATGGAGGTCTTCCCGAAGGATTCGTCCGGCTCGGTGACCACCCAGTCGGGAATCACGATTCCCAATGAGAACACCACGCAGTGCACCACCAACGTGATGGTCAAAGATGGCCACACCATCGTCATCAGCGGCATGTTCCGCGATGAGACCGATGTCAGCCGCAGCCAGGTGCCCGTGCTGGGCAACCTGCCTCTGGTTGGCTGGCTGTTCCGCCAGAAGAGCGATGAGCTGAAGCGGCAGGAAGTGATCATCCTGCTGACCCCGCGCATCATCAAGCTTCCCGCCGACTCCGTGCTCAGCGAGCAGCTCAAGGATGATGTGCAGCGCTTCGAACTGGGCATGCGCAAGGAAATGTCCTGGTACGCCCGCGACCGTCTGGCCGCGTGCCACCTGGGCTGGGCGAAAGAGCATATCGCCCACGGCAACCATTGCTGGGCCCTGTGGGATCTGAACATGGCCGCCAGCATGTCGCCTGCCATGCACGAAGCCATCACGCTTCGCGAGTCGCTCACCGGCGAAGCCATCTGGGCGCATGAGCCCCGGTACAGCTCGTCCGAGTACATCATCCAGAAGATGTGGATGAACGAGCTGGGTCTGGACGTGAATATCGTGCTTCCGCCCGATAAGCCTCTGGACCCGACGGTCCTGCCCGAGTCGGTTCGCGATGCCCTGGGTATGGGCGCCGTGCCGGGCCTCACCCCGGCGGCCACCGCCAAGGTCAGCGAGGACAACCTTAAGACGGTCGCTCCGGTGGCCGATGTAACCACGGGTCCGGCAGCCAGCCAGACCGTGGCCGTGGCCGTGGCGGCAAAGGTCGGTCCGTTCGTTCCGACGGCCGCCATTGCTGCGTCCCAGCCGGCTGCCTCGGCTCCGACAACGGATGCCCAGAACAGCGCCACGCCGTCCAATGACGGCGTGTCCGGCAGCGTTTCCGCCCATGAGGACTCGTTGGCCGAATGAGCGGCAAACGATTTTTTTGGCCGTAACTGTCAATTTAGGCAGAGCACGTGACCTGGGTAAGGATACCTGGAGACAACTATGAAGTATGCCTGGACCGTGATGATTTCGGGTCTCCTGATGGGTCTTGCAGGATGCATGGCCCATCAGGGGACGCCCAGGGCCGAGGCCCAGCGCCGCTGGGCCGAGACCCGCGGCCGCGTTCTCAACGGCGTTGCTGAAGAGCAGTTCAACGCCGGCGACTTCGAGAACGCCCAACGTTCGGCGGCCGAGTCGCTCAAGCTGGCGCCCGACCTGCTGGAACCGCGCCTGCTGATGGCCCGCGTGGCCATTGAGCAGGGCAAGTTCGTGGATGCGGATGAGCACCTCAAGCAGGCTGCCTCCAAGGACCCCAACCAGCCGCGCATCGTGTACTTGCAGGCGATCGTCGAGGAGCGGCGCGAACACTATCCCGAAGCCCTGAAGCTGTACGAACGGGCCGGGGAACTGGATTCCAAGAACCAGGCATACCTGTTGGCCACGGTCGAGGTCATGGTCCGTCTGGACCGTGCCGAGGAGGCCTTGGCCCTCCTGGAAAGCAAGCTGCCCACCATGGATCCGACGGCGGGCCTGTATTCCGCCGCCGGCAAGGTGGCCACGCTGGTCGAAAAGCATGACAAGGCCGCCATGTATTACAGCCGGGCCCATGCGCTGTGGCCCGACAACAATGAAATTCAATCGCAACTGGCCAAGGCCTATTACTTCTCCGGCCAGCACGCCCAGGCCGTCCGCGAACTGGAAGAGTTGGTCGCCCGGACCAAGGATGAAACGCCCACCTGGGTGCTGAGCATGCTGGGCCAGAGCTACCTGGCCGACCAGCAGGCCTCCAAGGCCAAAGAGATCTTTACGCAACTGACGAGCAAGGAACCGCGCGTGGCCAGCCACTGGGTGGGTCTGGCCAAGGCGGCCCTGGCGGCGGGGGATGCCACGCGGGCGATGGCGTCGGCGCGGGCGGCGATCGCCCTGGATCCCGCCCAGGCCGAGGCCTCCGTGGTCCTGGGCTACGTGCTGCTCAAGCAAGGGCAGAACCAGAAGGCCAACAGCATGCTCGTCGGCGCTGCCCGGCTGCACCCGGACAACCCGACCCTGCTGTGCCTGCTGGGGCGCAGCTACGATGCGCTCAAGCAGCACGAGCAGGCCCTCAAGTGCTACAAAGCGGCCGCCGCGATCCAGCCGGGCAATCGTTTTGCCCAGATGCTGGCGACGGATTCGGCCCAGCCGTGATGGTTCGTGATGGCATCGCCCCAGGAGGCGTGCGGTGTTTGGAAGCAATCGATCAACCTCGGTTTTCATCGGCCTGGTCGGTGTCCTGGCCGCGGCCGGCCATGCTGCCGACCGCATCGGCCTGCTGGGGGATCGCTCGCCGGCGGCCATCCAACTCCTGTTGCCCCTGGCCATGGTGAGCCTGTCGGGCTTGCTGCTGCTGGGCCGGATTGAGGGGCAGCGCGCCATGGTCATCACTGCCACGCACCTGCGGCGGCTGGCCGGCGGTGGCGCCCTGGCGCCGGCCGCAGCGCCGGAATCCGGCGTGATGCGGGGCGTGCTGGGGCCGCTCAACGCGGTGCTGGATCGCTGCCGGCAGGAAGTCCAGGAAATGCGCAATGAGACCGGCCAGCACCAGATCCAGTCCCGGGTGGTGGCCGCCGAGCGCCGTCGCCTGGAAGCCATCTTGCAGGCCATTCCCGACGCGGTGCTGGTGATCAACAGCTATGACGAACTGATGCTGGCCAACCCGGTGGCCCGGCGGCTGTTTCGCCTGCCGGAAAACGGCTCGGCCCGCTGCCCGGTGGACAAGGTTATTTCCGATCCCCGGCTGCTCGAGCAGATTCACGAGATACGGTCCCACTCCTCGCGGCCCCGCCCGCGCGGGGTCGAGTATATCGCGCGCGTGGATGGCCAGGAGCGGACGTTCCAGGCCGCGATGCAGAGTTTCGAGGATGGCGGCGATGAGGTGTCCGGCGTGATCATCCTGCTGGCCGATGTGACGCGCGAGAAGGAAATCGCCCGCATGCGGACGGAGTTTGTCTCCACCGTCTCGCACGAGCTGCGCGCGCCGCTGGCGGGCATCAAGGCGTACGTGGAAATGCTCCTGGAGGGTGAGAACAACGCCAAGACCCAGCGCGAATTTCACCAGATCATCGCCGGCGAAACCGACCGTCTCAGCCGGCTGATCGACAACATCCTGAATATCTCGCGGATCGAGGCGGGCGTGATCAAGGTGGTCAAGCGGCCGGTGGACCTGACGGGCATCGTGAAGGAAGTGCTGGAGGTCATCAGCCCGCAGGCCAAGAGCCGCGGCCTGCGGATCGTGGAGCGCCTGGCCCCGGTGTTCGCCCAGGTGGATGGCGACCGCGACATGCTCAGCCAGGTCGTGACGAACCTGTTGTCCAACGCCGTCAAGTACACGCGCGATGGCGGGCGGGTCACGATTTCCACCGCCGTGGATGAGGCGCGCGGCGTGGCCTGTCTGGGCGTCGAGGACACCGGCGTGGGAATTTCGCCGGAGGACCAGAAGCGCGTGTTCGAGAAGTTCTATCGTGTGCGCAAAGACAGCCAGATGGCCCCGGGCACCGGCCTGGGACTCAGCCTGGTCAAGCATATTGTCGAAGATGTGCACGGCGGGACGATTTCCCTGGCCAGCGAACTGGGTAAAGGCAGCACGTTTTCCGTGGAGCTGCCGCTGGTGCGGTGAGAGCCGCCGGCTGCCAAGCGGGGTCACGAGGGCCCCGGAGGGACCACCATGAGTGCCAAACGCATCGTCGTTGCGGATGATGAGCCGCATATTCGTCACGTGCTGGCGCTCAAGCTGGAGAAGGGCGGCTTTGCCGTCCATCCCGCCGCCGACGGCCAGGAGGCGCTGGAAATCTGCCAGCAGGAGCCGCCGGACCTGGTGATCACCGATTTCCAGATGCCAATGATGACCGGCATTGAGCTGTGCCGGCGCCTGCGGGCCAACCCGGCCACGGAGCGGTTGCCGGTCATTCTCCTGACCGCCAGGGGTTTTGATCTGGACGAGGAGCAGACCCGGGAGGCCCAGATTACGGCCATCATGAGCAAGCCCTTCAGCCCGGCCGAAGTGCTGCAGAAGGCCAACGAGATTCTCGCCGATGTCGCCGCCCGGAGATGCGAATGACGATCGCGTCCACGACGATACTGATGGATCCGACCGTACGGAGCGCCCTGGAGCAGGTGCACCGCCAGTTGGCGGAGCTGGGTTTCTGGCTGTCTATCCAGGATGCCGCCGGCTGCAGCCTCCTGGCCGGCGTGGGCGATTGTGAACTGTGCCAGCGGATGTGCGGCGTTCGGCGCGGCGAGAGCCGCGCCGTGGCCGAAGGCATCAAGCAGGTCTGGGTGGACTCGTCGCCGCGGATTGTCACTGCCGCATCCGGCTGCCCCGTGATGATCGTGCCGGTGATTCATCGCCGCCGCCCGGTGGCCATCGCCAGCGTGTGTTTCCTGCCGCAGGATCTGGGAACCAGCGAGGCGTTCGCGCGCGCGTGCGACCGGCAGCAACTGGATCGGACGTACATGGCCCAGATTGCCGCCGCCACGGTGAATCATCCGGCCTCCGAGGCGCGGCACTGGATGCAGATCGTGCAACTGCTGCTGGCCCAGGCGCTCGGTAACGCCGTCGCGCGCGAGGAGCTGGCGTCGTTCAGCAACACCCTGGGCAGCACGTACGAGGAACTGAGCCTGCTGTACCGGCTGTCGGCGGCCATGAAGCTCAACGCGCAGCCCAAAGAGTTCTTCAACCAGGTGTGCTCGGAATTGATGAGCGTGATCAACGTTCGTGCGGCGGTGGCCGTGCTCAGCGACAACATCAAGGGCGGGCCCGGCCGGGTGGTCCGCGCGGGCACGATCAACCTGTCGGATGATCGGCTGCGCGAACTGTCGGCTCAACTGCTGGGCAAGCGCGCGACCGGCACGCTTGAGGCGCCGTCGCCGACCAAAGCCACTCCATCCGGTAGCCAGGGGGCCTCCGAGGTTGTGCCGGCGGCGGTGGAAGCTTCGGCCGCGATTGAGAAGATGGCCGCCACCCCCGAGCGCGCCGGCATCGCCGGCGATCGCGGGCTGATCATCAACACGCCTTCGGCGCGGCTGCGCCGCGCGTTTCCGGCGGTCAATAACCTGCTGGCGGTGCCCCTGGAGGCGGGCGAGCTGTCGATGGGCGTGCTGCTGACCATCAACAAGGTGGAAGGCGAGTTCGACAGCGCCGACATGAAGCTCATCCACTCGGTGGGCGGGCAGGTGGCGGTCTTCCTGGCCAACAACCACCTGTACGACGAGATGCAGGACCTGCTGATGGGGGTCTTGCACGTGCTGACGGCCTCCATCGACGCCAAGGACCAGTACACCTGCGGCCATTCCCAGCGCGTGGCCCTGATCTCGCGCAAGCTGGGGGAGATGTGCGGCTTCGATGCCGCCGTCGTGGAAAACGTGTACCTGTCGGGCCTGCTGCACGACATCGGCAAGATCGGCGTGCCCGAAAGCGTGCTCTGTAAGCCGGGCAAGCTGTCGGATGCGGAATTTGAAATCATGAAGCGACACCCGGTCATCGGCGCCAACATCCTGGCGAATATCCGCCAGATGAAGCCGGCCATCCCGGGCGTGCTGTACCATCACGAGCGGCTGGATGGACGGGGTTATCCCCAGGGGCTCCTGCACCAGGAGATCCCCATGGAAGGCCGCATCGTCGGCCTGGCGGACTCCTTTGACGCCATGACCTCCAGCCGCACGTACCGCGAAGCGCTGCCGCTGCCGTATGTGATTGGCGAAATCCACCGCTGCGCGGGCACGCAATTTGACCCGCAGCTTGTGGACCACCTGGTCTCGCTCGACCTGGAAACCTTCATGGCCGAGCTGCGCCAGGCCAAGCCGATGGTCTCGGCCATCAGCGGCATGATTCGCAGCGGGGCGGCGTGAAGAGAGGCTTTAGGCTGTAGGCTTTAGGCTGTAGGGATAGGGTTGAAGGTCTTGCCGCACGCCGCAGCCGGCAGGATGAAGTGGAAGTGGCAGGCCTTGGATGTCGGGTGTGGTGGAGGTTCCTGGCTCTCACGCGCCATAGCACGGCATCGTGCAGGCAACTGGACCTGCAACTACGCCCCTGCAGCCTAAAGCCTACAGTCTACAGCCTCATTATCGGAGAAAAGTATGGACATCACGGTCGAACAATACGGTCGTGCGGCCGTCCTGCGATGCAAGGGCGAGATTACCGAGGACACGGTGGCGCCGCTGGTGCGCGATGTCCAGGCGCAGGTGGCCGCCAGGGTGAGCGATGTCGTCGTGGACCTGAGCGATGTGCCCTTCATGGACTCCTCGGCTTTGGAGACGTTGCTGGACCTGCGCGACAAGCTCGCCGGCCAATCGGGCCAACTGACCCTGGCCGGCGTGCGCGACAACCTGGCCAAGATCTTCGAGATCACCCGCCTGGAAAACGCCTTCGAAACCGTTTCCGACTGCCTCGAAGCAGTCAAGGGGTTGTGAGATGGTCTCGGCCCGCCAGGCGGAAAAGCTCCAACTCGGCCAGCTCCTGGTCGCCCAGGGCGAGATTTCGCCCGAGCAGCTCCAGTCCGCGCTGGCCCGCCAGGCCGACAGCGGCCATAAGCTGCTCCTAGGCGAAGTCATCGTGCAGATGGGCATGTGCACCGAAGAGCAGATCATGAACTGCGTGGCGCGCGGGTATGGCCTGCCCTTTGTCCGTGTCAGTCCCAAGGTGGCGGATCCCAAAGTCATTCAGCTTCTGCCCCGGCCGTTCGTCGAGAAGCACGTGGTGCTGCCGCTGTTCAAAGTCCGCGGCATGTTGACCCTGGCGGTGCACGAGCCCTCCAACGTGTTCCTCATGGAGGAAGTGGCGCGCATCACCGGCTGCACCGTGCAGGCCGTATGCGCCACCGCGCGCGACATCCACCTGACGCTGGAAACCCATATGCCCAGCGCCAACGTGTTCGTCATCGACGACATCCTGGAGGACGTCGGCAGCGGCAACCTGGACCTCGTCGAGGAGCTGGTCGAGGACATCTCCGATCTCGAGACGGCCGCCGGCCACTCCCCGGTCATCAAGCTGGTGAATTACCTGGTGGCCGCGGCCGTGCGCGAGAATGCCAGCGACGTTCACGTGGAGCCCGATGAAGGCTCCGTGCGCATCCGCTTTCGCGTCGATGGCCGGCTGTTCGAAAAGATGCGCCTGCCCGCCAAGATGCTGCCGGCGATCGTCTCGCGCATCAAGATCATGGCCCGGCTGGATATCTCCGAGCGCCGGCTGCCCCAGGATGGCGGCATCCACGTGCTGATGGATGCAAGGCCCATCGACCTGCGCATCAGCACCATGGCCGCCAGCCACGGCGAAAAAGTGGTCATGCGCATCATTGACAACCGCAACATCCTGGTGAACCTGGAGCGGCTGGGCTTCTCCTACGAAACGCTCAAGAGCTTCCGGGCGGCCCTGGAATCGCCCAATGGCGTGGTGCTGGTCACCGGTCCCACCGGCTCGGGCAAGAGCACCACGCTCTATGCCGTGCTCGCGGAAGTGGCCGCCGACGAGCAGAACATCTGCACCGTGGAAGACCCCATCGAGTACAACCTGGGGGGCATCAACCAGTTCCAGGTCAGCGAAAAGATCGGTTTTACCTTTGCCACGGCCCTCCGCAGCCTGTTGCGGCAGGACCCCGACGTGATCATGGTGGGCGAGATTCGCGATCAGGAGACCGCCACCATCGCCGTGCAGTCCGCATTGACGGGCCACCGCGTCTTCTCCACGCTGCACACCAACGACGCCCCCGGCGCCATCACGCGGCTGCTGAACCTGGGCGTCGAGCCGTACCTGGTGGCCGCCTCGCTGCGGGCGGCGCTGGCCCAGCGGCTGGTGCGGAAAATCTGCCCGCATTGCCGCGAACCGTATGACCCGCCGGCCAACGTGCGCCTGGCCGTCGAGCGCACCTGCGGCGAGTTCGACAAGCTGACGCGCGGCAAGGGCTGCGCCAAATGCCGCAACAGCGGCTTTACCGGGCGCATCGGCATTCACGAGCTGCTGGTGCCCGATGAGGCCATGCGCGAAAAGATCACCGCCGCCCCCAACGTGGCCGAGCTGGGCGAGATGGCCCGCGCCGCCGGCATGGTGACGCTCCGCCAGGACGGCATGGCCAAGGTCAAGGCCGGCATCACGACCATCGAAGAAGTTTTCCGGGCCACGGCGCTCTAGCGAGACAGGAGAGAACAACCCATGCCGTCCTTCGCCTATCGCGTGCGGGAATCCTCCGGCCACGCGGCCGCCGGCGTGCTGGAGGCGCCAAGCCTGCTCGATGCCGGCAAGGCCCTGCGCGCTGAAGGCAGGACCATCATCGACATCCAGCCGGAATCCGCGGCCGCCCGCGCGGCGGCGGCGACGGCGGCGCCCACACGCCTTCGCCGCGTCACCGGCGAGGATGTGCTGCTGCTGACCAACCAATTGGCGGTCATGCTCGAGACCGGCGTGCCGCTGACCGAGGCGCTGACCGGCATCGCCGAGCAGACCCGGCATACGGGCCTGGCGCACCTGGTAAATGACATCGCCGCCGAAGTGCAGGGCGGCTCCGACCTCTCGACGGCCCTGCGCCGGCACACCAAGCTTTTCGGCGAGTTGTACATCAACATGGTGGCCGCCTCCGAGGCCTCCGGCACGATGTCGGCCATGCTCTGCCGGCTGGCCGATTACCTCGCCAGCCAGCGCGAAATGCGCAAGCAGATTCGTGGCGCCATGCTCTACCCCGTCAGCGTGCTGTGCTTCAGCATCATCATCGTGATCCTGATGATGGTCTTCGTGCTGCCGCGCTTTGAAGCCATCTACGCCGGCCGGCAGGCCGCTTTGCCCACGCCGACGCGCATCCTGCTGGCGGCCGGGCGGCTGTTCCAGCACCAGTGGTACCTCCTGCTGGGCGGGGCCGGCGGCCTGGTGGCCCTGGCGTGGTACGGCCTGTCGACCAGCGCGGGCCAATACTGGGTCAACCAGGCGCGCATCAAGCTGCCCCTCTTGGGCCCCCTGTACCACAAGGTGTATATCTCGCGCTCGCTGCGGACGTTGGGCACCATGCTCGCCAGCGGGGTGGAGATGCTGGCGGCCATTCGCATCACCGCCTCGGTCGCGGGCAACCTGCTGTATCGCGACATGTGGCTGACGATTGCCGACCGCCTGGCCGAGGGCCGTACGCTCACCGAAGAGGTCAAGGCCGCCCCGCTCATCCCCTCGGGCATCGCCCAGATGATCGCCTGCGGCGACCGGGCCGGGAGGCTGTCGGAAGTGATGAACCGCATCTGTGAATTCTGCGAGGCGGACCTGCGGATCGGCGTCAAGGCCATGACCAGCCTGATGGAGCCCGTCATGATCATCATCATGGGCTTCCTGGTGGGCGGCATCGCCATGGCGCTGCTGCTGCCGATCTTCAGCATCGGCCGCGTGATCGCCAAGTAAGTACCTGCACCATGTCGCCCCTCACGAGGTGGCCCCTTACGAGGTGGCATGCCCTCACGCCAGGGCCGCTTGTGGCCCGGACGGGTGGGCATGGGCGCTGACAGGGGGCAAGCCCCTTTTCGGGCGGACCATGCTCACCCGCCTCGGCCGCCCAGGCGGCCTTCGTCGTGAGAGCATGCCACCTGTTTCCTCATGCCTGCTAAACCTGTAAGATTCGGCAGTCTCGGGATATAATCTGCCGGTCATGACGGAGCGGCTGCATGGCCAAAAGGGACTATTATGAAATCCTGGGTGTGTCGCGCTCGGCCAGCACCGAGGACATCAAGAAGGCCTACCGTCGGCTGGCGCGCAAGTACCATCCGGATGTGAACAAGGCGGCCGATGCCGCTCAGCGCTTCGCCGAGGTGCACGAGGCGTACGACGTCCTGACGGACAAGGACAAGCGCCAGAAGTACGACTACCTCGGCCACGCCGGCTTGCACGGAGCCCCGCCGGTCGAGGAGCCCTCTGGCCGCGGCCGGCCCGGCTGGCAGCGGGTCCAGTGGTCCAGCGGGCCGGGTGGTTTTGAGGATATCTTCCAGGGCGGCGGCGGGGGAGTGGACATCGAGGACCTGCTCAGCGCCATGGGCGGCGGCGCTCGGCGGCCGCGCCAGCCGCGCCGCGGGCAGGATGTCGAATACCAGCTCACGCTGGACTTTCTCCAGGCCGTCAACGGTGTGACCACCACCATCCAGGTGCCCAAACCCACGGATGATGGCCAATTTACAGCCGAGCGGATCGAGGTGCATATTCCGCCGGGCGTGCAGGATGGCTCGCGCATCCGCCTGCGCGCCAAAGGCCAGCCTGGCTCGCGCGGCGGGCCGGCGGGCGACCTGTACATCGTGGCCCGCGTTCTGGAGCACCCGTATTACCGGCGGATGGGCAACGACATCTACATCGACCTGCCCATCACCGTTACCGAGGCGCTAGTGGGCGGTAAGGTGGAGGTGCCGACCCTGGACGGCATGACGCTATTAAAAGTTCCGCCCGGTGCAACTTCCGGCGTCCGTCTGCGTCTTAAGGGAAAGGGCGTTCGGACGGCCCAGGGCGAGCGGGGCGATGAATATGCCGTGGTGAAGATCGTTGCCCCCAAGATGCTCAGCGAAAAGGGCAAGGAACTGGCCGCACAACTGGCTCAGACCGACCCCTACAATCCGCGTAAGGGTCTGTGGTGAGCAAACGCAGCACCGACGAGTTCTGGCGCGTAACCACCTTTGCCTTACTGGGCCTGGGCCTGTTGGCCATGGTAGGAGCTATTGGCATGGTGCTCATTGTCTGCCGCTTTGCACCGAAGATCAGCGTGCTGCCGCACGATCCCCACGACCCTATTCATGAGTTCTTCAGCACCATGGCCGTGGTGGTCGCCGCACTGCTGGTCTTCTCCATTTTCTGCACGGCGGTAGTCGTGATCCGCTACTTCAGTCACCGCATGCGGAAGCTCCAGAACCGCCACCTGCCCACCGAGTATGTCGACGCCTGGAAGATCGCCGGCCAGCGTCTCCAGGCGCCTGCCGCCGCCAATGGGGATCCGGAAGAGCCCAGCGACGAGCCGTGAAGAATTGCAAATTGCGAATTGCAAATTGCGAATTGACAAGAGCTTGCGATTCCGGTCTGTGAACGTATTCAACTGAGGAATTTCCTCAGTTGGAACTTCCCAAGGCAACACCTCGGCAACTGCGGAATTTCCGCAGTCGGAACTTCCCAGCGTAACGCCTCTTCGACTGAGGAATTTCCTCAGTTGGAACTTCCCAAGGCAACACCTCGGCAACTGAGGAATCTCCTCAGTTGAAACTCGTGACTCGTCGGCAACTGCGGAATTTCCGCAGTTGGCGGGAAACATCGCGGCTGTCTCCCTGGCAACCCTATGCACTTTTCAAGTATCACCTGGCTTCAAAGCCAAGAGAAGGAATAGCACCCTCCATGCTTTGTAGTGCAAACGACGTGCCAAGGATAGCCTATTGCGAAAAGAATATTCCGCATCAACGTAAGATCTTATTCAGCAAATAATAACATTCTTCGTTAGAAGGCAGGCGGTAGACGTTCCGATCGTTGCTGAAATTCTTCTCCCTGCCATTTTTGGTCATCATGGGCATATAGCCTGCCAAATGTTGTCAAACAGGCGAAGGGTCCGAAGGTGCCAGAACTCAGAAAACACGTCCAGATCATAGTAATGTTAGATTGACATTATGTAAGCTATATGATACATGAGCGTGATTCGAGGAGAATCAAGAATGAACGCGGAGCAGAAACGGGCCTGGCTGGCGATTGCATCGGGCGTGGCGTGCCTGGGGGCGTTGGTGGTGATAGCGATCTTCTGGGGAATCAAGTTCGCCCCGGCGGCCTTTGGGTTTCTGGGTGTCAACGGCCTTGGCGGGTTCATCGGAAGCAAGGAGAAGGCCGATGAGCGGGACTTGGCCATCTGCCGCAAGGCCTCCATCGCGGGCTTTGTCGCCTCGTATCTGGCTTTTTGTGCAGGCTGCATGGGCGTGTGGGTTGGCGTTTACGCCTTCGGCCACCGCCAGACCGTCAGCGTGCATACGGTGGCCGAGATCACGATGATTGGCTGGGGCACGTGCCTGTGGGTGCGGGCCATCGTGATCCTGGTCCTGTACGGCCGGCACGTGGAGCCCAGCGGTGAATGAGATCACCAACCGCATTCGCCGGCTGCGCTTCGACCACGGGGAGATGACGCAGCAGGAGCTGGCCGAGAAAGTCGGCGTGACCCGCCAGACGATCATCGCCCTGGAGGCCGGCAAATACACGCCCTCCCTGGCCCTGGCCTTCCGCCTGGCGCGGGCGTTCGGCAAGGGCGTTGAGGAGGTTTTTCAGTGCGATCAGAGCGGGGGCTAGACCAGTTACTGGTCTGGTCGTTACATAGCCGACTCACGAAACTAGCGATTCTCGGCCGTTTCTATATTGTTTTGTCAGCCGGATGTAAACATGCAAAGCAAAACTGCTATAGATCAGAAGACTGGCGCGCCCTTTCATGCTACGGACGCCGTGGAGGATTCTGCACGAAGGTCAAGGAGGTGCCGGCAAATGCGGCGACGTCGCTTGCGGACAATGCCTTCTTTAGCTTCAACCCCGGAGGGGTTGAAACAGCTCCAGCCCCGGGTTGGCGAAGACCGCGAAGCGGACGAGCCTACCCGGGGAAACCGGACGCAATTATCCCCCCTACCCCGGCAGGGGTTGAATACCTGCGTCCCGAACAATTCTGCCCGTCGTTGTGCTATTCAACCCCTGCCGGGGTAGGAACTTGCGTTGACGCCACCCAGGGTAGCCTCGCCGTGCTCGGCAACCCTGGGCTGGAGCTATCCAACCCCTGCCGGGGTTAAGAAACCAGCAGCCCGGAGCGGTCGGCCCGGGCCGGCCGGCACATGCCTTCGTGCGAAATGCTCCGTGGTTTGCGCAGACTGCGACCGAAGCAACCACGCTGGCTGTGGGTTGACGACGGCGTGGTTGCTACGCTGCGCTTCGCAAGCCACGGCACCCAATCCGTCGTTTCATGTGTGACAAAGAACTACTTCAGTTCCACCGCCTCCAGATCCATTTGTTCCCCCTGGATTGTGGCCCACACGAGATACGTCTTGTCCACGCGCCGGTGAAGCAGGTCCCACCAGGCAAAGAGAGGCATCGCCTGCGGGTCGAATCCAAAATCTCCCGGCGATTGGCGCAGGAGACC
Source organism: Phycisphaerales bacterium (assembly GCA_003171335.1). Classification (GTDB taxonomy): domain Bacteria; phylum Planctomycetota; class Phycisphaerae; order SM23-33; family FEN-1343; genus FEN-1343. The sequence continues at coordinate 23,855 of PMYD01000036.1, forward strand.
CAGGGGCTGGCCGGGTGAGATCTTGACGGTCTGCGGCCGCCCCGTGGCGAGGGCTTCGACGGGGGTGAAGCGGTCGCCCATCAGCAGCACCGCCGGCGGCACAGCGCGGCCGGCCGTCAATACCCATTGGCCCGCATTGACATCCTGGCTGGCGCTGATTTGAACGGGTGCCGCCGCCGAGCGGCCGGGTGGGGGCAAGCCCGCGAAGAGCCGCACCTGGCCCGATGAAAGGGGCACGGTCGAGAGTGCGGGAGTCTTCTGGCGGGCGCTGCCCAGGCGAAGAATGGAGCGATCGTGCTGGAACGCCAGGGCATCCTGATAGAGCGGTCGCAGGTCGTCCAGGTCGCCGGCAAAGGCTGCCGTGCGCCGGGCCGAAAGCCGAAGGATGGTTTCGCGGAGGATTCTTCCATCGGCATTTCGTTGAGTGATATGCCCCGTAGTCGATTCGACGGCCGCGGCGGCCGGCGAATTCGACAGCCACCAGAGCAATCCGCCGCCGGCGGCGACAGCGGCCAGCGTGCCCATCAGCCGCCCGATCCGCCAGGGCAGCAGCAGGCAAAAGCCGGTCAGCAGCAAAAAGCTCGCCAGGGCGATCAACGCCTGCTGGCGAAGGGAAGCCGGCCAGCCGACGGCGGTCGAACCCACGGCCGCGTAGGCTTGCGGGCTGATCAGCCCTGATGAGGTAACCGTTTCGAGCGGCCAGTCGATGGAGGCCTGGGTCTCGGCCAGGACCGTGGGCGGCGTGGGGGCCCTGCCGTCATCGTAGGCATCCAGCAACCGGATTTGATATTCCTGGTGCGCCTCGGCGGCCGGCAGGGCGATGCGATATTGCGCCCGGCTGCCCGGCGGCACGAGCAGCTCAGTCAGAACCGTGGGCCCGCCCTGCACGGGTTTTAGAGCCGCCGCCGCGATGGGTTTACCTAATCCATTTTCCACCGCCAGCACCGCCATCGCGAACGGCCGGGCGGAAGAGTCGCCCTTGGCCGGCTCCAGGGACACCCGCAACGGCGCCGCCGCGGCGGGCATAGCGAAGGCTAAGCCTGCCAGAGAGGCGAAGATTACCCGAATGAGGGTCATTGAAATCATTCTGCGCACCGCGCGGCGGGTCTGTCCACCCACAAAAGGTAGCCATTTGGCGTCGAGAGTCATCACGGGTTCGAAGGACATCACGAGTTACGTGGGTGACATCGTTCGGGGGTGCCACGGCTGTCCGCAGCCGTGCGCTCACTGCCGCGGGCGAAGGGCAGGTTCTGCGGGATCCTGCCAACGTTTCTTTCTTCCAGGCGCCACAGCGCACGGCTGCGGACAGCCGTGGCACCTGGGGAAAGGGCCGTCCCTCCGATTAACCGATTAACGGATTAACCGATTAACGTTCTTCCCCTCATTCGCTGGTGCTTCTGACAAACTGCCTGTGCAGATCCGCGTAGATGCCATCCATCGCCAGTAGTTCCTCGTGGTTGCCGCGTTCGATGATGCGGCCGCGCTCGATCACCAGCACCAGGTCGGCGCGGCGGATGGTGCTGAGGCGGTGGGCGACGATGAAGCAGGTGCGGCCGCGGATGAGCCGCTCCAACGCCCGCTGGATTCGCGCCTCGGTCATGGCGTCGACGCTGCTGGTGGCCTCATCCAGCAGGAGAATCCGCGGGTTGGCCAGCATGGCGCGGGCGAAACAGACGAGCTGCCGCTGGCCCAGCGACAGGCCCGCGCCTTTCTCGCCGACGTGGGTTTCAAAACCTTCGGGCAGGGCCTCGATCAGGTCGGCGCAGCCCAGTTCGCCCGCCGCCTGCACGATTTGGGCATCGCTGGCCGAGGGGCGGCCCAGGCGGATGTTGTCGGCCACGCTGCCGGAGAAGAGGAAATTCTGCTGCTGCACGATGCCCAGCCGCGAGCGCAGCGTCTCGGTCCTTAAGTGAGGGGTGGGCACCGCATCGATGAGCACCTGGCCCTCCTGGGGCAGGTAGAACTTGGCGATGAGGTTGACGATCGTGGACTTGCCACAGCCGGTATGGCCCACCAGGGCGACGGTCTGGCCCGGCTGGACGGCAAAGCAGATGTCGTGCAGCACGGGCCGGCCGGGGTCATAAGCGAAGGTGACGTGGCGGAACTCCACCTGCCCGCGCAGCTCGGTGAGCGCCACGGCGTCGGGCGAATCTTTCCATTCCGGCCCGGTATCCAGCACGCGGAAGACGCGCTCGGCGGCGGCCATGGCCGATAGCGCGCTATCGTACTGGCGGCCTAAGGAGCCGATGGGGTTGAAGAAGACGCCCGCCATGAAGAAGAAATTGACCAGGTCATCCGGCACGGCCAGCGGGGCCGGGCGGATGGCCAGGTAGCCGCCGACGACCAGCAGGGCGGCGATGAAGAATTGGCTGTTGAACTCCAGCAGCGGCAGGAACACGCCGCTGATGCGGGCCTGGCCCAGGTTGTATTGCGAGTGGTCGGCCACCAGCTCGGCGAACATCTCGGCGTTCACATCCTGCCGCACAAACCCCTGCGTCACGCGGATGCCGTTGATGGTTTCCGCCAGGGCGGCGGTGATGCGGCTGAAGCTCTCGTGCAGGTTACGGTGGGCCTGGCTGAGCAGGCGGTGGAAGTGGCGGTTGATCACCCACAGCACCGGCGCCAGCGCCAGCACCACCAGGAAGAGCCGCCAGTTGTAATGGGCCATGACCAGGCAGGCGATCGACATCTGGCCCAGTTGCACGATGGAGACGAACAGCACATCCTGCACGCCCACGCGGATGGCCTCGATGTCGTTGGTGATGCGGCTGAGGATCTGCCCCACCTTGTGGCGGTGGAAAAAGGCCATCGTCATCGACAGCACGTGCGCGAAGAATTGCTGCCGCATGTCGCGCACCACCCACTCGCCCATGCGCAAGGCCAGCCGGGCGCGGAAGTGGAAGGTGACTTGCGTCAGGGCCGCCAGGCCGACAAACGCGGCCGCCCAGCCCAGCGTCCCGTGCAGGTCGTGGTGCTCGATGGGCCCGCGGATGGCCGCGCCGATTATCCACGCCAGCAGCGGCAACTGGATGGCCCGCAGGACCACCATCACCAGCAGCCAGTTCCGGTTGGACTTGTACGGCCGCAGGTACGTGAACATGCGGCGCACCAACGTCAGGCTCAGCGGACGGGTGCCGAATTCCGACTCGCGGCGGGATTGGAGGGTGCGGCGAAACATGTTGCGCGCTTACACCTCCTCATCCGCCGGCTGGACGGCCTTGGCGCTGTGGCCGTTGGCCGGCGCGGGCGTGTCGTCGGAGATCTGGAGCGCCGCCGCCAGGCGGTAGGGGCCATCCTGGCCCAGCAGCTCCTCGTGCGTGCCGGTCTGGACAATGCGGCCGCGCTGGAGAACCAAAATGTAATCCGCCCGCTTCAGTGTGCTGAGCCGGTGGGCGATGACGAACGTGGTTCGCCCCTGCATGGCCGAATCCATGGCCGAGAGAATCTCCTCCTCCGTCCGCGGGTCGATGGCGGCCGTGGGATCATCCAAAAGCAGGATCGCCGGCTCCAGCAGCAGCGCGCGGGCGATGGCCAGCCGCTGGCGCTGGCCGCCGGAGAGGTCGGAGCCGGCCTCATCGAGCACGGTGTCGTAGCCTTGGGGCAACATCTCGATGAACCGGTGGGCGGCGGCGATGCGGGCGGCGTTTTCCACCTGCCGGCGGTCAGCCTCGGGGTGGCCAAAGGCGATGTTGTCGGCCACGGTGTCGGAGAAGAGGAAACTCTCCTGAAAGACGATGCCGATGTTGCGCCGCAGGTCGTCCACATCCAGCTCGCGGACGTCGATGCCATCCACCAGCACGCCCCCGGCCTGCACATCGTAGAAGCGCGGAATCAGGCTTAATAGCGTGGTCTTGCCCGAGCCGGTAGCGCCCAGGATGGCGATGCACTGGCCCGGACGGGCGGTGAAGCTGATATCGCGCAGCACGGGGAAATCGTGCTGGTAGCCGAAGCAGACGCCCCGGAATTCCACCTGGCCGCGGGCCTTGCCCAGGCTTTTCGCGGCGGCGCCGCTCTTGATCTCCAGCGGCATGTCCAGCACCTCGAAGACGCGCGTGGCGGCGATGAGGCTCTGCTGCATGCTGTTGGCCACGTTGGCCAGGTTCTGCACCTGGCTGGCGAACTGCTGGAGCAGGCCGGTAAAGACGATCAGCCCGGTGCCCAGCTCCAGCCGGTCCTGGATCACCAGGTAGCCGCCGTAGGCGATGAGGATGGCCAGGTTGATCTGTGTGAGAAAACCGATGGCCTGCGGGTACGTGGTGGCGCGCCAGAAGATCCAGTCTTTGCGCTCGGTGAGCCGGCGGTTGCGCTCGGCGAAGCGGGCGGCCCGCTCGGACTCGCGGGCAAAACCCTTGACCACCTGCACGCCCTGGACAGTCTCGCTGACCTCCAGCACCACATCGTCGAAAAGCTGGCGCTCGCGCCGGTACGCCGGCTGCACGACCCGCGAGAAGCGCCGCGTCAGTACGTAGATCATGGGCGTGGTGGCCACCAGGCAGCCGATGGTCAAGGCCACGTGGATGTGCAGCATGTACGTCAGGTACACCGCCAGGCTGATGCCCAGGATGATGAGCTGCATCACCACGCCATCGATGAACAGCCGCACGCTCTGGGCATCGCCGGCGACGCGGTTGATCAGCGAGCCGGTGGTGTTGGCGTCGAAGAAGCGGAAGCTGAGCCGCTGCAGCTTGTCGTAGATCTCGCTGCGAAGCTGCACGACGATCTTGGCCTGGAGCAGCTCGGTCAAGGCGACGGTGTACCAGCCGGACAGGATATTGCGCGCGAGGGAGAAGACCAGGATTCCGCCGCCGATCAGCCACAACTGCCCCAGGGCCGACCAGCCGGCCGGCGGCCTGAGCCCCCACGGCCAGTGCGGCAGGCGGGCGCCCGTCTGCACCTCGTGGCGGATCACGTCGATGCCCAGGCCGGTAAGCCCCAGGCCGAACAGGCCCATGAACAGCAGCACGACTTGCAGCGAGAGAACCTGAACGCATCCCCAGCGGTAGCGCCACGCCAGCTTCAGCAGCCGGCGGACGATTTTCGAGTTTTCCCTCGCCGCCTCCTGCGACGGCAATTGCACGGCAACGCCACTCATGGAACGACGCTCTCCACCTCGCCAACCCCCCAGGCTGAACATAACACAATACGCCCGCGGAGGAGCGAAGACAAGGCGGATGGGCGGGCGCGCTTCGACGGGAGTTCGACGTTGCTCCGTATTTGGCGGAGAAAATCTGAAATTCTTTCGACGTGTGATTGAACCCGCATTTACGCGGGTCAAATCGGCAATCGCAAATCGGCGATCGGCAATTCCGCCGGTGGGGGGCCTTGCAGGTTGCCGAGCTGACGCGCATATAATCCTGATGTTCCGTCATCGTGGTCCTCATGTTGTAGGGAGGGAGAAATGCTCCCCGACTCATTCGCCGATGCGTTCGAGATATCCGCGGCGACCGGCGCCATGGCCGCTTCGGGTGCACCCGCTCAAGTGGCCGCGGCCGTGCCCGAGGCCGTTGTGTTTCAGGCCGCCGCCGAGCCGGCCGCCGCACCCGTGAAGAAGGGCAAAAGCCCGCTCAGCGAGCAGGAGCTGGAGGAATTCCGCACGCTGCTGCTGAGCAAGCGCCGCGAGCTCATTGCCACCATCGGCCGGCTGCACGGCGGCATGGCCGAGGCGAAGATCAAGGATGAGATCCGCAGCGATGAGATCGAGGCCGCCATCGAAAACGAGGTGGCCGAGATGGGCATCGGCCTGTTGAGCACGGAGGTGGACCAGCTCCGCCAGATCAACGAGGCCCTGGTCCGCATCGCCGAGGGCACGTACGGCCTGTGCACTTCGGCGAAGCATCCCATCGGCCTGGCGCGGCTGCGCGCGCTGCCGTGGGCCCGCCAGTGCATCGAACACGCCAAGCGCCAGGAGCGGCGGGGCAAGAGATGAGCAGGGCTCCGTGCGGCTAAGTCCTGACGCCGAAGTTAGATAACGCTTTGAATCAGCCCCTCCCTTGACGGGGAATCGTCCCGCTGCGATCATTTTGCCCATCTTATCAGTTCCGACTTAGTGCTCTGG